>JAUIAC010000888.1 GCA_030425545.1 bacterium | reverse complement strand
GGAACCTCAAGGTGAAGCACCTCTAGGAGCCTGTCGGACTTAGTTTGCGGGGGCCACCGCGCGCGGGTTCTGGCCGGAGGGTGACGCGTTTTCTCCCCGCGGGCGGGGCCGGCTCGCGATATTGACCATGCCGGGCCCCCGGGGCTTCCCGGGCGGGCTTGGCGACCTGCCCCGGCCTGCGGGGCGCCGCACTACGCGGCCAGAGCGCCCATCCCCGCCATCTTCGCGGGGGCGCGGAGGTTGAAGAGACGCCGCAGGTTGTGCGCTAGGCACACCAGCTTCCACTCGCCCTCGACCTTGGCGGTGCCGCGCAGGCTGAAGGCGCGGAAGCCCATGGCCTCTTTGATCAGGCCGAAGACGGTCTCGACGGTGCTGTTGCGACGGGCGTAGGTCTCTTTGCCTCCGGGAGACCGCAGCTTCTCGCGCATGGACAGCAGCCGCGGGTCTTTGGGCTCCTTGGGGGCTTTGCGCTTCTCCGCGGGGCGGTAGTCGTACTCGCGCTCGGCGTGGGCGTCTTCGCGGTGGACGCTGCAGTAGACGTCTACCCCGTCCTCGCCGAGCCGCTCGAAGGCGCCGGCGTCGGCGAAGCCGGCGTCGGCGAGCACCGCTTCCGGGGCGTGGCCGGTGGCCTCCTCGACGGCGCGGACGCCGGGCTCGAGCTGGCCGCCGTCGGACGCGCTCTTGGCGATGTGGGCGCCGACGACGAGGTGGGTGCCGGTGTCGACGGCAGCCTGGGCGTTGTGGCTCTGCGTGTAGCCGGAACGCCGGCTCTTGCGCATGACGCGGCTGTCGGGGTCGGTGAGGTTGCACTGCTCGCCGGCCTTGTCGCCCTGGCCGGCCTTGATGTCGGGCCTGGCCGGCTCTTTGCCGGGGGGCTTCTTGCCGGTCTGGCGCTCCTTCTCTTCGCGGGCGGCGGCTTTTTGCTCGTACTCGGCCATGGCTTTCTCCTGGCGCGCTGCGGCGCGGGCTTCGAGCTCGGCTATCGCTTTGTCCATCTTGGCGCAGAGCTTCTCGCGGCGGGCGATCTCCTCCGGCAGGCGCGAGGCTTCCCCGTCGCCCAGGTCGGCGCGCTCGGCCTCTTCGAGCAGCCCGGCGATGTCGGCCTCGAGCTGCTCGCGCAGCTCGGCCGCGCGGGCGTGGGTGACGTTCTGGTCGATGGAGGCGCTCGCCCTGAAGTGGCTGCCGTCGAGCGCTGCCTCGAGGTTCCCGAGCTTGAGGATGCCGAGGCTGGCGGCGAGCTCGAGCACGTCGGTGAAGGCGGCGGCGAAGGCGTCGAGGTTCTCGCGCCGGAACTTGGCGATGGTGTCGTGGTCGGGGTGGGTGTCGGCGGTGAGGTAGCGCACGGCGACGTCGCGGTAGGTGGCGCGCTCGATCGTGCGCGAGGAGAAGACCCCGTGCGCGTAGCAGTAGACGAGCAGCGCGAGCATCATGTGCGGCGGGTGCTGCGCGCTGCCGCTGCCGCGGGCGTTGACCTTGAAGCTGTCGACCGGCAGGCGGGAGCAGGCCTCTATGATGAAGTGGACGATGTCGTCACCGGGCACCCAGTCGCGCAGGTCGGGCGGCATCAGGAGCGGGGTGTCCCGGTCGACGGGGACGAAGCGGATGGCCATCGCAACACCTCGACCACGTCGGCGGGAGGGTCAAAGTCCGACAGGCTCCTAGCCCGGATCGATCACCACATTCGCAGGCGAGGCGCTGCCATTCGTTGACGCTGAGTAGG
>JAUIAC010000171.1 GCA_030425545.1 bacterium | reverse complement strand
GCTCGCGCGCAACCTGCCCCAGGCCCTGGCGTGGGCCGGGTTCCTGGGCGCGGTGGCCGGCTTCGGCGGCTACGTGGTCGCCTTCTTGTGGGCCTTGCCGGTGGGCGCCAGCCAGACCCTGGTGGGGGCCGCGGCGGCCTGCGTCGCGTGGCTCGTGGGCAGCGCCCTGAGGCCGCGTCCGGCGGCGCCGCCGACCCCGACCTGAGCGCGCGTCCCAGGCGCGCCACCCGCCCCAGCGGGGCGCCCTGTTGGCACGCCCGCCAAACCGACATACGCTCCCCGAGCATCCTCGCGCGCCCGCTGGCGCAGCCCACACATGCCATCGACCTCGCCGCCCTCGCGTCCCTCCAGCGACCGCGGCGCCGGACCCAAGACCGCCTCAAGGAGGTTCGGCCTGAGCAACTCGCGTCCCGCGCCCGCCGCGCGATCCAGCTGGTGGGCCGACTTCAGCGCCTTCTGGCTCCGCGACCCGCGGCGGCGACTCCAGCTCGTCGGCTGGATCTGCGCGCTCTGGCTGCTGGTGTTCACCAACCAGTGGCTGCACATCGGCAAGGACATCGCCCGGCCGCAGCGCTACCTCGGGGTCAACGCCGAGACGGTCTACGTGCCGCCCGTGACCGCGCTGCGCGTGGCGTCGCTGGGGCATCAATCCTTCGTCGCCGACCTGCTCTTCGTGCGGGTGGCGCACTACTTCGTCAACCACCTGCTGAGCGACAGCCAGCTGCCCTTCATCGACCTCTACCTGGAGGCGATCTGGGGCCTGGACGCCCACAACCGCACGACCTACCGGTGGGGCGCGCAGGTGATCAAGTTCGGGCAGAAGATCGACGAGTCGGTCAACGCGCGCGCCAACCGCTTCGCCCGGCTGGGGCTGGAGCACTTCCCCGAAGACGGCTGGCTCTACCACGAGATCGCGTACAACCTCTTCGCCTACAAGCACCGCTACGACGACGTCGAGGCCGCCCGACGCGAGGCGCTGGCGCTGGAGTACCTCGCCCTCGCCTACCAGATGCCCGGCTTCTCCTTCGACCCGAACTACCTGGCGCACCAGTACGCGCGCGCCGGCCGGACCGAGGACAGCGTGGCGGCGGCCATGGCGAGCTACGCCGCCGGCACCGGCGAGCAGCGGCGCGAGCTGCGAGTGCGGCTGCGCCAGCGTGACAAGGCGGCGGCGGCCGACACCCTGGCCTGGCTCGACCACGACCGGAAGCGTGACTGGCCCTACGTGGGCGAGACCCTGTCGCTGCTGCTGGGGCCGCGGCGTCAGGTGGCGCCGCCGACCGAGTACGGCGTGGCCGAGAACTGGCTGCCGGAGCGGCCGGTGGACCCCGCGCTCTTGAAGCAGCTGGGCATCGCCGACCTGCGCCCGCCCCGCGGCGTGCTCGACCCCGCCACGCAGCTCGACAGCGACGAGGCGGCGCCGGAGTTCGGCCGGGTCAGCCCGCCCGCGCCGCCGCCGCCCGCGCCGCCGCCCCGGCACGTGTTCAACCAGGGCGCACCGGTGCAGGCTCCAGACGGCCGCACGCCCCCGGCCGCCGCGCCAGCCAAGACGCCCACCCAGGAGACCCCGTGACCGACCCAGCAGCAGCCACCGCCGTCGCCGCCCTCAGCGGCAAGACCGTGGCCATCACAGGCGGCGCCGGCTTCATCGGCTCCACCCTCGCCCGGCGCCTGTCGGCGGACCCGACCATCCGCGTCGTGCTCTTCGACAACCTGCACCGCGACGCCGTGACCGCGTCCGACCTGCTCGAGCGCCCCAACGTGCGGCTGGTGCGCGGCGACGTCCGCGACAAGGGCGCGCTGAGCGGCGCGCTGGCGGGCGCGGAGCACATCGTCCACATGGCCTCCATCGCCGGCGTCGACACGGTCATGAACAACCCCGTGCTGACCATGCAGGTCAGCATGCAGGGCACCATGAACGTGCTGGAGATCGCCCAGAGCCTGCTCGCGGCCGGCCACAACATCGAGCGCGTGGTCGACTTCTCCACCAGCGAGGTCTTCGGCCGCTACGCCTTCCGGGTCACCGAGGGCGACGCCACGGCCCTGGGCGCGGTGGGCGAGGCGCGGTGGACCTACGCGGTGTCCAAGCTCGCCACCGAGCACCTGTGCCACAACTACTTCAAGCAGTACGGCATGAAGACCGTGAGCATCCGGCCCTTCAACATCTACGGGCCGCGGCAGGTGGGCACCGGCGCGATCCACCACTTCATCCGGCGCGCGCTGCAGGGCGAGTCGCTGTCGATCCACAACGACGGCTCTCAGATCCGCTCCTGGTGCTACATCGACGACATCATCGACGGCCTGCTGCTCGTGCTCACCCGCGACCAGGCGGTGGGGCAGAGCTTCAACATCGGCAACCCGCGCTCGACGGTGACCATCCACCAGCTCGCGCGCGACATCGTCCGGCTCGCGGCCTCGGACAGCGCCATCGACTACGTGCGGTGGGACCACCCCGACGTGGAGCTGCGGGTGCCCGACATCTCCAAGGCCCGGGAGCTGCTGGAGTTCGCCCCACGGGTGGAGCTGGAGGACGGCTTGGCGCGGACCATCGCGTGGTACCGCGAGGAGATGGGGCTGTGACTGAGCCAAGGGCGGGCGGCGCGACGCCGTCCAGCGACGAGATCCTGCGGGTCGACCACCTGAGCAAGACCTTCCGCACCGGCTTGCTGGGGCGGCGGGTCGAGGCCGTGCGCGACGTCAGCTTCACCATGCGGCAGGGCCAGGTGCTGGGCTATCTGGGGCCCAACGGCAGCGGCAAGACGACGTCGATCAAGTGCCTGCTGGGGCTGATTCAGCCGAGCGCGGGCGACATCTCGCTCTTCGGCCTCCCGAGCCGGGACCCCATGGCGCGCGCGCGCATCGGCTACATGCCCGAGCACCCCTACTTCTACGACTACCTCAAGCCGACCGAGGTGCTCGACTACGTCGGCCAGCTCTTCGGGCTCGACGCCGACACGCGCAAGCGACGCATCCCCATGCTGCTCGAGCGGCTCGGGCTCGGCCACGCCATGGACCGCACCCTGCGCGGCTTCTCCAAGGGCATGCTGCAGCGGGTGGGCATCGCGCAGAGCCTGCTCAACGACCCGGATCTGTTGATCTTCGACGAGCCCATGAGCGGCCTGGACCCGGTCGGACGCAAGGAGCTGCGCGACCTCATGGTCGAGCTGCGCGACGAGGGCCGCAGCCTCTTCCTCACCAGCCACATCCTGAGCGACGTCGAGAGCGTGTGTGACTCGGTGGTGATCTTGAACCAGGGCGTGGCCATCGCCGAGGGGCCGCTCGACAGCCTGCTGCGGCGCGACAAGCTCTTCAGCGCGGCGACCCTCAAGGTGCCCGACGAGGCCGCGATCTCGGCCTTGCAGCAGCTCTTGAGCGCGTGGCCGGAGGCCGGCGTGGACCAGGTCACGGAGGGGGTCATGACCCTGCGGCTGCCCTCTGGCGCGGTGCCCCAGCTCTCGGCCCGGGCCGCGGAGGTCGGGGCGACCCTGGTCGAGCTGCACCCGGTGCGGGACACCCTCGAGGAGCTCTTCATGCGCAAGGCGGTGACAGGTGCGACGGCCGGCGCCGAGGGCTCGGACGCGCCCGACGGCGGAGGTGCCCGATGAGCGCCCACAAGACCCGCTACGCCGGCGTCACGCTGCAGGTGACCGGCCCCCGCGCGAGCCTCAACCGCATCTCTGCGGTCATGGGCAACACCTTGCGAGAGGCCGGGCGCACGCGCCTGTTCTACGGCGTGCTCGGCGTCGCCGTGCTGCTGCTGCTCGGCTCGGTGGTGCTCAGCGATCTGGCCCTGGTCGATCAGCAGGCGCGCCTGGTGCAGGACTTCGGGCTCTTCACCATCCCGCTGATCACCGTGCTCACAGGCGTGATCCTGGGGGTCGCGCTGCTGCAGAAGGAGATCGAGAAGAAGACGCTCTACGCGATCTTGCCCAAGCCCGTGCGGCGCTCGGAGTTCCTGCTCGGCAAGTACTTCGGCCTCTGCACCCTGCTGCTGCTGGAGATGGCGGCGCTGTCGCTGTGCTGGTTCGCGGTGCTGACCTTGCGCGGCGGGGCGGTGACCGGGCCGATCCTGAGCGCGCTGCTGCTGAGCTACGTGGAGGTCATGCTGGTCACGGCCATCGCCACCTTCTTCTCCGCGCTCTCCTCGCCGATGCTCTCGGGCCTGCTGACCCTGGGCATGTTCGCCATCGGCCGCATCGCCTACGTGGTCATCGACCTGATGAGCGCGACCAAGGGCGTGTTCGCGGAGGTGCCGGCCATGCGCGCGCTCGGGCGGGTGATCGTCGCGGTGGTGCCGGATCTCTCGGCCTTCAACGTCAGCGACGAGCTGCTGCTGGGCTGGGACGTGCCACCGGAGTACGTGCTACAGGCCATGGGCTACGGTTTGAGCTACGCTGCGATCTTCCTGGTGCTGGGACTCCTGGTGTTCGAACGTCGTGACCTCACCTAGAGGCCCGAGGACACCAAGTCGTGCGACCCTCGCGTCGCGCGCCCAACACCCAACGACACGCCGCTCCGGCGGCCTGCGCCAACCACCGAGAGGCAACACGATGCATCACCGACTTCAGCGGCGCTCCCCTCGACGCCTGTCCGCAGCGCTCGCCACCGCCGCGCTGCTCGGGACGCTCGCAGGCTGTGGCGGGGCGCAGAGCACGCCGGAGAAGAAGAGCGGCCAGACCGTGGTCGTGCTGGACCAGCGCGCTGCGGCGCCGCGGCTCACCTTCGGCAACGTCGCGCTCTTGATGACCCGCCGCGACGTGGCGGAGAACGCCAGGTCGGCGGGCTGGAAGGTCTCCGGCGAGGTGCCCAACGACGGCACGGTGGCCATGATCCCGCCGGCTGGAGATCCCGCCAGCCAGTACGGCGTGCGCCTCGAGGCGGGCCGGGTGATCCAGATCAGCATCAAGTACGTCGCCAAGGACAAGTCGCGCGTGGCCATGCGCCATGACTACGCCAAGTCCAAGGTGCAGACCGACGGCAGCTGGGCCATGACCGACGCGCTGCGGACGACCCTGGTGGTCATCGCCGCAGAGGGCGCCTCCCTGGTCGCCACCCACCTCGGCGCGACCAAGGACAAGACCGGCGCGGCCGCCATGCTGCGGCGCTATCTGGGCGAGTAGGTCCCGCGCGCGCCGGGGAGCGCACCGGGCCCGGTCACTTCAGGTACGCCCCACAACGCGGGTCGCCGTCCTGGACGTCCTTGCCGCCCGGCAGCGCTGGGAAGCGAGCGCGGTCGCAGAGGCCAGCCAGGATGTCGCGCACGTAGGCGGCCTGGGCCTTGCGGTCGAGCTCGGCGGGGACCTGCCCCTTCATCCATGAGCCCGGGTGGCCGGCCAGGATCTTGAACCAGCCCTCGTAGGCCTTGGCCCGCCCGAAGGCGCCGAGGCTCCAGACGCCGTCGATCTTGATCTTGCGCCCCTGGGCGCCGTGGCAGCCCGCACACCGCTGCTGCACCAGCGCCGCGCCGCGCGCCGGATCTGCGCCGGCGTTGAGGGTGTAGTTCTTGGGCGCGGTCTCGCTGAGCGTCCACACGTCGCTGGCACGGGGGATGCGCCCTGAGCGCATGGCGTCGACGAAGGCCACCAGCACGTCGAGCTCGGCGTCGCTGAGCACCGCCCCCCAGGCCGGGAGGTCGGCGGCGCCGGACTTGAACCAGGCCTTGAGCTGCGCGGGGGAGCGCGTGTCGGCGAGCAGGTCCTCGGCGCGCACCGTCGCCTTGTTCTGATACTTGGGCCCGTAGATCCCGGCGGCGCCGCGCAGGTCCCAGCCCCACAGGTTCTTGAAGCGGTAGCTGTGGCCCGTGTTGGCCAGCGGCTTGCCGGCGCTGTTGTACAGCCGTCCGTCGCCCCCAGGTCCGCCCGCGCCGTCCACGGCGGGCGTCTTGGCGCTGTCGGCCTTCCAGCTCGCGCCGGTCTCCACCGCCCAGTTGTCGTAGACCCGTCCGCCGGCGTCGAGGGAGGCGCCGCAGCCGGCGACGAGCGTGAGCGCGACGCACAGAGCGGTCGGCGAGAGCGGGTGGACGCGAGACATGGCGGCTCCTGCAGGGCGAGGGGAGCCGCTCGTAGCGCACCCATGTCCCCCGGCGCAAGGGGCGGACGCCGCCAGGCGGGGCGCCGGCTACTCGGGGTCGGGCGCGATCAGCGGGTAGACGGCCCCGGCGAGCGCGCCACCGATGATCGGCGCCACCCAGAAGGCCCAGAGCTGCGTCAGCGCCCACGGCTCGGCGAAGATCGCGGTCCCGGTGCTGCGCGCCGGGTTGACCGAGAGGTTGTCGACCGGGATGCCGATGAGGTGGATCAGCGTCAGCCCGAGGCCGATGGCGATGGGCGCGAAGCCCGCGGGCGCGCGCCGGTCGGTGGACCCGAGGATGATCAACAGGAACATGAAGGTCAGGGTCACCTCGGCCACCAAGGCCGCCGCCATGCTGTAACCGCCGGGAGAGTGGGCGCCGAAGCCGTTGGACGCGAAGCCGCCTGCCACGAAGTCGGCCTTGCCCGACGCGATGAAGTAGAGCACCGCCGCGCCCGCGATGCCGCCGAGCACCTGGGCGATGACGTAGGGCACCAGCTCCTTGGCCGGAAAGCGCTTGCCCACCAGCAGGCCCACTGACACCGCGGGGTTGAGGTGGCAGCCCGACACGTGGCCGATGGTGTAGGCCATGGTCAAGACCGTCAGGCCGAAGGCCAGGCTGACGCCGAGCAGACCGATGCCCACGTCGGGGAAGGCCGCCGCGAGGACCGCGCTGCCGCAACCGCCGAACACGAGCCAGAACGTGCCAAAAAACTCCGCAGCGACCTTGTTGCCGATGGTCATCTCACCCTCCCTGCTTGATGCGTACCCCCGCAGACTCGGGCATCGTGGGCGCGAGCGCAACGCCGCAGGAGCCCGCCGTGACCGACCCCGCCCCGCTGATCTCCAATGACGCCGTGGTCTTCGGACTGCTGGTGGTGTCGCTCGCCGCGGTCTTCGTCACCGCCCACAGCGAGCACCGGGTCTGGAAGACCTTCTACCGCTTCGTGCCCAGCCTGCTGGTCTGCTACTTCCTGCCCTCCGTGTTCAACAGCGTCGGCTTGATCTCCGGCGACGCGTCCAAGCTCTACTTCGTCGCCTCGCGCTACCTGCTGCCAGCGAGCCTGGTCCTGCTCACCTTGACCATCGACCTGCCCGGCATCTTCCGGCTTGGACCCAAGGCGCTGATCCTCTTCCTCACGGGGACGCTTGGCGTGGTGATCGGGGGGCCGCTGGCGATCTTGCTGATCTCGGCGGTCGACCCGAGCCTGGTCGGGGGCGAAGGGCCCGACGCGGTCTGGCGGGGCATGACCACGGTGGCAGGGAGCTGGATCGGCGGCGGCGCCAACCAGGCGGCCATGAAAGAGGCCTTCGACGTCAGCGACCGGCTCTTCTCCGTTATGGTCACCGTCGACGTCATCGTCGCCAACGTGTGGATGGCCGTGCTGCTCGCCATGGCCGGCCGCTCCGACGCCATCGACGCCCGCTTGCGGGCCGACAACTCGGCGATCACCGCGCTCACGGAGAAGATGCAGGCCTTCCAGGAGCAGGTGGCGCGGGTGGCGACGCTCACCGACCTCATGGCCATCGCCGCGGTCGGCTTTGGCGTCACCGCGCTCGGCCACCTGGGCGCCGACTGGCTCGCGCCGATGATCAAGGCGAGCTATGGCCCCGGCGAGGACCTGCCTTTCTACACCAGCGCCTTTTTCTGGCTCGTGGTCATCGCGACCACCGGTGGGCTGCTGCTCTCGTTCACCCGCGCCCGAGAGCTGGAAGGCGCCGGGGCGTCGAAGGTCGGCTCGGCCTTCCTCTACATCCTGGTGGCGACCATCGGCATGAAGATGGACATCACCGCCATCTTCAGCGAGTGGCGCCTCTTCGTCGTCGGCGGGGTCTGGATCAGCATCCACGCCGGCCTGCTGCTGGTGGTCGCGCGGCTGATCCGCGCGCCGACCTTCTTCCTGGCCGTGGGCAGCCAGGCGAACATCGGCGGGGCGGCGTCGGCGCCGATCATGGCCGCGGCCTTTCACCCGGCCCTCGCGCCGGTGGGCGTCATGTTGGCGGTCCTCGGCTACGCGCTGGGGACCTACGCGGCGGGGCTCACCGGCTATCTGATGCAGGCGGTCGCGCCCTGAGCGCGCTACTTCGCGTCTGACTTTGCCGGCTGCGCGCAGCGGAAGCCCAGGTCGTTGTTGCGGTGGCTGGGCGCGAAGTTGAGCCGGTGACTCAGGCGCAGGGCCTTGCCCGCGGCGTTCTCCATCCAGAAGAAGCCGGAGCCGCGGAGGACGCGCTGCACGCCCGTCGTCGGCCCCATGGGATCGGTGCTGCCCGCGCTGGCGGCGTAGTAGGTCGGGCTGTAGCGGTCGTGGACCCACTCCCACACGTTGCCGTGCAGGCCGCGGATGCCCCAGGCGTTGAGCGGCTCTGCCGACGCGGGCGCGGTGTAGACCGCGCCGTCGGTGTAGCCGGGGATCGTGTCCCACGCCGGGAACGCCGCCTCAGCGGTGGCGTCGGGCAGGTTGCCGGAGCCCGCCGGCGGGGAGAGCGACGCGCCCCAGGGGAAGATCTGCCCGACCTTGCCGGCGCGGGCGGAGATCTCGAACTCGGCCTCGGTGGGCAGGCGCCCGCCCGTGGGCAGCTTCCACGCGCAGTAGGCTGTGGCCTGCGTCCAGGTGACGCAGTTGACCGGGTGGCTCGCGAGGCTGCTGACGCCATAGGTGGCGTTCGCCGCGCACGTGGTGTCGGGCGCGGTGCAGCCACCGGCGCTGACGCAGGCGGCGAAGTCGGCGGCGCTCACCTCCGCCACGTCGAGGAAGAAGGGCGAGAGGGTCACGGCGTGCAGCGGCGACTCGTCGCTGTTGCAGCTGGTGTCGCCGTTGACGCAGCCCATGTTGGCGCCGGTGGCGGAGAGCAGGCGCATGCCGGTCGGAGGCGCCACGCAGACGCCCGCGAGGCACTGCTTGTCGCTGCCGCACGCACCGTGGCCCGGCACCGCGGTGGCGGCGCAGCCCTTGCCCTCGGTGCAGCTGTCGTCGGTGCACGCGTTGCCGTCGTCGCAGACCGTGGGCGACCCGCCGGTACAGGCTCCAGCCGCGCAGGCCTCGCCCGAGGTGCAGGGATCGCCGTCGTCGCAGGGCGCGGTGTTGGGGGTGTGCTGGCATCCCTTGGCCTTGTCACAGCTGTCGTCGGTGCACGGATCTTTGTCGTCACAGGCCGCAGGCGTGCCACCCGCGCACACCCCCTGCGTGCACGCCTCACCCGTGGTGCATGCGTCGCCGTCGTCGCAGGGGACGGTGTTGTGGGGGTGCACACAGCCCTGAGTCTTGTCGCAGGCCGGGTCGTCGGTGCACACGTCGCCGTCGGCGCAGGAGACCGTGGCACCCGGACCGCAGACGCCGGACTTGCAGGCGTCGCCCTGGGTGCAGGCGTCGCCGTCGTCGCAGGTGAGGTCGACGTCGGTGTGCACGCAGCCCACGAAGGTCTCGCACGTGTCCGTCGTGCAGGGGTTGTTGTCGTCGCACGCCAGGCCCGGGCAGGGGTTCTTGTCCTGAAAGCGCTCGGGGGGTGGCAGCTCGACGTCGTCACAGCCCTGGAGGGGCGCGCTGAGCGCCAGCGCGACCGCCAGCAGCGGCGCGGCGGCCCGCAGCCCGCCGCGCCGCGCGTCCGGCCGTGTGGGGTGGTCGGGGAAGCGCAGCATCAGAAGCGCACCTGCAGCTGGCCGCCGCCGAGCGTCGGCGTCAGGACCACCCGCGCTGGCTCACGCCGAGCGATCCACCACAGCAGCCCACCCGTGAGCGCGACCGCACCGACGATGCCCGCGGCGAGGCCGAGGGTCTTCTGCTGGGCGATGGCCTCGTTGTCCGACACCGCCTGATCGTAGGTGATGCCGTTGATCTGCCCGTGCGGCGTGGTCTTGCCGAGCTTCGACTCCAGCTTCCGCTCCGCGCTCAACGCGGTGACACCCTGCCAGGCACCGACGCCACCGAGGACCACGCCCAGGGCGCTCAGGGCGATGGGGCCCCAGGGACGCGCGGCCGGCGGGGCCTGCCGCAGCGCGCCCGCGTGGCCCGCGCGGTGGGGGGTGGACCCGCGTTGCGCGGCGCCGCCACGGCTGGCCTCCGGCCCGCCAGGGGCCGTCCCGCGGAGGCGCTCGAGGTGACGGAGCGCGACCTTGCGCGCCGCGTCGTCGGCCTGCGCGGCGCGCACGAAGGCCTCGAGGTGCGCGCGGGCCTCGGCGCGCCGCCCGGCCAGCAGCGCCGCCTCGCCGGCACGAAAGCGATAGATCGGGCGATGGGGCGCCAGGCGCGCCGCCTCGCCGTAGAGCAGGGCCGCGACGCTGTGCTTGCCAGCGTCGGCCGCACGGCGAGCCTGCTCGGCCTTGGACTCTGCGCGGCCGGTGTCGAGGTCCCGCAGGTAGGCGCGGGCCTTGGGCTCCGCTTGGGGGTCGCGCTGCGGCGCCTGCATGAAGCGTCGATAGAGCGCCTCGGCCCGCTCCGGCTTGCCGGCGAGGTGGGCCGTGCGCGCGGCGTTGTAGAGCAGGCGTGTGTGGGCCGGACGCAGCTTCCACGCGCTCTCGAAGAGCTGCGACGCCGCGGCGTAGTCGGCCTTGGCGTAGGCCGCCGTGGCCTTCGCCGTGAGCGCGTCGGCCGGCGAGGTCGCCGACGCGGGCAAAGGCGCGAGGGCGAGCGCGAGCGCGAGGGCCAGGGCGAGCGCGGGGGTGAGGCAGCGAGCGAGCATGGCTGCACTATCGCGCCCTCCGCCGCACCCGACAAGCGCCTGGCCCGGGTCGCCGCGGGCCCGCCGGCGCTCAGTCCCCGTGCGTCGTGCGTTTGCGGGGGCCGCGCCGCTGTGGCGAAGGGGTCTGGGCGCTCGCGCCGACCTCAGGTAGCCTCCGCTGCCCGGAGGCCCCGTGTCCGACCCGCATCCCGACAGCCCGGTTCCCCGCGCTACGGCACGTCAGTGGTGGCCCGTGGTCACCGCGGTCTTGCTCGTCCTCGGCTCCATGGCCACGCGCTCGACCCTCGAGCAGACCCACGCCTTCGACGAGGGCGCCAGCCTACAGGCCGCGGGCAAGGTCGACGACGCCATCGTCGCCTACCGCCGCGCGCTGCGCTGGTACACCCCGTGGGGCCCTCGCCACGCCGACGCGGCCGCCGCGCTGCGG
>JAUIAC010000170.1 GCA_030425545.1 bacterium | reverse complement strand
CAACAGCGGCCTGGCCCGCTTCGAGACGATCAAGAAGTTCGCCATCTTGGAGCAGGACTTCGCCGTGGAGACCGGCGAGCTCACCCCGAGCCTGAAGGTCAAGCGCAAGGTGGTGGAGCAGCGCAACCGGGCCGTGCTCGACGGCTTCTACACGGACGCCTTCGCCGCGCTGTAGACCCAGCGGGCGCCGAGTTGCGTTGCGCCCCCCGACGGCATTAGCGTCGCCCCATGGTCGACCCTGTTCCCCTGGTGCGCGCCGCACGCCAAGCTCCGAGCGGCGACAACTGCCAGCCCTTTCGTTTCCGCTGGGACGGCACGACGCTGAGCGTGGTGCACGAGCCGCAGCGGGCACACCACGTGCTGGACGCTGGCCACCACGGCAGCGTGTTGACCCTGGGGATGATCGCCGAGTCCGTCGCGCTCCAGGCCCAGGCGCAAGGGCTGCGCGCCTCGCTCACGCCCACGCTCAGCGGCCGGGCCGGCGGTGTGTGGCTGGAGGTGACCTTCGCGCCCAGCCCACCGTGGCGGGACCCGCTGCTCGACGGCCTCTACGCGCGTCACACGGACCGCCGGCTCTTCCTGGGCGGCGAGCTGGGTGATCCGGTGCTGGCCCGGTGCCGGGCGGAGTCGACCGGCGCCACCTCGGTGCAGGTCGCCGCCCCGGACGCCCCGGGTCTGCGCCCCTGGCTACGGGCGGCGGACGCGGCGCTGTGGCAGGCGCCCAAGGTGACCGACGACGCCCTGCTGTGGGTGCGCTTCGACCCAGACGACCTGCAGCAGCGGGGCGACGGGGTGTCGTGGCGCAACCTTGGGCTGCCGGCGCCCTTGGCCGCTGGGGTGGCGCTGACCCGCGCCCTGCCCTGGACGCTGCGCCTGGGAGCCAAGCTCGGCGGCCCGACGCTGACGGGCGCGCTGCTCGACCAGCAGCTCCGCTCGTCCGCGGCCTTGGTGGGCGTCACGACCGCGGGCGACTCCCTGCACGACCTCTGGACGGCGGGGCGCACCGCGCTGCGGGTGTGGCTGCAGCTGACCCTCGCGGGCTGGGGTGTGCAGCCGATGAGCCTGGGCGTCATCCTCGCCCTCGCCGCTCGTGACGACACCCTGACACCGGACATCCCGCGGTCGCTGGGCGACGACGCCCTGGCGCTGCTGCCGGAGCTGCGACGTGCCCTGGGCACCTCCCCGGACCAGTGGCCGGCCTTCTTGCTGCGGGTCGGTCGCAGCGCGCCGCTCGACGCGCGGCTGAGGCCGCCGCGGCGCCCGCTTGCGGACGTCTTCGAGCGCGTCGGAGCGGCGACATGAGCCGCCGGCCGCCCTCGCTCCGAGCGCGCGACGCGCAGGACGAACGCCCCATCGACCGGCGGCTCCTCGCCGCGTGGAAGGCCCACGGCGAGCGCGTCGCGGTGCGCTCCGACGCGGGCGAGTGGACGGGGCGCAAGGCCGCCCGCCACGCGCGCGCCGTCGCCCTGGCGCTCCAGGCCGCCGGCGTCCGCCCCGGCGACACGGTCGTCGTGTGGGCCGGCCGTGAGCTCGAGCTGCCCAGCACGCTGGTGGGTGTGCTGCTCTCGGGCGCCGCCTTTGCCTGTGTCGACCCCACGCAGCCGCTCCCCCGCTCGGTCGCCCAGGTCGCGGACCTGCGCCCCCGCGCGCTGCTCCACGGCGCCGAGCGCCCACCGTCCGTCCTCTGTTCACCGGAGCGCGCCCTCCTCGACGTCTGCGACCTGCCCAGCCCCAGCGGACGCCTGCGCCGAGCCCAGGCCGACGACGCGCCGGGCTATGTCGTGTTCACGTCGGGCTCCACCGGCCGCCCCAAGGCCGCGCTCAACACCCGGGCAGGCCTCGCGCTGCAGCTGGACGCGTGGCTGCCGCTGGTGCGCGACCCCTGCGTGTTTCTGGCGCAGAGCAGCCCGGCCTTTGACATGGCCCTGCTTCAGCTGCTCTTGCCGTGCCTGGCCGGGGGAAGCGTGGTGCTGGCACCCCGCGCCGCTGACCGGGACCCCAGCCTGCTGTGTCCGCTCGTGGACGCCGCCGCGGTCACCGAGCTCCTGCTGCCGCCGACCGCGTGGCGGCTCCTGCGTGCCAGCGGGTGGCGCCCGGCCTCGCCAGCGCGGGTGACCTTCGGTGGCGAGCCGCTGCCTGCCCACGTGGCCGAGGACGCAGCCGCTTGTGGGGTTGAGGTCTGGACCGGCTGGGGGGTCAGCGAGGCGGGCGCATGCACGACCCTGACGCCGTGGCGGTCGGGTGAGCCGGTGACCCTCGGGTGGCCGGTGGCCGGCGCCCGCGTGACGGTCCATGCCACGGGCGACGGCGGCAGCAGCTGCGACGCGCCGACGCCGCACGGCGAGACCGGCGAGCTGTGGATCGGGGGCCCCGCTGTGGGGCTGGGCTACGTCGGCAGACCGTCGCTGACCCAGCGGCGCTTCGTCCAGGACGCGGCGGGCCAGCGGTGGTACCGCACCGGCGACCTGGGCCACCTCGACGCGCAGGGGCGCGTCGTGTTCGAGGGGCGCGCGGACCGACAGCTCAAGGTGCGTGGCTACCGGGTGGAGTCCGGCGAGGTCGAGGCGGCCTTGCGGCAGCTGCCAACGGTGACGGACGCCGCTGTCGCCGCCCCAACCGGAGCCGACGGGAGCCCGACCCTGACCGCGTGGGTCGTGGCAGAGGGCGGAGCCCCCGACGCGTGGCGCGACGCGCTGCGGAGCCAGCTGCCGGGATGGATGGTGCCCAGTCGATGGGTCACGCTGGCCGCGCTCCCCATGACGGCGAACGGCAAGCTCGACCTGCGCGCGCTGCTCGACCACACCGGCGACGAGGCGACCGGCGAGCCGCTTGTGGGCGAGGTCGAGGCCCGCATCGGCCGCGCGATGGCGCGCGTGCTCGGGCGGCGGCAGGTGTACCGGGACGACGACTTCTTCTCGCTTGGGGGGGACTCGCTGCGGGCCGCGCAGCTGGTGGCCGAGCTGCGCCAAGGCACGGGGTGGAGGCTCTCGGTCGGCGACCTGTGGGACGCCCCGACGCCGCGCTCGCTGGCCGCGGCGCCCGCGACGGCCGCCGCTGTCGCGGCCGCGCGAGACGGAGACGAGCCGCCGACGCGACCGACGCCCAGCGGGGCCACAGAGGGGCCGGTGACCCCGACGCAGCGCCAGCTGCTCTGGCTCGAGGCGCTCCAGCCGGGAGATCCCGCGCTCGTCGTCGAAGCGCGGTTGCGCCTCACCTTGCCGCACATGGTCGACGCGTCACCTGAGGCGCGCCACGCCCTCGAGCGCCGGATCAGGGCGGCGCTCGAGCAGGTCCAGCAGGCCCACGCTGGACTGCGCTCCACCCATACCCTCGAGCGGCAGCGGGTGCACGCGCAGCTGCCCCTGCGGGTCCACGCCGCGAGCGCAGCGGGGCCGCTCCCCTTCAACCTCGAGGTCGACGCGCCGGTGCAGGCGCGCGTCGCCCACGGCGACAAGGGCGTGACCGACCTCACCCTCTGGGCGCATCACGTCGCGTTGGACGGCGCCGCCATGGGTCGCGTGGCCCTCAGCCTGCGCGACGCCCTGCAGGTCAGCCTCTCCGGCGACGACGGTGTGCCGTCTGACCGCGCCGAGGCCAACCCGCGACCCGAGCCGCTCACAGCGGTCGACCTCGCGCGGTGGTCCGCAACGAAGCCGCAAGGGCGCCTGCGCGCCTGGTGGGCTGAGGCCCTCCGGGGCGTGGCGGCGCCTGGGCCGCTGCCGGCGCGCACGCCCGAGGTCGAGACGCCCGGGACGGACGCCGTCACCCACACCCTCAGCGCGACGGCCTGGAGTCAGCTGGTGGACCGAGGGCGGAGCCAGCGCGCGTCGCCGCACATGACCCTCGTGGGCGCGTGGGTGACCTGGGTGGGCAACGCGCTCGACGTGCCGGAGCTCGTCGTCGCGACCGTGGCTGAGGGCCGGAGCTCGGCCGCCCAGCGCGACCTGGTCGCCCACCTCGCCCAGACCCTCGCGGTGCGGGTGCCGGTGGCGCGCGCCCTCGACGCGGGCGTGGCCGCCGCCCGCGCCGCGACCCTGGCCGCGCTCGACCATGGGGAGCTGCCCTTGGCCGACGCCCTCGACGCCGCCGGGCTCGCGGGGCAGGACGCGGCGCGGCTGTGCGTGCTCCTGCAGCCGCCTCCCCCTGCGCCGCTGCGGCTCGGCGCGGGCACGCTGACCCTCGAGCTGGCGCCGGCGCAGGGCGCCGCGTTCGACCTGGGGCTCGAGGCCACACCCACGTCCGAGGGCGGGCTGGCGCTCCACTGGAGCTGGCGCACCCACGTGGTTCGAAGCGACGACGTGCGCCGTGTCGCGGCGGCGTTCGTCCGCTGGCTGCACGCGCCCCACAAGCCGTGCCCGACACAGCTCCCGTGGGACCGAGAGACCGAGGCCGCCGCGCTCGACCTACCCGGGGTGGCGGACGCTCGGACCCGCACGGTGGTCACAGCCGCCGGCCCCATGCGACAGCGGACGTGGTGGCTGCCCTCGGTCCGGGCCGCCACGGGCGCCCGCTTGGGCCCGCGCGACGACCTCCCCGGCGAGGCGATGCCGGTGTGGCGCCTCCCGGCGGGGGCCGGGCGGGCTCTGCGCCGGCTGCCTTGGGTGGCGCCCGGCGCGCGGACGCGGGCGGCGCCAGACACCCTGGCCGACGTCCCGCTGGCGGGCGCGTTCGCGGCAGCTCTGACGCCCGGCGACGGAGCGGAGGGCGCCCGACGTGACGACGCGCTCCGACGGCCCCGCGGGCGGCGCAGCCCCGCCCGCGCGGAGCTCGTCGGCCCGCCGCTGCCGGACGACCCCGCCGCGGCGGTTTGGACCCTCGGGACCCTCGCGGAGCACGGCGCCCGACGCGGCGCCACCGTCAACGGGGCGCCGGCACAGGCCTGGCTGGAGCGCGTCGACGCCCTGGCGGGTCGACTCGCGAGCGCGCTGGGCGACCCGCGTGGCGTCTCCGTCGCGCCCAGCACCGCAGCGCGCCCCAGTCGCCCGGGCGACCCGGTCCCCGACAGGGCTCGACCGGTGGTCGCGGTGCGCTCGGCGCAGCCCGAGCGGCTGCTCCTCGGGCTCCATGCGGCGTGGCGCCTGGGCGCGGTCGCCGCCCCCATCGGCGCGGACCGCCTCGATCTAGGCCGATGCCTGAGCGCCCTGGGCGCGACGGCCCTGCTCTGTGACGAGCCGGCTGACGCGCACCCGCTCGACGCGGCCAGGCAGGAGGAGGCGTCCCCCAGCCCCTCGCGGAGCCCCGCGAGACCCGACGCTGGGGACGGAGGGGTCGACGCCCCGCGCGACGCCTTGCGCGACGTCGTGCGCGTCTCGCTCACACCCAGTGAGCTCGACCCGCTGCGTCAGGACGGCGGCGTCGACAGCCCGCGCACGGCGCCGGCGGCGCCCCTGGCGCTGGGACGGACGGCGCCCTCGCCGGACGAGCACGCGCTGTACCTGCTGACGAGCGGCAGCACCGGTCGGCCGAAGGTGGTGGTGCACAGCCACCGGACCGTGTTGGCCCAGCTGCGGGCCTGGTCGCTGCACCACGGCTGGACCGCCCGCGACGTCTTCGTCAACTGGCTGCCGGTCGACCACGTCGCCGCGCTGGTCATGTTCCACCTGCAGCCGCTCTACGTCGGCGCCGCCCAACATCACCTCGCTCCGGCCGACGTGCTCGCGGCGCCGCTCACCTGGCTCGACGCGCTTGACCAGCACGCAGCCACGGTGACCTGGGCGCCGAACTTCGCCGTCGCGCTGCTGGTGGACGCCCTGCGCGGGACGTCACGCACCTGGTCCCTCCCTGCGCTGCGGGCGGTGCTGAACGGAGGCGAGGCCATCGTGCCAGCGACCGCACGCACCTTCGCCACCGCGCTCGCCAACTTCGGCGCAGCGCCCGACGCGCTGTGTCCAGGCTGGGGGATGTCCGAGACCGCCTCGGCCTGCGTGGTGCGCGCCGGCTCCCCGCTGAGCGCGCTACCGAAGGCGGGGTTGATGCCCCTGGGCACCCCGATCCCGGGCCACGCGGTGCGGGTGGTGGCCGGGTCGGGGAGCGAGGCCGAGGTGGTCGACCCCGGCGTCACCGGGCGACTGCAGGTGCGTGGGCCCGGGATCATGCTGGGCTATCTGGGGCAGGCTGCGGCCCAGCCGACTTGGTTCGACACCGGCGACCTCGCTCAAGTGGACGCCGGCGAGCTGGTCGTGGTCGGGCGCGCCGACGACACCCTGCGGATCCACGGCGCGAGCGTAGCGCCAGTGCGGATCGAGGCCGCGGCGGCCGCTGTCGCAGGGGTGGACGCCACGCCGGTCGCCGCGTTCAACGCCCGGCGCGAAGGGGACGGGGCGGAGGGCGTCGCGATCGCGCTCAGCTCGACGCGCGCAGGCACCCAGCGCGCGACCTTGGCAGAGCGAGTGCGGCTGGCGGTGGCCCGCGAGACCGGGGTGACCCTGCGCTGGGTCCTGGTGCTGCCCGCCGACAACCTGCCGACGACGGGGCTCGGCAAGGTGCAGGTGCGGGCCCTGCGCGGACGCTTTGAGGCCGGCGCGCTGGACAAGTGGGTCGCCGCCGGGACCTTCACACGCAACGGCGTCTACACCGAGGTCTGGCGCCCCTGGCGTCAGGGCCCGGCGCTGGGTGGCGACCACGTCGTGGCCGTGCTTGGAGACGCGCGTGAATGGGGCGCGGTGCGGGACAGCCTCGCCGTAGGTCGCGACGCGCCAGACGCGGCCTGCGCCCAGCCCACGCTGCTGCCCTGTCACCCCGGGCCCATGGGCGAAGCCCTGCGCGCGGTGGTGGACGGAACGCCGAGCGCCCCGGTCACGGTCGTCGTGTGTGCCCAGGTCACGTCCACCGGGGAGCGCGACGCCCCGGCGCTGTGTCGCGAGGTGACGCAGGTCGCGGCCGCGCTGGGCCCGCGCGGCGTCCGTTGGCTCGTGTGCGGCGACACCCCGACGGCCGCCGCGGCGG
The DNA here is from genome assembly GCA_030425545.1 of bacterium. Classification (GTDB taxonomy): domain Bacteria; phylum Myxococcota_A; class UBA9042; order UBA9042; family UBA9042; genus UBA9042. The sequence goes on along the minus strand of JAUIAC010000170.1, from coordinate 4,229 downwards.
CCGGGCTCCTGGGTGCGCTCGAGGCGGAGGTCGCAGGCACGCGCGTGCTGTGGGCCAGGAGCGACGCAGACGCCGGCGTCGGTGCGCTGATCAGCAGCCGCTGGCGCGACGCCCGCGCCGTCCGCGCCACGGCCGCCGGCTGGGAGTCGCGCAAGCTGACCGGTGGCCCGACGCCGGCGTTGAACGGCGCAGAGGGAGCGCTGCGGGCGCAGCTCTCGCGCGCTCGCGTCGTGCTCGTCGGTGGCAGCGGCGGGGTGGGGCAGAGGCTGCAGGCCGCGCTCGGACAGGTAGGCGCCAAGGTGCTGGTGACCTCGCGGCGACCTGCCAGCGCGGCTCCCGCCGCGCCCCGCCGGCCCGACGTGCTTGACGCGCGGCCGACGGGCGCGCCGGACACGCGCCCGACGTGGACCCAGGTCGCGACGGCCAGGGAGCTGGCGCCGGCGGTCGCGCGCTGGGAAGCCACGCTGGGCGCCCAGGCGACTCACGTGGTCCTGCTGGTGGCGGGCGGCGAGCGCGCGCCGATCGGCGCGATGCCGGCCGACCTCTCGCTGCCCCGGGGCGACTACGCGGCCGCGGCGGCGAACCTGGTCCGTGAGCGCGACCGCGCACGGCTGATCGACGTCAACTCGGTGCACGCCGCCCTCCCCGGCCCACTCCTCGCGCGCTATGGCGCGGACGCTGCCCTCTCGGCGAGGCTGACGGAGACCTTGGGCGGAGACTCCGTTCGACTTCTGATGACAGGCTGGCGGGGCGTGGGGCTCTCCGCGCCAGGCGAGCTCAGCGACGCGCTCGCGGCGGCCGCAGGGCTCCCCGCCCTGGCGCCAGAGCACGCCACGGCGGTGGTCCTGAACGCCCTGGTGGCCGGATCGGGCACCTGGTGGGTGGGCCTCGACCCCGGCCATGCCCTCGCGCGCTCGCTCTCCGCCGGCGACGTGATGGCGGCGGTCGCAGACACATCGACCCGGTCGGGACCGGCGGCCCTGTCCGCAGCGCCGGACACCGCACCGCACCGTCCACGCGCGGGAGACGATCCTGGCGACGCGCAAGCCGCGTCTGCCCTGCCCGCAGCGCGAGGCCGAGCCGCCGCCCACCCCGACGACGTGAGTGCGGTGCGCGCGGCGTGGGCTGAGGCGCTGGAGCGGGACGTCGCAGACGACGAGAGCACGTTCTTCGAGGTCGGAGGACACTCGCTGCTCCTGGCGAAGGTCCGAGCGTCGTTGATGCGCACCCACCCCGTCGACGTGCCCATGGTGGCGCTCTTCACGCACCCCACGGTTCAGAGCCAGGCCCGCTGGCTCGGCCAGGCGCTCGGTCGGCCAGACGCCGTCGACGTCGCCCAGGCGGATCTTCGTCGCCGCGGCGCGCGCTCCGACGACGCTCGCGACCCGGTCCGTGCCGGGCGGCCTACAGCGACGCCCGACGTGGGACCGGGCAGTCCCTGGACCCGTGGCACGGAGCCGATCGCCATCGTGGGCCTCGCCGGACGCTTCGGCGGCTGCCGCACGCCACAGGAGCTGTGGCGGCTGCTCGACGAGGGACGCCACGCCATGCGGCGCTTCTCACGCGACGAGCTGCTCGAGGCCGGGCTGCCTGCGTCCGTCGTCGACGATCCCCGCTACGTGCCCGTTCGTGCGCCGCTGGTGGACGCGGACCGGTTCGACGCGCGCCTCTTCGGCATCAGCCCTCGAGAAGCGGCGCTCACCGACCCGCAGCATCGCGTGTTCCTCGAGTCCTCGCTCGCGGCCCTGGAGGACGCCGCCCTGGACCCGGGCCGCTTCGGCGGGCGCATCGGGGTGGTGGGAGGGTGCTCACCGAACACCTATCTGCTCAACCAGGTCCTGCGCTCACCGAACGCCGCCGGCGCGCTCGGCGGACTCGCGTCGGTCATCGCCAGCGACAAGGACCACCTGGCCACCCGAGTGGCCTGGCAGCTGGGCCTGGGCGGACCGGCGCTGACCGTTGGCACGGCGTGCTCCACCTCGCTCGTCGCCGTGCACATGGCGTGTCAGATCCTGCGGAGCGGCGAGGCCGACGTGATGCTGGCGGGCGGCGCCTCCGTGGCGGTGCCCCTGGTGGCCGGCCACGTCTTCAACGGACCGGGCATCGCGAGCAGCGACGGGCTCACGCGCAGCTTCTCGGCCGACGGAGAGGGGCCGGCGGGTGGGGACGCGGTCGGTGTGGTGGTGCTGCGTCGTCTGAGCGACGCGGTGGCGGACGGAGACCCCATCCGAGCCGTCATCGTCGGCAGCGCCACCACCAACGACGGCCGCGAGCGCGTCGGCTACACCGCCCCTGGCGTCGACGGACAGGCCCGCGCCGTGCGCCAGGCCCTCGCGCAAGCCGGGCTCAGCCCCGACGACCTCGACCTCATCGAGGCCCACGGCACGGCGACCCCGGTCGGCGATCCGATCGAGGTCGCGGCCCTGGCGACGGCGCTTCGAGGGCGGGCTTCGACCCTGCCGCCGGTGTGGCTCGGCTCGGTCAAGAGCAACCTCGGCCACACCAACGCTGCGGCGGGCGTGACGGGGCTGATCAAGGCGACCCTCGCGCTCGAACACGAGCGGGTGCCGGCGACGCTCCACGTGACCACGGTCAACCCGGGGTTGCGGCTCGACGAGACACCGCTGCAGGTCGCCGTCGACGCTGTCCCGTGGCCCCGCGGCGCGCGACGGCGGCGCGCCGGCGTGAGCAGCTTTGGAGCGGGCGGCACCAACGCCCACGTCATCGTGGCGGAGTCCCCCGCGACGGAAGGGCGTCGGCCCGCCGCCGCACAGGGACGGCCGGTCCGCGCCTCGGGTGCACCCCTGCTCCTCCAGGCCGGCGACGCGGCCGGCCTGCGGCGCGTGCAGCGGTCGCTGCTGGCGTGGTGGCAGGACAACCCCTCGGTACCGCTGGCCGACGTGTCGCACACCCTGGCCACCGGCCGCATGCGCCGCGCGCACCGCGCGGTCTGGTGGGCCGACGACGCGGGCGCGCCCTGGCGCACGCTGGAAGGCCCACCCTTGGCTGCCGAGCCGCGGTGGCGCAACGGGGACTCACCCGACGCCACCGTCGCCACCCGCTCGCGGGTCCCGGCCACGCCGGCTCAGACCGTCTTCGTGGTGCCCGGCCAGGGTCTGCAGCGCGTCGGGGCCGGCGCCACGGCGCTGCGTCGCAACGCCCCTTTCGCTGCCGCCTTCGAGCAGGCCAACGCTGCGAGCCTGGCCGCGGGCGGGCCGGATCTGCGGCCCTTCCTGCTGGGCGACCCCGGTGACGACACGCTGCAGACGCGCCTGGACGACCAGCGCAACGCAGGCCCCCACACCTTGGCGCTCGGCTGGGCGGTGGGGCGCGCGCTGCAGGCCGCGGGGCTGGCTCCCGACGTGCTCATGGGCCAGAGCACGGGTGAGTTTGCTGCGGCGGCGTTGGCCGGAGTGATGTCCCTGTCGGACGCCATGCGCTTCATGGTCGCGCGCGCGGAGCTGCTCGCCACCACGCCGCCCGGGGCCGTGGTCGCCGTGGCGCTGCCGGCGGACGCGCTCCAGCGGCGGCTCGTGGACGACACCTGGCTGGCCCTGCGCAACGGCCCCAACGCGTCGGTGGCCGCCGGCACACCTGAGGGTGCAGACGCGCTGTGCGCCGCGTTGCGCGCCGACGAGGTCCCCCACCAGCGGCTGCGCGTGAGCGTCGCAGCGCACACGCCGCTCATCGCCGCCATCGAGGAGCCGCTGCTCGCCCTCGCCCGCAGCTTCGAGCTCAGCCCCCCGCAGGTCGCCATGGTCAGCGCGGTGACCGGCGAGGCGCTGACCACCGACGCGCTTCGGTCGCCCCGTTACTGGGCGCGTCACGCCATCGAGCCGGTGAACGTGGTGGGCGCCTTCGCCACGCTGCGGGGCTGGGGCGAGCCCGTGTTCGTCGAGCTGGGGCCCGAGCGCTGCATGGCGAGCCTGTGTCGCTGGAACGCCCCGGACGCGGCGCACGTGGCGCCGCTCGCGAGCGACGTGGCGGACCACCGGGGAGCGGCGGGCGCGCCGCGACGTCGGGTCGACCCCATCCTGCGCGCAGCGGCGCTGGCGACCTGCCACGGTGCGCACCTGGGCGCTCCGCACGGCACAGCCGACCCCACGAGCGGCCCGCGGCGCGTCCACCTGCCGACCTACCCCTTCGCCCGAGACCGCCACTGGGTCGACGCGGAGCCGGCCGCAGCGGACGCCATCGCGCCGCTCTCCCTCTCCATGGCGAGCGCGCCG
>JAUIAC010000887.1 GCA_030425545.1 bacterium | reverse complement strand
TGCTGGGCATGGAGATGGAGCTGGAGGCCGACCTGGGGGTCGACTCGATCAAGCGGGTGGAGATCTTGAGCGCGGTGCGGGAGCAGGCTCCCGGGCTGGGCGAGGTGGACCCGTCGGCGCTGGCGAACCTGGACACGCTCGCGGCCATCGTCGCCTACCTGCGCGCGCAGCAGGGCGACGTGGCGACGTCGGCGCCTGTCGCGACGTCGGCGCCGGCCGCGCCGGCCGCTCCAGCGGCGGCTGACCTGGAGGCGCTGCTGCTGGCGGTGGTGGCGGACAAGACCGGCTACCCGGCCGAGATGCTGGGCATGGAGATGGAGCTGGAGGCCGACCTGGGGGTCGACTCGATCAAGCGGGTGGAGATCTTGAGCGCGGTGCGGGAGCAGGCTCCCGGGCTGGGCGAGGTGGACCCGTCGGCGCTGGCGAGCCTGGACACGCTCGCGGCCATCGTCGCCTACCTGCGTGCGCAGCAGGGCGACGTCGCGGCTCCGGTCGGGGCAGGCGCGTCGGGCGCAGGTCTGGCTGGCGCGGCTGCGTCCACCGCGCCGGCTGCGACGGGGGCGCCTGCGGGCGTGGACCTGGAGGCGCTGCTGCTGGCGGTGGTGGCGGACAAGACCGGCTACCCGGCCGAGATGCTGGGCATGGAGATGGAGCTGGAGGCCGACCTCGGCATCGACTCGATCAAGCGGGTGGAGATCTTGAGCGCCATGCGGGAGCAGGCGCCGAGCCTGGGCGAGGTGGACCCCGCCGCCATCGCTGGCCTCGACACCCTGGGCGCCATCGTGGCGCACCTGCGCGGTGGGGCCGATCCCGATCCCGACCCCGCCGGCGGCTCCGGCGGTCCGGCTGGCGGGGCTGAGGGCGGCGCCGGGGTGACTGGCGCTGGCGAGACTGGCGCTGGTGTGACTGGCGCTGGCGAGACTGGCGCCGGTGTGACAGGCGCTGGTGCCGCCGCCTCGGGTGTGCGGCGCTACGCTTTGCGAGCGGTGGCCGCCCCGGCGCCGGGCGTGGCCGTGCCCGGCCTGCGCACCGCCCAGCGCGCGGTCATCGCGCCGGCCACCGACCTGGCCGCGGCCCTGCAGTCGGTGCTGACGGCCGCGGGCGTGACCACAGAGGTGGTCTCGGAGATCCCGGACGACGCCGACGCGGTGGTGCTCTTGGGCGGCGTCGAGCCGCTGGTGGACCGGGACGCGGCGCTCGCGCTCAACCTCGACACCTTCCGCGCGGTCCGCGGCCTGGGCGCGCGCTTCAGCGCTCGGGGCGGCCTCCTGGTCACGCTGCAGGACACCGGCGGCGACTTCGGCCTCTCAGGCGCCGCGGGGGTGCAGCCCTGGACCGCCGGCATCGCCGCGCTGGCGCGGACCGCCGCCAACGAGTGGCCCGCCGCGACCGTGCGCGCCATCGACGTGGGCGACGCGAGCGCCGCGCTCGCCGAGGGCACACCGGCCACCGTCACCGCTGTCGCCGCCCGCGTCGCGACCGAGCTGCTCCAAGGCGGCAGCGCACGGGAGATCGGCCTCGGCCCGGACGGCAGCCGCTGGCGCCCGAGCCCCGTGGCCCTGGCGCAAGACGGCGAGCCGGTCGCGCTGGGCCCGACCGACGTTGTGGTCGCGTCGGGCGGCGCCCGCGGCGTGACCGCCGCGTCGCTCATCGCCCTCGCCCAGCAGACCCAGGCGCGCATGCTGCTGCTGGGCCGCACCGCCCTCGCCCACGAGCCCGCGGCCACGCAGG
>JAUIAC010000886.1 GCA_030425545.1 bacterium | reverse complement strand
GCCCGATGCTGCATCAGCACCACGGCGTCGCGCTGCTCCAGGGGCGCGCCGTACATCGCCTCGAGGCGCCCGCGGCCGAGCACGCCGACCAGCGGCGCGACGTTGATGAGCGCGGCCAGGCCGTACAGCGCCGGCGCGAGGTGCTCCATGGTCTCCCCCTCCGACGCCGCGCGTCGTCAGCGCAGCTCAAGCTGACAGGGCGCGCACGGCGTGGCGATGACCCCGCAGGTCATGGCCGGCCCAGCGCCAAGGTCCATCGGCGCCTCAGGACGAGCAGCTCATGTGGGAGACGCCCCCGACGCCAAAGGCGCTGGCGGGCTTCGGCGCGTAGAACTGCCCCTCGGTGTCCGTGTCTTGCTCGGCGTAGGGCCGCGTCATCACACGCTGCAACGCGTGGATGCGAGCGTAGTCCCCCTGGGTGGCCGCCTCGTACGCCGGCACCAGCTGCCACTCGCGCAGGGTGTACTTGGGGTTGGTCGCCTTCATCTGGGCGCTGACCTGGCCCGCCGTCCGCGTCGGCCCCAGGGCGAGCGCGTCGCGCCAGGCCGCCAGCCACGCGCCCCAGGCCGCCCGGTCCAGGTCGGGCGCTGCGTAGAACGCCGGCTGCAAGGCGTCGAGGCGCTCCGGCAAGCGGGAGAGCTCGCGGAACAAGATCGCGTAGTCGACCGGCGTCCCCTGCATCAGCGCGAAGAGGCGCTGCGTCAGGTCGTGGTGGGCCTCCGGGAGGCCCAGCTTGGCGGCGAAGGTGGCCTCGACCTTGGCGCGGATCAGGGCAGGGAAGCCCTCGTCGACCGCGTCGAGCGCGCGCCGCTCGTCGTCGGACAGGCCGCTCCAGGCCTTCAGGGACCTGTGGAGCATCTGGAAGTTTTTGTGCGCGGCTGCCGGCTGGTTGAAGAAGGAGAAGTGCCGCCCGCCGCCGGTCCACGGCTGGTAGGTCGGGTCGAAGACCTCCATGAAGCCGAAGGGACCGTAGTCGAGGGTGAAGCCGCCGATCGCGGTGTTGTCGCTGTTGAAGTTGCCCTGGCAGTAGCCGACGCGAAGCCAGTGGGCGACGAGGGACGTGAGCCGGTCGGCGAAGGCCCCAAGCAGCCGCACGAGCTGCGCGCCCAGCGGCAGCTCTGGCGGGATCTCCGGCCGGTACTCGCGGTCGATGGCGTGGCGGAGCAGCTGCTCCAGCTCCTGCATGGCCGTCGGGTGCGCCGCGCTGCGGGCCCGGCGGGCGAAGAGCTCGACCTGACCGACACGCAGGAACGAGGGTGCCACGCGGGTCGAGATCGCCGCCGCGTCGACGACCCAGCGGTCGGGGTTGGTGGCGCGTGAGTGCTCGCCGTACCAGGGTCGCCGGACGCCCTCCGAGCGGGAGGCGATGAGGCTCAACGAGCGAGACGTCGGCACCCCCAGCGCGTGCATGTGCTCCTGCGCGAGGAACTCGCGGACGCTGGAGCGCAGCACCGCCCGCCCGTCGCCGCCGCGGCAGTAGGGCGTGCGCCCGGCCCCCTTGAGCTGCATCTCCCAGCGCTGGCCCTGGAACAAGCCCTCGAGCACGGAGAGCGCGCGGCCGTCGCCGTAGCCGTTCCCAGTCTGGAAGGGGCACTGCTGCGTGTACTCCTGGCCGTAGATGGACAGCGCGTAGCCGGTGGCCCAGCCGTGCGTGCGCAGAGCCGCGGGGGCGTCGCGCAGGTCGCCGGAGAAGAAGCGGACGAAGGCGTCGGACCGGGCCAGGTCGTCCGA
>JAUIAC010000885.1 GCA_030425545.1 bacterium | reverse complement strand
GCGCGAAAGGCGTCGGTGCGCGGCGAGGTCGGCCGCCAGCGCAGCCCCACCGCCCGGCGTGGTCCCGGCTCCGCGGCGAAGGCACGCAGCACGAAGGCCCCGCCCGCCGGCAGCGCGGTGAGCGCCGACGCGGGCAGCAGCGTCGCCCCGAGCCCGCCCTGCACCATCAGCATCAGCGTCGTCAGGCTCGTGGCGACCACGTTGGGGTCGGCCCCCGCCCCGACGGCGTGACACACCTCCAGCGCGTGGTCGCGAAAGCAGTGGCCCTCCGCCATGAGCAGCAGCGCGTGCCCGGCCAGCTCGGCGGCGTCCACCGGCCTTGGCTGCGCCAGCGGGTGGCCCGGGGGCGCAGCCAGCACGAAGGGCTCGTCGAAGAGCGCCGCTTCGGCCAGGTCGTCTCCGGCCACCGGCAGGGCCAGCACCGCCACGTCGAGATCGCCCTGCCGCACCGCGCTCAACAGCGACTCGGTCTTGTCCTCGCGCAGCACGAGCTGCAGCTCCGGCCAGGTCTGCGGCAGCGCCCGCACCAGGGTCGGCAGGAGGTAGGGCGCGATGGTGGGGATGACGCCCAGCTGCAGCCGCCCAGCCAGCGAGTGCTCGGACGCGCGGACCACACGGTCCAGCTCCTTGGCCTCCAGGAGCACCCGCCGCGCCTGGGCGACGAAGGCCCGCCCCGGAGGCGTCACCAGGGCGCGGGGGCGCACCCGCTCGAAGAGCACCACGCCGAGCAGCTCCTCCACCTCGCGCACCTGTCGGCTGAGCGCCGGCTGGCTCACGGCGCAGCGCTTGGCGGCCCTGCCGAAGTGGCCGAGCTCCGCCACCGCGACGATGTACGCGAGCTGTCGTAGCGTGGGCAGCTGAGTTCCCCGTGTGACCATGCAGGCCTCCTGGCGCATCTGTGATAGCACAGGCGCATCGAAATCATGAGAACTCGGTCATGGCGGGTATCGCTCGTCACCACTAGGGTGGTCAACACGCCCCCCCGGGTCGTCACGCAGGAGGTCCCCATGCCACATCCCCACCCGCGCTCTCCGGCGCTGTCCCACCCTCGCGCCCGCCCAGCCCGCCGAGCCAGCCGAGCCCGGCGCGACCTGGGCCTGTGGACCGCCGCGCTCCTCGTCACGCTCGCCGGCTGTGGCAAGCAGGCGGGCAGCCCCGACCCGGCCACCCAGGCGGCCAAGCCCGCCGCGGAGGCCAAGGCGGTCGACCCGGCCGACCTCGAGCCCATCGACAAGGGCATGCTCGGCGCCTTCGGCAAGCTGCCGGCCCACTTCGACAGCGCCACCAACCCGCCCACCGCCGCGAAGCTCCACCTGGGCCACCTGCTCTACTTCGACAAGCGCCTGTCGCGCAGCGGCACCCTGGCGTGCAACAGCTGCCACAAGCTCGACGCCTTCGGTGTCGACGGCGAGCCCACCTCGCCCGGGCACGCCGGGGAGCGCGGCGACCGCAACTCGCCGACCGTGTTCAACGCGGCCGGTCAGTTTCGCCAGTTCTGGGACGGCCGCGAGCCAGACGTCGAGGGCCAGGCCAAGGGGCCGGTGCTCAACCCGGTGGAGCACGGGCTCAAGGACGCGGCGGAGGTCGAGCAGATCCTGGCCGGCATCCCCGGCTACGTCGACCAGTTCAAGAAGGCCTTCCCCGAGGACGGCGACAAGGCCGTCAGCTTTGACAACTTCGCCAAGGCGGTCGGGGCCTTCGAGCGCAAGCTGGTGACGCCGGCGCCCTGGGA
>JAUIAC010000884.1 GCA_030425545.1 bacterium | reverse complement strand
GCGGCCCGCCGACGTGCGCGCCGCGGCGCGCGAGGCCAACCCGACGCTCGCCGCCGCCTTCGCCGACATGCAGCGCACCTGGGGTTGGTCGCCCAGCGACGCCGACCTGCTCTCAGCCGACGCCGAGCTGGTGGCCCTTGTGACCGACGCTGTCGGCGCGGGCGCGTCGCCGACGAGCGTGGCGCGGTGGGCGACCAACGCGCTGCTCGCCCACACCAAGCAGCACGGCGTGGCGGGCCTGCGCTGCACCGGTGCCCAGTTTGGCCAGCTCGTGACCTTGGTCGACGCGGGCGCCCTGTCGAAGGCCGCCGCCAAGACCGTGCTCGGCGAGTTGGTCGCCACCGGCCGGGATCCTGCCGTGCTCATCGAGGAGCTGGGCGTGGCGCGGCAGGAAGACACGGGCGCGCTGGGCCAGGTGGTCGCCGACATCGTCGCGGCCCACCCCGACGAGGCGGCTCGCTTCGCGGCCGGAGAGCGCCAGCTGCTGGGCTTCTTCATGGGCCAGGCCATGCGTGCGACCCGCGGCAAAGCCGACGGGCAGGCCGTGCGTGCGGCCCTGCAGGCCCTACTGGGCTAGCGTCACGGCGGCCGGGGCTTCGGGCGCGGCGGTCGGCGGCGACGGGACCAGGGGCACGGACGCCGCCCAAGCCGGGATGTCCGCCGCAGGGAGCGCCTTGCTCCACAGCCACCCCTGGCCGATGTGGCAGCCCTGCCGGCGCAGGAAGTCCCGCTGCGCCTCGGTCTCCACGCCCTCCGCCACCACCTCGAGCCCGAGGGAACGGGCGAGCGCGACGACCGCTCGGGCGATGGTGGCCGCGCCGCTGTCGTCGGGCAGCGCTGTGACGAAGCTGCGGTCGATCTTGAGCCGGTCGATGGGCATGAGGTTCAGGCGGGAGAGCGACGACCAGCCCGTGCCGAAGTCGTCGATGGCGACCCGGACGCCGATGTCGCGAAGCTCACCGAGCAGCGCCATGGCCTCGGCGCTGCCGCCCTGGAGCGCGCCCTCTGTGATCTCCAGCTCCAACACGTGGGGCGGGAGGCCCGTGGTCGCGAGCACCTCGCGGACCTCGGCGGCGAAGCGTGTGCCCGCGTCCAGCTGACGTGGACACACGTTGACGGCGACGGTGGTGAGCGGCACGCCGGCCTGCCGCCACCCCTGCGCGTCGTCGCACGCGCGTCGAAGCACGTGGAGCCCGAACGGCGCCGACAAGCCCAGCTCGGCGATGAGCGGAACAAACGTGGCCGGCGACACCGCGCCGCGCGTTGGGTGAACCCAGCGGGCCAAGGCCTCGACCCCGACGCCCGGGCACCCGAGCAGGGACACCTGAGGCTGATAGTGCAGCTGGATCGCGCCCTGGCGCACGGCGCGCCGTAGGTCGTTGCCCAAGGCGAGGCGCTCGCGGGCCTGCTCCGTCAGCGATCCGGTGTAGAAGCTGACCATGCCGCTGCCCAGCTCCTTGGCCCGGTACATGGCTGTGTCGGCGTTGCGCACCAGCTCGTCGACCGTGGCGCCGTCTTGCGGAAAACGCGCGACGCCCACCGAGGCGTTGACGAAGAGCTCATGGCTGTCCACGACCACGGGCTTGGTGAAGGCCTCGAGCAGCTTGCCCACCAGCAGCTCGACCACGTCGGACGAGGACACCCCCTCGACCAGGACCGTAAACTCGTCGCCCCCGAGCCGCGCCAGCAGGTCGTCGCGGCGCAGGCGACGCCGCAGCCGCCGCGCGACCTCCAC
>JAUIAC010000883.1 GCA_030425545.1 bacterium | reverse complement strand
GCGGACCTGGAGGTAGGGAGACGCGCCGGCCCGACCGGCTGAAGGGCAGGGCGCCGCGGGCAAGACACAGACGGGCGCGCGCATCTTCCGCCCGGCCGTGACGTCCACGCAAGCCTCTCCACGACACGGCGCGACACTCCCGCTAGCAGACTGCGGCGCAACTGAATGTCGCCGCAATCTGCTAGCTTTTCTGTCTCTTGGGGGGGCTACGAGCGCCCCCAGCCACGGCAAGCCGTGGCTTCCCCTTCCCAGCAGACTGACCGGCGTGGCCGCAAGAACGGAGAAAAGGCGCAGTCTGCTAGCGCGGCGATGTCGAACCACAAGTCGCCGCCCGAGCGCGACACTTCGGTCCCTTGCGACCGGCCCCGTGTTCTCACACCACCGGCAGATGTCGATCGAAATCTTGCGTTTCACCGCGCAATGACTAGGGTTCGCCTGCCCTCTCCAACAGGCGCCCCGCGCCCCCAGGAACCCCGAGCCAACCAAACGCCCGCAGCAGCGCCCCGAGCGCCGCGGCCGTGCGTTGTGGAGCCTCCCATGCGTCGCCTTGCCTTCCTCATCGCCCTCGCCCTCTTCGCAGCGCCGCTCTCCGCGAGCGCGCAGCCGGCGTCGTGGCCAGCAGACTCCGCCTACGTTCCGGCCTTCTGCGCCGGCGCGAGCACCAACGACAAGGTGGGCGACGCGCCCGCGGGGAAGGACGAGCGCGACATCGTCGGCGACACGACCCACCCCGCCTTCTTCACCACCGACGACGGCACCTACGCCTTCTTCCGCGTGCGCGTCGACGCCGACCCGGTGGTGAGCAAGGGCGGCAACGCGCCCCTGAGCCAGTTCGGCTGGGGCGTGGGCATGGACACCGACAACGACACCAAGACCATCGAGTACGCCTGGGTGGTCAACGGCATCACCGAGGTGGTCAACCTCACGAACAACAAGGACAAGAAGAACGCCCTCAAGGTCTGGTCGCCGACGCTCGACAAGAGCAAGGCCGGGCCCGACGGCCAGACCTTTCTGCCCGTGTACGTCGAGGTGAAGAAGGCCGCTGACGGCAGCAAGTTCAACAAGAACGACGACTACTTCATCACCGTGGCGATGCACATGCAGCAGGCGGTGGACGCGACCAAGGGCGACAAGAACCCGATCGAGTGGGGCAAGGTCCGCCTGTGGGTGTCGACCTCGGCCAACGGCTTCACCCTCGACAAGGACTTCATGTGTTGGGACGAGGCCGCCGGCATCGTCGATCTCAGCAAGGCCGTGGGCGACCCGATCGTGCTGGGCGCCTACGTCGACATCACCGCCGCGGCGACCGCCGACAGCACCACGCCGACCGTGACCGGCACGACCAAGCCGGGCGCCAAGGTCACGGTGAAGATCAACGGCAAGTCCACCGTGGTCACCGCCGACAGCAAGGGCGTCTGGACCCTGAAGGTGCCCGAGAGCTGGGGCCTGGCCGACGGCAAGACCTACGACGTCGAGGCCTCGGTCACCGACAACGGCAAGACCGCCACCGCCACGGCCAAGCTCAAGGTCGTGCTGCCGCCCGAGGTCAAGCTCACGAGCCCGGTGTCGAGCACGTCGGGCGTCACCACGTCGACCCAGCCTACGGTCGCCGGCACCGCGCTGCCGGGCGCCAAGGTCACCGTCGAGATCAACGGCCACAAGGGCACCGCCACCGCCGACAAGGACGGCAAGTGGACCTACGCCGTGCCCAAGGACGCCAAGCTCGAGGACGGCAA
>JAUIAC010000882.1 GCA_030425545.1 bacterium | reverse complement strand
CGCGCGTTGGATGACGGTCGCGAGGTGGCGGGTCAGCGCCACGGGGGCGGTGGCGGCGTCGAGCTTGTGCAGCTCGGTCTGCAGCTCCGGCGCGAGCGCCGCGATGCGGGCGGCGAGCGCCTCGGTGACGACGGACTCGTGGAGACCCTCAGGGAGGGCGTCCGGGCGTGGCGGGCGGAGCATGGCGCCAGGTTCTTGGATGGGCCATGGAAGCGCAAGGGGATGCGAATCGATCCGAAGCTGGCTATCCGGAGCCCCCAGGGCGCGGTGACCACCTCGGCGCTCTCCTCGGGCGGTGACCCACGGGCTATAGTCGCGCCCATGACCAACCCGCCCGCCGCCACCTCGTCTGCGCCGCAGACCCTCCTGGGCTGGCTGGCCGCGCCCTTCGTCTTCGTCGCCGCGCTCGCCCTTGGCCTGCTCATCGGAGGGGGCCTGGGTCTCGGCGTCGCCGCGGCTGGCTCCTGGGTCGCGGGGCACGAGCTGCTCGCCTTGGGCTGCTGGCGGGCGGCGGACTTTGCCACCGGCGCGAGCCTCGGTCGGCTGGTCTTGCTGGTCTTCGCCTGGGCCGGCTTCGAGCTGTGGCCCTGGCGTCAGGACCCCACGCCGTGGACCACCCGCTGCGCTGGGGTCGGCCTCGGCGCGGGCCTGCTCGCGGTGCTGGCGTGGATGGTCAGCCGCACCGTCGACCTCTTCGACCTGTGGACCGCTCTGGAGAGCGCCGGCCTGGTGTTCAGCTGGGGCGCCTGGGCGCTGTGTGTGGTCGCGCTCACCGTGGCCATCGCGGCGGCGGCGGCCCGGGCGGCGTGGGACCTCATGCGCAGCGACGCCCTCGTCGGCTTGCTCGGCGTCGCGGTGGCGTTCGGCGTCGCGTGGGTGGTGGCGACCCCGACGGCCGAGCTCCCCTATCTCCAGCTGCGCGAGGGCAAGCGCAAGGCGCGGCTCCTGGCCAGACAGGCGGAGACCTGGGCGACCCAGCGCACAGCCCGGGCGGAGCGCTTTGGCGGGCGATCGGAGCCGCTGCAGGGGCTGCCCCGGCTGGTGCGGGCGTCGATGCTCTGGGGCGCCGCCGACCCGCTCCTCGTGGGGCGCGCACGCCGGGCACCGCCGCCCCCGCCCCCGCCTCCTCCGCCGGGCTCAGGCGGCGGGTCGCCCTCCGGGCCCACTGGCTACGTGCTCGCGCTCTCCTGGCTTCCTGGGCTGTGTGCAGCGGAGCCGCGGGGCCCGGCCCAGTCGCTGTGCCAGCCGCCCCGTGAGGCCTTTGTGGTGCACGGGCTGTGGCCCCAACGGGGGCAATTCGACTCGATCCACTGCTCGGGGGGCAGGCGCTTTGACCTCGCGGCCTACCGCTCGCACGCCGTGCCCTCGCTGCTCGCCGGCAGCGCGGGCCACCAGTGGCGCAAGCACGGCGCGTGCGTCTGGGGCTCGCAGGAGGCCTACTTCAAGGCGACGCGGCGGCTCTTCGCCCGAGTCTCGACGCCCACGGTCGGGCAGCAGGGCCGCGGGGCCGAGGCGGTCGACCCGAGCACGGTCCGCCGGTGGCAGGTGTCGACCGGGCTGCTCTCCAGCGCCGAGGTGCGCGTCGCGTTGCACTGCCGGGCCCGCGCTCGCCGGCGCAAGGAGCGCCGCCTTCTCGAGGCGCGGGTCTGCTTCGACGCCAGCTTCGCGCCGGTCGACTGCCCGAAGAAGGTCGGTGACGACTGCCCGGCGACCATGGTGGTGCAGCACGCGCGCTGAGGGGG
>JAUIAC010000169.1 GCA_030425545.1 bacterium | reverse complement strand
GCCCCTCGCGCGCAGACGGCGCGCGCGGACCTGCATCCTGCGTGGCCTGTCCGCCCGACAGCCCGCCCCTCGGAGCGCGCCATGAGCCAGCACCTGCGCACAACGACCCCCGCCGATCTCAAACGCCTGGGCAAGCCCACGACGGCCGCCGAGATCCGCGCCGCGTTCCTCGACTTCTTCGCCGCGCGCATGCACCAGCGGGTCGACAGTCACAGCCTGCTGCCCCCAGCGGACCCCACGCTGCTCTTCATCAACGCGGGCATGGTCCAGTTCAAGGACTACTTCACGGCCACGCGCCCGGCGCCCTACGACGCCGCCACGTCGACCCAGAAGTGCCTGCGGGTCTCCGGCAAGCACAACGACCTCGAGAACGTGGGCCGCACCCGCCGCCACCACACCCTCTTCGAGATGCTCGGCAACTTCAGCTTCGGCGCTTACTTCAAGCGCGGCGCCATCGAGTTCGCGTGGGAGTTCCTGACGGAGGTGCTCGCCCTCGACAAGAGCCGTCTGGTGGTGACCTTCTTCGAGGGCGACCACGACGTGCCGCGCGACGTGGAGGCCGCGGAGCTGTGGAAGGACATCAGCGGCCTGCCCGACGAGCGCATCGTGGCCATGACCGCCAAGGACAACTTCTGGGCCATGGGCGACACCGGCCCGTGCGGCCCCTGCTCGGAGATCTACTACGACCTTTGGCCTGAGCACGGCGACGCCTCGACCTTCCCGGAGGACGAAGAGCGCTTCATGGAGATCTGGAACCTGGTCTTCATGCAGTACGACCGGCAGTTCGACGGCATGCTTCAGCCCCTGCCCTCGGCCTGCGTCGACACCGGCATGGGCCTCGAGCGCATCGCCTCGGTGGTGCAGAGCGGGCACAGCAACTACGACACGGACCTGCTGCGGAACCTGATCCACCACCTCGAGCTCGCCAGCGACATCCCCTATGGCGCCCGCTTCGACCCCGAGGGCACGGTGAGTCACAGCGAAGACGTAGAGCGCGACGTGGCCTTCCGGGTCATCGCCGACCACGCCCGCGCGACGGCCTTTCTCATCGCCGACGGCATCTACCCCGACAACGAGGGCCGCGGCTACGTGCTGCGCCGGGTGATGCGGCGTGCGATTCGTTTCGGCCGCAAGCTGAACTTCACCGGCCCCTTCTTCGCCGAGGTCTGCGCCAAGGTGGTCGACGCCATGGGCGACGCCTTCCCCGAGCTGAACGCGCACCTCGACGTGATGGTGCGGGTGGTCAAGCAGGAGGAGGAGCGCTTCAGCCGTACGCTGACCGAGGGCGAGCGCCTCATCGCGCAAGCCATGGACCGGGTCGAGGCCGAGGGCGGCGAGCGCATCCTCGACGGCGACACGGTGTTCTTGCTCTACGACTCCAACGGCTTCCCCACCGACCTGACGGCGCTCATCGCCGCCGAGCGAGACTTCGACGTCGACATGGCCGGCTTCACCACCGCCATGAACCGCCAGCGCGCGCGGGGCCGGGCCTCGTGGAAGGGCGTCAAGCACGACGAGGTCGAGCTGGTCAAGGCGCTGCAAGACGACGGGCTGACCACCAAGTTCTTCGGCTACCTCACCGACGAGGTGATGAACGCGGAGGTGCTGGCCATCGTCAAAGACGGCGAGCGGCAGGAGCACGCCACCAGCGGCGAGACCGTGCAGGTGGTGCTGGACCGCACGCCCTTCTACGGCGAGGGCGGCGGGCAGGTGGGCGACCGCGGCACGCTGAGCTGGAACGACCTGTTCACCGAGGCCGACACGGCGGAGGTCACCGACACCAAGAAGCCGGCGGACGACGTGTTCATGCACACGGTCACGCTGCACCGCGGCGAGCTGCGCATCGGCGACCGCGTCTTCGCCAAGGTCGACCCGGCCCACCGCGCCGGCGTGCGGGCGCACCACTCGGCGACGCACCTGATGCACAAGGCCCTGCGCGACGTGCTCGGCACCCACGTGAAGCAGCGCGGCTCGCTGGTCGAGGCCGACCGCATGCGCTTCGACTTCTCACACTTCGAGGCCATGAAGCCGGAGGAGATCGCGGCCGTGGAGCGGCAGGTCAACGAGGCGGTGCTGAAGAACGTGCACGCCGACGTGCGCTCCTGCGGCATGGACGAGGCCAAGGAGCGCGGCGCGCTGATGTTCTTCGGCGACAAGTACGGCGAGACCGTGCGGGTGGTCGCCCTGGACGACTCGGTGGAGCTGTGCGGCGGCATCCACGTCGACCGCACGGGTGACATCGGCATGGTCAAGGTGCTGAGCGAGACCGGCGTGAGCGCTGGCGTCCGCCGCATCGAGGGGCAGTGTCACCTGGCCCTGCTCGGTCAGGTGCAGGGCGCCTTCGCGCAGCTCGAGGGGGCCAGCCGGCGCCTGAACGTCAAGCTCGACGTGGTCGACGAGCGGGTCGGCGCCACCCTGGAGCAGGTCAAGAAGCTGGAGCGCGAGCTGGCCAAGACGCGCCAGGAGCTCGCCATCGCACAAGCCAACGCCTCGACCGGCGGCGGCGACGACGGCACCCGCACGGAGACCGTCGGCGACGTGACCCTGACCGCCAAGGTGGTCAAGGGCGTCAGCGGCAAGGACCTGCGCGTCCTCGGCGACCAGGCCCGCGACAAGCTGGCCAAGGGCGCCGCGCTGCTCATCAGCGACGACGGCGGCAAGATCGCGCTGCTCGTGGCCGTGACCAAGCCCGAGGCCAAGACGCTCCACGCCGGCAAGCTGGTCGGCAAGCTCGCGCCCATGGTCGGAGGCCGCGGCGGCGGCCGGCCGGACTTCGCCCAGGCGGGCGGCAGCGACCCCGCCGGCATCGAGACCGCGGTGGCGGCGTTCTTCGCGGAGGCTACGGCGGCGTTTGGGGGGTAGCCGCTGCTGCCCGGGCGTGCGCTGGGGGGGGCCGACGTCGTGTGGTCGGTGCGCAGGAGCGACAAAATGTCCGGCATTTCCCCCGGCGAGCTGAGCGACACACCGCGTCCCCGTTAGTGCGCCGAAGCGTCGGAATTCGGGGCGAGGTGAGCATCGGGCGCCGGCAGAATCCTGCAAAACGCGAAGGACCAGTCCCCAGAAGGGTCACCCTGCAGTGTGACTGAGACATGCTCCACGCCATAGTCTGGCGTGGTCCAGACAGAGACTCGCCCAGGGACCAAGCCGCGAAGATGAGGCTCCACATCCCGGCATGCCCACTCGCCCGGACTCCCAAAGAGCGTCACGCATGGACCGTAGGCCGGCATTATGGTCGAGAACTCCAACCGCCAACCGAACTCCTCGCTCAGCAGCAGCTGCCAGGCGCGCGCCGTACGGGCCCGGTCGCATCGGCGCGGATCCGCCCTCAACCAGGCTAGATAGTCGCCGTCGTAGCCGACAGACGGCTGGAGCCCATCCAGCAGCTTGATTCCTGCGGCCACCGCCAGAGAATCGAACTCCTCGCGCGCGACGGTTGGCAGCCTGCCACAGGGACCAATCTGGGACGGGACGACAGCCTCGCGTGGGAGCCACACCTGCACGCCACGGCTGGGCAGCTCAGGAGGCGTCAATTCGCGTTCGACAAGATAGGCGGTGGCCAAGACACTAGCCTCCGCTTCCCCTGGCTCCGCGCCCCGGCCTCCGAGCGCGTAGGCGATGAGGACGCCCAGAAGCGCGCTCGCCGTGGGTTCGGCGCCTGATGCATAATCATCGCCGTAAGTGTTACCCACGTCGCAACCGATGAACCCGGCGATGGCTGCCGGCCTGAGCTTGGCTGCGACGAAGCCATGCAGGACATGAAACAGTCGACTCCCGAGGGTCAGGAAGTCCGCTTCCTTCTCGATGAGCAGCAAGCCACCGGGACCGCCCTCTGCAGCGACCCAAAATCGGGAGATAGTGCCGTCCCCGTGCAGATGTAAGGCCGCGTTCTGAAAGCTCTCTCCTGACTCCACCTCCACGAATATCCAATGCAGGTGGGCGGCGGCGGTACGCGTGCCCGCCTCGTCGCTCCAGCGTCGTGGGATGAATACGATGGTCTTGCCGTCTGTCATGGTCGGTCCAGATGTTGCTGTACGCACCTACCTTTGGCTGCACTCAGCTAGCTCATGTCTCTTGGGAAGTGGCAGCGAGCAGCCCCAAGCCACGGCAAGGCTTCGCTCCCCATTGCAAAGCCGTCCCCGCCGTGGCCGAGGGAGTCACCAAGAAGCTCATCTTGTTAGAGCGAGAGGCACCCATGTGACGCTAGATGGGGATCTTGTTTGCCGCGCAGAAGGCCTTCGTCAGCCAGAGCTTGTCGATGGTCTTGAGGTTCTTTGGCTTGAAATTCATCCACGCCCGCTTCTTGCGCTGAGTGTCGGAGAGCTTGCCGCTGAGATTGCGCGTCCAAGGCAGCTGCACCGCGCGGGTGCTCGAGAACATGATGTCAATCTGCTTGCTCTGGCTTGGCTTGCTCCCCCACCGCACCTGCCCTTCATGCATGTGTTTGGCTGGGTTGAATTGGATGTTGATCATCTCGCAGGGACTAGAACGCAGATCAAGCGCGAGCCCGGCCGCCACGGGCCACTTCTGGCCAGCGCCCCAGACATACGTGCCGCCGAGTGACCTGTCGAAGTTG
Organism: bacterium; assembly: GCA_030425545.1. GTDB lineage: Bacteria > Myxococcota_A > UBA9042 > UBA9042 > UBA9042 > UBA9042. The sequence goes on along the minus strand of JAUIAC010000169.1, from coordinate 6,739 downwards.
GACCCCAGCACGAACCACTCGACGTCGCCCACCTGTGGGTCGCTTGGGGTGTTTGGGTGGTGAACCCACAGGTGGCACAGATCAGCCCACACGGCCGTGACGGGAGTCGACGCGCCTTCCGGGACTAGGTCGACCGTGAACACGTTGCCACCGACGTCGTCGGTGCGTCCTGTGACCTCACAGAGATGGGCGAAGTATATCTCCGCATGGGTCTTGGCGCCCAGAGGAGCCGAGAGCGGGTTGGCGGAGTTGTTCTCCTCATGAAACTGGCCGTTGAGCAGGTCATCCCGTAGCACGGAAAGCCAGTCGTGTCCGTGGTCGTTTGGAGTCGCAACCCTGGCGCCGGGCCCCTCCCAGCGCACACCGCTCCAGTCGAACTTCACCGTAGTGCCCTGGAAATCCACGTCTTGGACGCCCTCAAACACAACGTATGTGGTGGTTGTACATGTCATCTTTTTCCTCCATGAAACGAACCCGCACAGCGGAAGCCGTGGGAATACATAATGAACTGCGGGTGGCGAGCGTTCTCGGTGCTCAGGTGGGCCAGCCCGTCGCCGGCGCTGAACTCCCACGACGAGCCACGGACTACCGTGAGATCGCTCGGCTCGGCTTGTCTCGTGGACGTCCACTCCGAGACGTTGCCCCCAAGGTCCATGACTCCGTACGGGCTGCGGTCTCTGCGCACGGCGCCGACGGGCGAAGAGAACGCCCAGCCGTCCGCCGTCCCGGCGGCGTTGTGGGAGTTGCCCACACGGTCGGCTGACCCACCGTTGTGCCAAGGCATCGCCCGGTTCGGGTTGGGGTTGAGTGCACCGTCCGCAAGGAACAGCGTGCCGCGGCCAGCCGTCGTCCATTCCAGCGACGTCGGCAGCCGCTTCCCCATCCACGCGCAGGCTGCCGCCGCGGCGGCTGCGGAGACACCGGTCACTGGATGCGAGGGCGTCGCGACGTCTCCGATTGTCTTGGCGCTCGGGTACTTGGGACGGTCGACGCCAGAAATGTCGGCCATCCGCGTGAAGAGTCGAAATGCACCGTTCGAAAACTCATGCCTGTCGATGCTGAACGCCGGCACGTAGCGCAGCGAGAGGGCCCTACGCGGAAGACGGGTCTCCCGCGCTGGGACCCCTGCTCCCCCCTCCATGACGACCCCGCCGGGAATCGGGACCAGACCGGCGCGAGACGTCTCACACGTCGGAAGATAAAGCGTCGCAATCCCATGGCGTTCAACGTCGTCGGCCTCGTCTGCACCAAATCCGGGGTGCTGTTTTATTGGGACGTCCAGCGCCGAACAGCCGACGCGTTCGATGCGAAGGACCAGGGGCCCGCCTCTCGTCTCCAGTCGAAGCACCTGACGCCGACCTTTGACCTCCAGCGTTGAGCTGGTCCACCGGTCTTGCCGCGGTCTCACGGGACGGGTCGCCTCTCCCATGGCGGATTCCCAGACCTGCACCCGGCGGATGTCGATCGGCTCATCCCGCCAATCGGACACGGAGGGTTCTGAGAACGAGACTCCACGAAGCAGGTAGTGTCGCGTCCCCACGTCCGCCGCCGCCCTCACGAGCTCGGCCGTCTGCGCCCGCACCTGGTCCCGCTGCTCCTTGAACACCGCCGCCGCCACCACGCCGGCGACGGCGAGGGTCGTGGCGCCGGCCATGGCGGCCCACCGCAGTCGGCGGCTGCGGCGTTGAGCGAGGCGGCTGGCTTGGCGGGAGGCGTCCAGGAAGGCGGCGTCCAGGTTGCCGAGCGGGGCGTCGCCGAGCCGCTGTGCGATGCTGGCTAGGGCGTCGCTGTCCCACAGCTCAGTCTGCGGGCGGCCGCGCTGGTGCCACAGCCGGGCGACGGTGTGGAGCTCGTCTTGCGCGCGGCGGGCGTCGACGCTGTGGTCGAGCCAGCGCCGCAGTCGCGGCCACGACTGGACCACCGCCTCGTGGGCGATCTCCAGCTGCTGGCTGCGGCCGCCGCGACCGTCGTCCTCGGTGCGCAGGGTCAGCAGCCGGGCGGCGACGAGGCGGTCGACGACGCGCCGCTGCATCGGGTGGCCGGCGAGCGACGCGGCGTGTGACTGGGCGGCGTGTGACTGCGTGGTGCGTGACTGCGTGGTGTGTGACTGGGCGGCCTGCGACCCTGCCGTTGCCGCTGGGGTACTGGCGACCGAGGTCGGCAGCGCGTCCATGGCGAGCACGCGGCGGGTGCCGTCGGGCGCGACCAGGGCCAGCAGCAGGGCGCGGGCGTGCGCGACCTCGGCGTCGGTCATGGCGGCCAGGGTCTGGTCGGCGTGCCGCGCGATGATGCCGTCGACCCCGCCCATGGCGTGCAGCGAGGCCGACGTGAGCACGCCGCGCTGCCGGTCGCGGGCGTCCCACAGGCCGGCGCAGGCGAACTGCAGCAGCGGCATCGGCGACGCGGCGCGCGAGGCGTCGTGCACCACCTGCGCGGGCAGCGCCTGACTCTCCCATCGACAGCCGGCGCGCTCCACGGCCAGCTGCACGGCGTCGACCATGCGCGCCTCGTCGAGCGGCTGCACCACCGTGAGCCCCGAGAGCACGCGCTGCATGTGCGCCTGCACCGCCGCCTGCCCCAGGAAGTCGTCCCGGATGGTGAACACCACCCGCACGTCGGGGTCGACCGCGTCCGCCGCGTGGGCGAAGGCACCCAGCGCCCGGTCGCGGTCCGCCGGGTCAGCGACATGGGTCAGCACCTCTTCGAGCTGGTCCACCACCAGCAGCACCCGCCGACGGGTGGCCGCGGCGAGATCGTGCAGCACCAGGTTCAGCTGCGTCGTGCTCTCGGCCAGGGCGTCCGGCGTCACCCGCGCCCGCCAGCTCGGGGCCACGCCCAGCCCCTGCCCCGCTTCTCCCGTGTCAGTAGGGCTGCGCTCGACCCGCGGGTCGCCCGCGACCGCCTCGCGCAGCGCCCGCGACAGGGCCACGAAAGGCGCGGCGCCCGGCCGCAGGCTCACCACCGTCCAGTCGCCCCGCTCGCGCAGCCGCGGCACCAGGCCGGCCAACACCAGCGAGCTCTTGCCGACCCCCGAGGGACCGACCACCGGCAGCACCGACGTCGTCCGCGCCTTCTCCAGCAGCTCCGCCACCTCGCGCTCGCGGCCGAAGAAGAACGCCGCCTGCGACTCGTCGAAGGGCCGCAGCCCCGGGAAGGGGCGCGCGTCGACGCCGCCCAGACGCGACGCCCGCGCCAGGAGCGCCCGCATCCGCCGGCCGGCCTGGCGCGCCGTGGGCCGCTCCGCCGGCGACCGCACCAGGAGCTCCCTGAGCAAGGCCCACGTCTCCTCGCCAAAGTTCGGGCTCCGCGCCGGCCTCCAGCTCGGGTCGAAGATGCGACTCCGCAGCGCCGCTGGGCTGTTGTCGTCCGCGGCGAAGGCGTGCTGCCCGGCGACGAGCTCGTAGAGCAGCAACCCCAGCGCCCACACGTCGACCGCGCCAGTCGGCGCCTCGCCGGTCCACTGCTCCGGGGCCATGTACGCCGGGGTCCCCACGATGGGCCCGGCGCCGTCCACCGCCGCACCGCTGCGCGTGTCGAGCACCCGAGCGATGCCAAAGTCCGCGACCTGCACCCGGCCGTCGCGGCTCACCAGCACGTTCCCCGGCTTCAGGTCACAGTGGCTCACCCCCACCTGGTGCGCAGCGGTCAGCCCCGCCGCCACGTCCGCGCACACCCGCAGCGCTTCGGCCTCGGCCAGCGGCCCCTCGAGCAGGCGATCGGCGAGCGACTCGCCGTCGACAAAGGCCAGCGCCAGGTAGGGCGCCCCCTCATGGGTCCCCACGCCGTGGATGGTCACGATGTTCGGGTGCGCCAGCTTGGCCGTGATGCGGGCCTCGTCCAGCAGCGACTGCGCCTGCGAGGGCGGCACGTCTGCGCGCAGCAGCTTCAGCGCGACCAACCGACCCAGTCGGGTGTCGCGCGCCAGCAACACCTGCCCCATGCCGCCGGCGCCGATGACCCGCCGCACGCGGTAGTGGTCGATCCAACGGGCCTCGTCTCCCCCGCGCGGCGCCCTGCCCCCGTGCGGCTCGGCGTCCCGAGGCCCGGAGGCGTCGTGCAGGGTCGACAACCACGCCGACCTGGAGTCGAAGGGGCTGCGGGCGGGTGCGGTGACCACGGACGCCTGCGCAGACGCGCGGCGCCCGTCGCCGGCTGGGGCGAAGGCGTGAGGCATGGCACTCGGGCTACGGCGCAGACCATGACGGCGGCGCGGTGAGCGTTGTGGAGTGGTCTGACCATGCCGCCCGGTCGGCGCGCTGTCCACCCCCCACCCAGGGGGTTGCGGGCCCCATGAATCGGCCGTCTCAAGATTGTGCTGGTCAAACGGGGCCAAGTCGCGTATCCCGCGCCGCCTCGCGAGAGCGACGTCCCCATGGGAGAGATGGGGAGGAGACCGCTGCTGCGCCGCTCAAGCGGCTCGCCGCACACGACGTGACAGGGGCGAAGACGGACCTCACAAGGTCCTGTTTCGATGAGAAAACGCGATACTGCGATCCCAAACAGGCTTGACACCGGCCGGTCCTTCGATCTAGAAGAACGGCCTGTCACAGCACACATCTGCCGCGGGCCACGCCTTAGGGCGTCTGCCACAGCGGACACAGCCACGGGCCGAGCGTGAAACGCCTCACCCCCATCGTCGCTGCCCTTATCATCGGTGTTGCCGGTTTTTTGTACGTTTTCGCACAATCAGACAAAAATCCAACGAACCCCGAAGACTCTGTAGAAAAGCCCGCCGCAAACTCCGCTCCCAAGAGCGCCGCGACGCAGCAGCCGCGACCCACCGCAGCGGGGCTGCCGGCACCCAAGACGGCGGCGAAGCCCACGCCCGCGGCGGCGAAGCCGGCGGCGCCGGTCGCCCAGCCGACCCCGTCCATCGCGGGCGAGGCGGTCCCGGTCGCCAAGCTCGAGGCCGCCCGCGCGCGGGTCACAGGCGCACTCCAGCGCTGGAAGACCGGGGCCGAGCCGGCCTTCGCCACCTGCCTGAACCAGGGCAAGCCCGCCGCAGGGCCGACCCGGGCGATCACACTGACGCTCACGCTCAGCGCCCCCGCAGCCAAGGCCGACAAGGCCGACAAAGCCCCCGCGCGGCTGAGCGTCACCGACGCCCGCGCACGCGTGGCCACCACCCACAAGAACCCCACAGCGGCCGCCACGTGGCGACGTTGTGTCCGGGTCCTGCGCGATCGCCCCGTCGTGCTGGACCCTTCCCCGAGCGACGGTCCGGTCGCGCCAGGCACGTTCGACGTGACTGTCGCGGTCCCGGAGGCGGTCGCGCCACAAGCGGTGCCAGCAGGCGCCGTCAAGAGAGAGGTGACTCCATGAATGTCCGTCGAAGTCGATGGCTGGGGCTTTGTACAGCCTTGGTCTTTGCGGTCGGAGGGTTGGCCAGCGCGCCGGCTCACGCCGACGTGGTCCTCAACCCCGGCACGGTCAGCGGCAGCGCTGGCATCGCCAGCTGGACGCAGTCGAACACCAACGTGTCGATCAGCGGCAACAGCGCCGGCTACCAGGGCTCGTCGAACCAGTCGGGGACGTCATTCAGCGTCACCATCGAGGGCAGCCAGACGTACAACAACGTCAACGTCAACCTGTACAAGAGCGGCTCCGGCTACTCGCAGAACCTCTCGATCAACAAGGGCTCGGCCAACCTCACGGTTCCGGGCGGCGGGTCGGTCACCTACAACATGACCTACCCGGGCGGCTTCATTCAGCCGTCCATCGCCATCACGGGTGGTCAGCTCGCGTCGTCGCGCTTCTACTCGAGCATGAGCACGACTGGCCTGTCGTCGTACGGCAACTCGTACGGCTCGGGCACCAACGTGGTGGCCGTGCCCGCCATCGCGGCGACCAACCACTCGCTCTACAGCTCTGAGGCCGTGGTCAACGTCTTCGACACCGACGGCAGCACCGTGCTGTGCCAGACCACCATCCGCCTGCCCAACAAGAGCGGCCTGACGGTGACCGACGGCGGCACCACAGCGGTCGCCTACTCGCTGACCCTGACCCCGGCCAACTGCGCTCGCGGGCTCGAGGGCTCCGTCGAGCTGAAGAACCTGCCGGCCGGCACCTCGGTGTCGTACACCAACGTGTCCAGCAACGGCACCACCTACAAGAACGCCAGCGTCAGCTCCAACCCCGGCACCTACTCGCTCGAGGGCCTCGCCAACGGTGACTACCGCCCCTACGTGCACTGGTCGACCACCGGCACCGTCTCGGGCTCCTCGCTGCGCACCGCCTACTACGGCGCCGCGCCGACCAAGGTCACCGACACCTCCGGCATGGTCTCGCGCGACTTCGTCACCACCGCTCAGACCGTCTCTGGCAACGTCGAGCTCTCCGGCCCCTGGGCCGGCCGCCTGCACTACGGCAACGCCACCATGCAGGGCGTGTGGGGCAGCTACGACGCCACGACGCAGAGCTACGGCTCCACCGCCGGCGCCTACGCCCACTGCCAGATCAACAAGACCTCGGGTGACTTCACCTGCCTCGGCTTCGAGGGCAACTGGTACTGGCAGTCCGTGAGCTTGGGCTTCTACGACGCGACCTCGACCAACAAGGTCAACTCGTCGATGACCATCTACTCGAACCAGAACTACTCCGTGGCGCAGTCGGCCGTGACCCTGAGCAAGCGCGAGATCCCGACCTCCGAGGGCCAGATCGTGTTCGACGTGGTCGAGCCCGCTGGCGCCGCGACCATCCCGCTGTCGTACCCGCGCGTGAACGCGAACCGCTACGACTC
>JAUIAC010000881.1 GCA_030425545.1 bacterium | reverse complement strand
GTCGGCCCACCGCGTCGCCCCTCTACTGGCCCCCCGTCGCGCTCCCTCGCGCCCCTCCTGTCGCCCCCCGAGTCGCCTCCCGAGTCGCCCCGCGCGGTGACCGCTCACGTCGGCCCAGCGCCGCCCAGGACCCGTCCATGACCTCGCCCAACCCGCCCGCCTACGTCGCGTCGGTCGACCCGGATCTCGCCGCGCTCATCGCCAAGGAAGAGGCGCGCCAGTTCTACACGGCCAAGCTCATCCCCAGCGAGAACTACGCCTCCAACGCGGTGATGGAGGCCACGGGCACGGTGCTCACCAACAAGTACAGCGAGGGCTACCCGCGCAAGCGCTACTACGAGGGCCAGCAGTTCATCGACCCCATCGAGGAGCTCGCCATCGGCCGCGCCAAGGCCCTCTTCGGCGCTGACCACGCCAACGTCCAGCCCTACTCGGGCTCCCCGGCGAACCTCGCGGCCTACGCGGCGCTCATCAAGAAGAAGAGCGAGAACAAGCGCATCCTCGCGCTCAGCCTGAGCGAGGGCGGCCACCTGACCCACGGGCACAAGGTGTCGGTGACCAGCCGCTTCTTCGAGGCGCACCACTACAGCGTCGACCGCGACACCCACCTGCTCGACTACGACGCCATCCGCGAGCGCGCGCTCGAGGTGCAGCCGGCGGTCATCGTGTGCGGCGCGACGTGCTACCCGCGCAGCATCGACTTCGCCCGCTTCGGCGCCATCGCGCAGGAGGTCGGCGCCAAGCTCATGGCCGACATCGCCCACATCGCGGGGCTGGTCGCGGGCGGCGCGCACCCGAGCCCGGTGCCCTACGCCGACGTGGTCACCACCACCACCCACAAGACCCTGCGCGGCCCGCGGGGCGGGTTGATCCTGTCCACCGCGAAGATGGCGCGCTCCGTCGACCGGGCGGTGTTTCCCGGCATGCAGGGCGGACCGCACAACAACGTCATCGCTGGTCTGGCGGTCGCCCTGGCCGAGGCTGCGACGCCGGCGTTTCGGGACTACGCGCAGCAGACGGTGCGCAACAGCCGCGCCCTGGCCGACGCGCTGCTCGCTGGCGGCGCCCGCGTGATCACGGGTGGCAGCGACAACCACCTGGTGCTCTTCGACGCCACCTCGCTGGGCGCGACGGGCAAGGAAGGCGCGGTGGCCATGGACCTCGCCGGGCTCGAGGCCAACGCCAACACCGTGCCCTTCGACCCGCGCTCGCCCATGGACCCCTCGGGCGTCCGCATCGGAACGCCGGCGCTGACCTCGCGCGGGCTGAGCGAGGCGCACATGACCCTGGTCGGGCAGTGGATCTGCGATGCGGTGCGCGGCCGGGACGACGCGGCGGAGCTCCGCCGCATCCGTGAGCAGGTGCGTGACCTCATGGCGGCCTACCCCGCGCCCGGCTTCGAGGGCGGCGCGCCGGATCGGACTCTGCTGGACTGAGGCGGGGGTCGCGTCAACGCGGACGCAGGTCGTTGTAGGCGTTGATGGCGTCGAAGCGGCGCGCGCTCATGGTGGTCGCGCTCCACACCGACAGGCCCATGAGCACCACCCCGAGGCTGAGGAGGCCGGCGCTCGCGGCGGACGCACGGTTGAAGCCCTCGCCCGACTCGATGCCGCTGACGGCGAAAGGCACCGCCGACAACATCGACACCAGCCCGCCGACGTAGAAGCCGAGGAAGCCGAAGGCCGCGTCGCGGGAGTCGTGGGCGTAGCGCTGCGCCTGCGGCACCCCCTCGGTCGCCGCGATCAGCCCG
>JAUIAC010000168.1 GCA_030425545.1 bacterium | reverse complement strand
TTCCCACTCTCCCCTGTCCCCCCCTCCCCGAGGATGGCCCCATGTTCTGCACCCGCGCTCCCGTGTCCACGCGCGCCGCCTGGCTCTCGCTGCTCGCCGCCGCGGGGCTCATCGCCGCCTGCAACAAGTCTCCGACGCCCACGCCGGGCAAGACTCCCGCCCCCGCCGCGTTGCCCAGCGCCGCGACGGCCACCCAGAAGCCGAGCGCTGCCAAGCCCGTCGACCCGAAGGCCGCGGCTACGAAGCCAGCGCAGGGCGCGCGCGCCGCGGCGAAGGCAGCTGGCACGGCTGAGGGCGCGGCCAAGCCCGAGACGGCGGCCAAGCCCGGCAAGCCCAGCAAGCCCCCAGTGGTGGCCAAGGTCGGCGGCTACGCGCCGGACTTCGAGCTGCCCGGCGTCGACGGGCAGACCTTGCGCATGTCCAGCTACAAGGGCCGCGTCATCGTGCTCGAGTGGTTCAACCCCGACTGCCCCTTCGTCAAGAACGCCCACACCAAGGGGCCGCTGAAGGACATGGCGCGCAAGTGGCAGGCCAAGGGGGTCTTCTGGATCGCCATCAACTCCGGCGCCAAGGGCAAGCAGGGCCACGGGCTGGAGCGCAACAAGCGGGCGGTGGAGGAGTACGGGCTCGACCACCCGGTGCTGCTCGACGAGCTGGGCGTGGTGGGCCGGAGCTACGGCGCAGATCACACGCCGCACCTGGTGGTCATCGACGGTCTGGGCAAGATCCAGTACCTCGGCGCGCTCGACAACCTGCCCTTCGGCGAGCTCACGGAGCCGGGCGCGAAGCCGACGCACTACGTCGACGACGCCATCGAGGCGGTGCTCCGGGGGCAGGCCGCGCCCGTCGCCAAGACCGCGTCGTGGGGCTGCTCGGTCAAGTACGCCAAGTAGCGTCGGCGCTCAGGGCCAGGTGACGCAGGCCCGGTCGACGCAGACCTTGCCGCTGGGGCAGTGGGGATCGATCTCGCACTGCGCGCAGACGTTGTTCCAGCAGCCGTGCTCCGGCTTGGGGCAGTGCGGGCAGAAGCCGCCGGTCTTGCAGAAGTCGTTGTTGAGCTTGTAGCTCTGGTCCTGCTGGCGCGGGTGGTGACAGCCCTTGACGCACAGGCCGCGATGACAGGTGGAGCCCAGGGGGCAGTCTGCGTCTTTCTGGGCGGGATCACACACCCCTGGTGTCCCGGCTGGGACGCACTTCTGCAGGGCGCACACCTGACCGGACGGACAGCTTCCGCCCCCTGCGTTGCACTGCGACGAGCAGCTGCCGCCGACACAGAAGATGCCGGGCTGCCCACCGCAAGAGCCGCTGCAGCTGCCGCCCACGCAGGCGCCGTTGACGCAGCCCTTGCCCAGGTGCGCGCAGCCCTTGTTGTGGACGCACTCCGGTGGCGCCTCCTTGGCCCTGCGGCTGTGGATGTAGACGCGCGTCAGCCGCCCGACCACGCCGTGATCGAGGGCGTAGAAGCGCAGCCAGGTCTGCTGCCCCTTGGGGACGAGATCCGTGACACGGACGTGGCCAGCGGACCAGCCGAAGGGGTTGCCGTTGGGCACGCCGATGTGGGTGCCACGGATGTCCCCGTTGGGCCCCGGCACCTTCTGGATGCCGCCCAGCGCCGCCACGCTGCCGTCGGCCTGGAGCACCATGGCCTGCTTCGGCTTCTCGTTCTTGGCGGGGGCGTGGTCGAAGACCTCGACGACGAAGTAGTTGTCGACGCCCCAGGGCAGCTCTCCGAGCGCGTCGCCCGCGAGAAAGAGCACGCGGTCGCTCTGGCGGACGAAGCACTGCGTCACGGTCGACACGATCTTGCCGGCGGGGCTGTAGTTGCTGTTGGTGCCGTTCTTCTGCCCGTAGACGCTGGTCGACTTCTCGACGACCTCGGCGGTGACCTGAACGGAGCGGTTGCGGTCGAGGTTGACGCAGCCAAAGCCCTTGGCGTCGAGCAGGCCGAGCGGGCCGATGCGCGCACCGCTGCGGCTCTCGGGGAGCTCACACGCGCCCGGGGCGGTCAGGCGCGCGTTGACGCTCATCGGCGCGAAGCCGGAGACGAGCTTGGCCAGCAGCTCCACGCTGTGGTCGCCCGGCGTGAGCTGGAGCGGGATCTCCAGCAGCGGCCCCTTCTTCTTGTAGGTGGTGAGCGGCTTGCCGTCGAAGGCGAGGCGGGCCAGCTGTAGCTCTGCGTTGTCCGGGTGCAGCTCCAGCGTCACGCTGGCCGAACCCGAGGCGACCCGCACGTCGACGCGCACCTTGACGATGTCGTTGGGCTGCAGCGGGTCGAAGCCGCCCTTCACCGAGCCGCCGGTCTGGTCGTAGAGCGTGATGCCCGTGTGAGCCGAGATCTTGGGGCAGGTGGCGAACACACACAGACCGTCGACGTCGGCGAAGCCCACGTTGCAGCCGCACACGGCCTTGGGCGTCGCGCCGGACGCGTCGACCGTGCACACGGCCTGGTCGGGCGCCGTGCACGGGTTGGGGAAACAGGGGCTCGCCTTGGACTCGGGCCAGCACTCGGTGGTGCCGACCGGGTAGTGCCCGGGGTCACAGGTGCAGACCGCGACGTCGTAGAGCGAAAAGCAGGTGCCGTGGCCGCTACAGGTCTGGCCGACGCAGGGGTCGATGGGGCCCGTGTCCGCGCCGGCGTCGGGCCCGATGGCCGCGTCCGGTCCGGCCGCCCCGTCCTTGGGCGCCGCGTCAGGGCTCGCCCCGTCTGGGCCTGTGGCGTCTTGCATCGCGACGTCGCTCGCCGCGGCGTCGAGGCCCGCTCCGTCGGCGAGCACGTGGCCCGCGCCGTCCTGCGCGAGTGCGTCCTGCCCCTGGCCGTCGCCTGCCTGGGCGTCGCTGCCGGGCTGCGCGGTGTCGGCCGGCGCGGTGTCGGTCTGCGCGGTATCGGACGGTGCGGGGCCGGCTGCCTTGTCGCCGCCGCATCCGGCCATGAACCACACCAGGGCGACGAGCGCGGCGCCGGTGGCCAGGGTCCCGTGTCGTCGGCTGGGTGGCGCCGCCTGGGTCGCCGCAGGGCGGGCGCGAGAAGCGAGGTGCGTTGGACGCTGCATGGCGGGTCGCCTCCTGGGAGCGATGGGTGGGCGCAGCCATGCCAGCGGCCGTCGTGCGCCCTCCGGCACTCTAGTCGTGCACGTGAGGCGCGACCACCTCGCCCACGAGCGCGCGCGGGCCGCGGCGCAGCAGCGAGGCGCCGAGGGCCAGGGCGAGCACGGCGGCGCTCGCGCTCTGGTACCACGGCGGCGCCGCGTCGGCGGCGTCGTGGAGGCCGAGGGCCTCGACCGGTGACACCCACTGGTTGGCGAGCAGCCCAGCGGTGATCGCGCCAACCGCCGCCATGACCCCGAAGGCCACCGCGACACGACGGCCGTGCAGCTTGCTCAACACCCCGAAGGTGGTGGCGTTGGTCGCCGGCGCCGTGAGCAGGAAGGCCACGCCCGCGCCGGGCGAGAGCCCCTTGTGCAGCAGCACGGCCACCAGTGGTGTGCTGCCCGTCGCGCAGACGTAGATCGGCAGGCCCACGAGCGCGAGCAGCGGCACGTCCCACCCGCGGGGGATGGCGCTGAGGACGCCCGTGTCGAGCAGCGGCTCCGCCGCGCTGGCGATGACCAGCCCGGTCACCACCCACGGCGCTGTGGTGTCGAAGAGGTCCACGGTGCCGTAACGGAGCCCGTCGCGCAGCCGCTCGCCGAGCGAGCCGCGGCTGGCGTTGGCCTGTGCCGCGTCGGCGGTGGCCTGCGGCGCGCGAATCAGGCGCGACACCACCAAGGCCACCAAGAGCGCGACCGCGGCCGCCGCGAGCAGGCGCGCGATGGCGATCTCGACGCCCAGGAGTGGCAGCGAGATGAGAAAGGCGTCCACGCCGAGCTCCGGCGTCGCGACCAGGAAGGCCAGCGCGGCCGCAGGCGGGGCCCCGCGCTTGACCAGGGCCTCATAGAGCGGGAGCACGCCACACGAGCACACGGGCAGCGGCAGTCCCACGGCCATGCCGCGCATCGCCTGGCTGGTCGCGCCCCCGCGCCCGAGCCAGCGCAGGGCGGTGTCCGGGAGCAGGGCCCGCACGAGACCGGCGCCGACGAACGCGAGCAGCAGGGCCGGAGCCGACTCCAGCGTCAGGGTCACGAAGGCCTCGGTGGCCTCGAGGTGGCCGGCCATGGCCGCCGTGAGCGGGTGCCCGTCGTCGACCACCACCAGGGCCGCGAGGCCGAGCAGCGCGCCGACGCCTGCCGCGCGCGTGCGACCGTCGCCCCACACCGAGGGTGTGGCGCACGAGGCCGCAGCGCCATGCGCGACGTGGGTGTGGAAGATGACGTGCAGCAGCGCGCCCGCGACGAAGGCCTCGAACACGCTCATGGCGGCGAGGCCGGGCATCCACAGCTCGCCGCCGAAGTAGCCGGCCGTGGTCGCCAGCGCCATGGCGCCCAGCGTGGCGAAGGCGAAGCCCTTGCCAAAGCGCGGCGCCAGCGCCCACCAGAGCGCGATGCCGATGGGCAGGCGATGCAGCAAGACGGCGCCGGCCAAGAGGGGCAGCGGCTCGTGGGGGGCGTGGTTGTGGTGGTGACCGGCGTGCACGTCGGAGGCGCCGGTGAGCGCTGTGCCGTCGATGACGGCGTGCACCAGGAGGGCCAGGCCGGCCGCCGCGAGCAGCAGCCAGGGCTCCCGAGCGTGGTCGTGGCCGTGGTCGCTGTGGCCGTGGCCCTGGTCGTGGTCGTGGTCGTGGTCGTTGTGGCCGTGGTCGTGACTGTGACTGTGACTGTGACTGTGGCTGTGGCCGTCGTGCCGGTGGTCGTGGCTGTGGCTGTGGTCGTGGCCGTGGCCGTGGCCGTGGTCATTGTGGCCGTGGTCGTGACTGTGGCTGTGGCCGTCGTGCCGGTGGTCGTGGCTGTGGTTGTGGTCGTGGCTTTGGTTGTGGCCATGGTCGTGGCCGTGGCCGTGGTCGGGCCCGCTATGGAGCAGGCGATGCACCAGCAGAGGCAGCCCAAGCCCCAGCACCGCGGCGACGCCAGCGGTCACCCCGCCGTGGGTCAGGCTGTGCGGGAGCAGGTGCAGCAGCACCAAGCCACCCATGGTCACCAGCACGAAGCCGTCGATGGCGTGCACGAGACGGCCGTCGGGCCGCGCCACCAGGGCCAGCCCGGGACCCACCAGCAGCGCCGCGATGCTGACGACCAGCAGCCACATGGAGCGCTCCTGCTACAGGCGAGGGAGGGGAGGTGGACGGCGCCGACCACGCGAGGGCTGAAAAGCAAGTCGCCCCGCAGGCGGAGCGCGCGTGCGGGGCGACGAGTCTTGCGACCGGTGCGGTTCGCGAGCGAACGAGCTTGAGCGGCTAGCCGCCCTTCTTCATGCGCTCGAGGCGCTCCTTGTGGTGAATGCTGTAGCGCGTCCAGGGACGCGCGAGCAGGCGCTTCTTGCCGATGGGGTCGCCGGTGCCTTCGCAGATGCCGAAGTCACCCGTGTCGAACTTGCCCATGGCGCGCTCGATCTGGTTGAGCAGCTTGCGCTCCTTGTCCGCGATGCGGAGCAGGGCGATCTGCTCGCTCTCACGGCTGGCCTGGTCGATCTCGTCCGGCAAGGAGTCGGGCTCGTACACCGCGTCATTGACCCGGCGGTCCATGCGCTCCTTCACCGTGGCCCGCTCCTCGAGCAGCCGCTTCTTGAAGAAGGCGAGGTCCTCGTCGGTGAGCTCCTCGTCGTCGTCAATCTCCTCGAACTCGTCGTCCCAGCGTCGCATGGTGCTCCTGATAGGCCGCGTTGCGCGCGGCGAGGGTATTGGCGGCGGCGGAATATAGACGTGTGCCGAGCAAGCCGCAAGGCCTGTCTGCACGACCTTCATCAGCCCTCACGTGCGGACGTCAAAGCGCGCGGAGACGCTGCGTTTTCGGGCGTGTGCGGGGGTCGGTGCTAGAGCAGGTTCGCCGCCAGCTCGGCCAGCGGCGAGCGCTCGCCTCGGGTGAGCGTCACGTGAGCGGCCAGCTCGGAGCTCTTGAACTTCTCGACCACGAAGGTCAGGCCGTTGTTGACGCTGTCGAGGTAGGGCTGGTCGATCTGGTAGGGGTCGCCGGTGAAGATGATCTTGGTGTCCTGCCCGACGCGGGTCAGCACGGTCTTGATCTCGTGGGGCGTCAGGTTCTGCGCCTCGTCCACGATGATGAACTGCTGCGGCAAGGACCGGCCGCGGATGTAGGTGAGCGCCTCCAGCTCCACCAGCCCGTCGGCGAGCAGGCCCTCGTAGCTGCGGACGTCCGTGCCGTTGCTGACGGTGGTCAGGAACTCGAAGTTGTCCTTGATCGGCTGCATCCACGGGCCCAGCTTCTCGTTGACGTCGCCGGGCAGGTAGCCCAGGTCGCGCCCCATGGGGAAGATCGGCCGACTGACGAGGAGCCGGCGGTAGGTGCCGTCCGCGACGACGGCCTCGAGGCCCGCGGCCAGCGCCATCAGCGTCTTGCCGGTGCCCGCCTTGCCGATCAGCGTGCAGAGCTGAATCTCCGGCCGCAGCAGCATGTCGAGCGCGAAGTGCTGCTCCCGGTTGCGCGGGCGGATCCCCCGCACGGGCCGCCGCATGCGCTGCAGCGCCTCGACCTTGCCGTTGGTCACCCGGGCCAGCGCGTTCTGCCGTCGCCCGGTGCCGCCGACGAGGGTCAGGTAGGCGTTCGGGTAGAGGTGCTTGGCGCCGAGCTCCGTCGCGTCGACGCTGGCGCCGTCATGCAGCCGGTCGATGAGGTCCCCTTCGACCTCGACCTCGAGCGTGCCCGTGTAGACCTCGGAGACGTCCTTGCCCTCCTTGTCGTAGTCCACCGCAGTGATGCCCAGCGCGTCGGAGCGGATGCGCAGGTTGGTGTCCTTGGTCACGAACACCACGGGCACGTCGGGCTCGATGCGCGACAGGTGCAGCGCCACCGCCAGGATGGAGTTGTCCATGTTGTGGGACACGGAGAAGCCGGTCGGCAGGTCGGCCCGGTCGAGCTGCACCCGCAACAGGCCGCCGTTGTCGAGCGGGACGCCCACCTGCAGGTTGCCCTTGTCGCGGTAGCGGTCGATCTCGCGGGCGAGGCGGCGCGCGTTGCGGCCCAGCTCGGTCTGGTTGCGCTTGAACGTGTCCAGCTCCTCGATGACGTAGATCGGGACGTTGACCACGTTGTCCTCGAAGGCGTGCAGGCAGTCTGCGTCGTGCAGCAGCACGTTGGTGTCGAGGACGAAGTTCTTGCGCATGATGACTCCAGGCTGTGCGACGGGCCCGCGGGCTGTCCCGGGGGCTGTCCCGGGGGCTAGCGAACGTTCGGCCATGCGGTCGAGGCCGTCAACACGGGGCGCGCTCGGGGCGTGCCCGACCTGCCGGTGGCGGGTAGGGTGGTGCGGGGCCGGAGTGGCCCAGGAGGTCCCATGCTCACCCTGTCTCGGCCTGGCGTCAGCGACGATCCGGTGGTGCTCGTGACGGGCTTCGGCCCCTTCCCCGGCGTGCCAGACAACCCCACGGCGCTCCTCGCGCGCACGGTCCACGGCGCACGTGTCGCGGGCTGTCGCGTGGTGAGCGAGGTCCTCGACGTGACCTTTGCCGGCGTGCGCGCGGCGGTGCCTGCGCTGCTGGAGCGCCACCGGCCCGTGGCTGCGCTGCACCTCGGCGTCGCGGTCCGGGCCGACAGGGTGCGGGTGGAGACCCACGCGTGGAACGTGGCCCGCGCGACGCGGCCCGACGTCGCCGGCCACCAGGCGGTGGGCGAGGCGCTCACCGCGGGGGCGGGCAGGGCGGCGCGATCGGACGTGGACGCGGCCGGGCTCGTGGCGGCGCTACAGTCGGCGGGACACGCGGCGCGAACGTCCGACGACCCGGGTCGCTACGTGTGCAACGCGACCTACTGGCACAGCCTGAACGCGGCCGTGGACGTGCCGACGCTCTTCGTGCACGTGCCGCAGCTCGACGACGCGGCCTGGCGTGCGCTCGACCTGGAGCGCGTCGCGCTGATCGCGGTGCAGTGGCTGGCCAAGGCGGCCGCGACGCGCAACGGCCCCCACGAGAGCAGCGCCGCCGTCGGCTGAGCTCGGTCAGTGGGCGTGGCCACCGGGCCCGTGCACGTGACCGTGGTCCAGCTCTTCTTCGGTCGCGGCGCGGATCTCGACGATCTCGACGTCGAAGTGCAGCGGCACGTCAGCGAGGGGGTGGTTGCCCGTGACCAGCACGCGATCGCCGTCGAGGCTCAGCACGGTGTACATCGCCATCTGCTCGTCGTCGTCGGGGTGCTCGGCCACGAACTGCACGCCGGGCTCGAGCTCCTTCTGCATCTCGGGCGGGAAGGCGGAGATGGGCAGCGCGAGGTCGAGGTTCTCGTCGTGCGTGCCGTAGCCGTCCTCCGGGCTGACCACGATGTCGACCTTGTCGCCCACCACCCGGTCGTTGAGGGCGCGCTCCAGGCCGGCCACGATCTGGCTGTGGCCGTGGAGGTAGGCCAGAGGGTCGCTGCCACGCGAGGAGTCGAGGATCTCGCCCTCGGGGTTCCGCAGCGTGTAGTGCATGGTGACAACGGTGTCCGTCGAGATCTTCATGGGTGGCTCCAGCTGCGAGGAGGTTCGCAGATGGCGCGCACCCTACGCGGCGGGCTGCGGAAATGGAAATGCCCGGAAACCCCGTGAATCTGCGCCCATTGCCCGTGGACGTCGCTACAGACCGCAGTCGTCCGGGACGATCCACCCCTGGGTCCCCTTGGGCGGCACCTCGACGCTCACCAACACCACCGTGTCGGCCCGCAGGGTGGGGCTCAGCCCCTGCCACGCGCCCTTGAGCGTCGGCACCCAGTCTGGCCGCAGGGTCCACACGTGCAGCACCTGTTTGACCCACTTGTCGCCGGCGCTGATCTTGGCGGTGCTGGCGTTGATGCCCGCGAGCTTCTTCTCCAGCAGGTTCTTGGCGTCGGCGGCGCTGTAGGTGTCGATGACGGGCCCCTTGTACGCCCGGGTGACCGACACGCCGACCTTCTCGCCAGCGATGGTGGTGATGTAGTCGGTGATGGCGCCCTGGTCGCTGGTGTACTGGACCTCGTTCTCCGTCTTGTAGAGCACGGCGCCTTCGCACTCGTGGAGCAGCTGCATGCTCATGACCTCGCTGCAGATGCTGCTGCCGCCGGCGTTGTCGCCCTCGTAGCGCTTCTTGGGCCCGGTCGCGAGGGGCTTGGGGTCGAATTTCGCCGCCGCCGAGAAGGTCAGGGTGGTCGTCAGGAAGCTCGGGCCCGACTGCTTGAGCTCGGCCGTCACCGCGCCGCACGCGCCGGTGACGCCGCCCCAGGGCGTGGACTTGGGGCCCGGGCCGCCCGCGCCGTCCGCGTTGGCGTCGGTGTTGGCGTCGGTGTTTGCCCCGTCGCTGTTGCCAGCGTCGCCGGGGCCAGCGTCGGGGCCGCCCGCAGCGTCCTGTTGCGCGGCGTCCTGCTGTGGCGCGTCGCCCGACGCCAGCCCGTCCGTCGCGACCGCGTCTGCGCCGCCAGCCCCCGTGTCGCTTGCGGCGGAGCTGTCTGCGGCGGTGTCTGCGGGCTCCGGGTTGTTGCCGCACGCAGAGAGCGTGACGAGGAGCGCGAACGCGAGCGCTGCTGGGAGCCAAGGGCGGCTGAGTGGGTCACGCGAGGTCATGCGGGCTCCGGGGGCGCGGTGTCAGACTGTGGTGGGCAGGGCGACGCTCACGGTGCCGGAGACGCCAGCGCCTCGCGGCGAAAGGGGGACGCAGCGGTGATCAGGCGAGGAGCGCGAGCGCCCGCATCGACCCGCCCTGGCCGCGTGCGAGCAGGCCCTGGTCCCCCTCGGGGAAGCCCCAGGCGAGCAGCCACGCCTCCGAGAGCCCCGCGCTGGCGATGGCGTCGCGCAGCACCAGGCCGCCGTAGAACAGGAACACCGCGTACTCGACCAGCTCACGCACGTCCGGGTGTCCGAGCCAGGTCGACTCTGCGGTGGCGATGCCGGCCACGAGGTGGAAGTCGCCGACCCACGGGCAGCGCTCGGTCCACGCCATGTCGTCTGCGCTCGGGTCACACTCGCCGGTCGCGCCGATCTCCAGGCACCAGCCCTCGCCGTCCGCCAGGCTCTGCGGATCGAGCCACACGACGACGCCCCGCGGCGCGGACGACTCGGCCTCAGCCAGAAACTCGGACGCGTCGCGGAGCTGCTCGGCCAGCCAGTCGCCGCACGCGTCGACGTCCGCGCTCGCGTCGAGCGCCCTGAGCGTGGCCCACGCCGGTGAGGGCGCAGCCTCGGCCAGGGCGTCGCAGCAGGTCGCCCAAGCGTCAGCGGCTGGCGCGTCGGACGCCAGGGCGCCCAGCAGGTCATCAAACGGCACGTCCATGGTGGCCTCCCAATCTGCCCGCGGGCGTGGACGCGCGGGAATCTACCGAGTCCACCGCAGCGCCGCCACCCGCGCGCCGCCAAACAAGGCGTGAATTGTCTCGCTGCCCGCTGCGTTTCGCGCACGGACGGAGCAGGAACCCTCGGAGGCCCCATGCACACGACGACCTCAAGCGCGCCGACGCCAGACGCTGAGCCGGGACGCGACACGTCGCGCCTGCGCTCCAGGGCGCTCCGCGCCGCCGTGGCCGGGATCATCTCCCTCGGCCTGGTGCTCAGCGCCAGCCCCGCCTTCGCCGGCAAGCTCAGCCGCGTGCGCAACGCGGTGAAGTCGGGCCAGCGCACCTCGTCGAGCAGCTACGGGGGTGGGGGCGGCGGCGGCAGCGCAGACGACGCCTGGCTCGCCTTGCAGATCGTCGCCTCGCCGTGGTGGCTGCCGCACTACGCGCTCGACGACCGCTTTGGCACCACCTTCGCCTACCTCCCCCACCCCTACGCCCACAACAGCGACGGCTACGTGCAGCGCAGCGGCCGCGACCGCGGCGTGCGCGCGGGGCAGGGGCGACGCCTGCTCGGTCAGGCCACGAGCATCCGCGCCAGCGTCGAGGGCGGCCTGGTGGATCAGAACCTGACGCGCTTCACCGTGGCCGGTCGCATCTCGGGCAACCACCGCTTCGAGATCGAGACCAAGTGGGACAGCTTCACCGAGTCGCTGGGCGGCGGCGCGCTCGACCAGATCTGGCTCGGCGACGTCAACGTCACCTGGCAGCACGCGGTCGGCCGCCACGGTCAGTTCCGCACGGGCGTCGGCCTCCGCACCATGGTCGACGTCGACGGCACCACGGACCACGGCGTGAACTTCACCTACGGCTTCGACCTCTATCCCGCGAGTCCGCTCGTGGTCCACGCGGCCATCGACGTCGGCACGGTGGGGCAGGCTGGCTTCGTGCAGGCCAACGGCGCGCTGGGGCTCATGGTCGGCGCGCTCGAGCTCTACGTCGGCTACGACCAGACCTGGG
>JAUIAC010000880.1 GCA_030425545.1 bacterium | reverse complement strand
CAGGGCGCGTTCAGGCCGAAAAACCGGCCGATTTGCGATCTTGCGACGATCGGATCTAGGGATCCGGATCCGCGCGCCTCCTTGGGTGTGCGCGACGGAGGCGGGAGCTCCCGGCTCGAAGGACCCGATCGTGAACACTGCACCCTTACGCCCGACCCGGCGTCTCGCCGTGGTCGCCCTGGTGGTGGCCCAGCTCGCGGTCGCCGGCGTGCTCGGCTGGTCCCCCGCCGCATCGGCCTGGGAAGACAACGTCTCCGACGCGGAGCTCATGGATCAGGCGCTGTGGTCGTGCCGCGGCCTGTCCAAGCGGCGTCGCAAGAAGATCGACCTCGGCCTCTTTCGCGCCATGCTCGACCTCGAGCGCCGCATGGGCGTGCCGGATCGGCTGCGGGGGATGACCCTGGCCAAGGCCTGCATCGAGAGCGGCTACACCCCGACGGTGAAGGGCGACTGCCGCCCGGACGGCACATGCAAGGCGCTCGGGATCATCCAGCTGTGGCCGTGGACGCAGCGCTTTGGCGTCGATCGCACCGACCCCATCGACTCCGTGCGCTTCCTGCTGACGCGGGTGCAGATCGGCATGACCACCGTGCAAGACCGGTGCCCACGGGTGCGCGGCGACATCGGTCGCTTCGTCATGGCGTGGCTCCGCATCAACCGGGGGCCTCTGCAGGGCGGGCGGCAGCGCTGTCACGGCACACCGCACGGGCTCCGGCGGCTGCGGCAGTGGCACCGCAACATCGCCAAGACCCGCCGGCTGCGGGCGCGCGCGGAGCGACGGGCGCCCAAGCAGGTGGACACCGACTGGGGCTACAACGCGTCGTCGGCCATCTGGTCCACGCGCCCCGTCCGTCGCAACTACGCGTGGTAGCGCAGGCCCCGCGCCCTCGTCGCTGTGCGGCGTGAGCGGCGCGCCCGCGTCCTTGTTCCCGCGCGCGTCAGCCTCCGGGACCGGGCGCCCCCGACGCCCTCGAGGGCCGCGCGCCGCGGCGCTCCGGGGGCCACAGCCGCGGCGTCGCCGGCAGCGCGCTGGGCTGGGTGGCCACCGAGGTCCCACGCAGCAGCATGCGCCGGTCCACCAGCCTCCCCGACTGAACGACGTGGCGGAGCTGCTGCGTGGCCGCCAGGTTGTCCACGGGGGACGCGTCCAGCACGACGAAGCTCGCCGCGTCGCCCACGCGCACGCCGAGCCGGAGCCCCAGGAAGCGCCCCGCCGCTGTGGTGGCGGCCTGTAGCGCCGCCCAGCTCGGCACACCCGCCTCGCCCAGCAGCGCCAGCTCGCGGTGCAGGGCGTGGCCGTGAAAGGTGCCGAAGTTGCCCGAGTCGCTGCCGGTGAGCAGCGTCACCCCGCCGCGATGCAGCGCCAGCAGCTGGCGTTCGTAGTCCCCCTTGTGCGCGGACTGGTAGCGGAGCCAGAAGCGCGCCTTCTTCACGAAGCGCGACGGGTCAGCGTAGGCCGCCCGCAGCCGCGCTGTGGTCAGGGGCCGCAGCAGCGGGTCCCCCAGGCCCACCGCCTGAGCGCCGGCGTAGCGGGGCAGGTCGACCTGCACCGGCTGGGTCGGGATCACCGGCACCTGGCGCGCCGCCAGGTCTCGGACCAGCGCTGGGGGCACCGGGGCTTCGTCCCACAGGTGGGTCAGCGCAGCGCCGCCCGCGTCGAGGCACGCGCGGCCGTCCCGCCAGGTGCCGATGTGACAGACCACGCGCAGCCCGTGCTTGCGGGCCTCTCGGACCGCGGCGCGCAGGGTCGA
>JAUIAC010000167.1 GCA_030425545.1 bacterium | reverse complement strand
GCGGCCCTGGGCGCCGAGGCTTGCGACGACGACGACGTCTGCACCACCGACGCCTGCGACAAGATCAAGGGCTGCGTCAGCACCCACAACACCGAGGTGTGCAGCGACGACGACCCCTGCACCAAGGGAGACCGCTGCAAGGAGGGCAAGTGCGCGCCCGGCACGTCGAGCCCCTGCGCGGACGGCAACGTGTGCACCACCGACTTCTGCTCGAAGCTCTACGGCTGCACCTACCTGCCGATCAAGGACGGGACCTCGTGCGACGACGGCAACCCCTGCACCGTGGGCGAGACCTGCCAGGGCAAGGTGTGCACGCCGCCGAGCAAGAGCGGCACCAAGGACTGTGACGACGGCAACCCCTGCACCGACGACGCCTGCACGGTCAGCGCCGGCTGTGTGCACACGGCCAAGCAGGCGGGCACCGCGTGTAGCGACGGCAAGCCCTGCACCGGCAAGGCCGCCTGCACCGACGGCAAGTGCGTGAAGACGCAGACCAAGGACTGCGACGACGGCAACGCCTGCACCACGTCGACCTGCGTGGCGGGCAAGGGCTGCGAGACCACGCCGCTGAAGGAGGGCAGCGTGTGCGCCAAGGGCGACGCGGCCTCGTGCACCACGTCGGGCGTGTGCAAGTCGGGCGTCTGCGAGGGCGCTACGGCGCGGCCCTGGACGCAGAGCTCGACCGGCGCCATGCGGACCTGTCGCTCGCTGCTGCCGCACGCGGCGAGCGGCTACCTGATCACCGGGCGCAAGCACAACGGCACCAACTGGGAGGCGGCCTGGGCGCGCGTGGCCTTCAACGGCACGCCGATCTGGGAGCGGACGCTGCCGTCGACCAAGGACGCGCAGCTGCTCGACGCCTCGGCCGACGGCACCGGCACCAGCGCGTTCTCGGCCGTGGGCCGCACGTGGGAGGACTCCGTCGGCGGCTCTGAGGGGCTCTTCCTGCGCTTCTCGGACGCGGGGCAGCTGACCAACAAGCGCGTGTTCTCAGGGCTGAAGGACGACGTGCTCTGGGGCATCGACTCCGCCAGCGACGGCGGCCACGTGCTCGCCGGCACCACCGCGAGCAAGGGTTCGTCGGGCACCAACGGCTGGATCGTGCGCCTGGACAAGGACGACAAGACCGTGTTCGACAAGACCTACGGCACGGTCATCAACGACGCGCTCTACGACGTGACGCTGCTCTCGGACGGCAGCATCTTCGCCGTGGGCGACGTGGGCTTCTACGCCGGCTGGGCGCTGCGGGTGGACGCCAAGGGCACGCTGGTCAAGCAGCTCTACGACGGCGACAACAAGAACAACACGCAGCGCTACCGCCGCGTGCGCCGGGTCAGCGACGACGAGCTCTACGTCATGGGCTCCAACTCTCTGCGGCGCTACAAGGCCGACGTGACCTGGACCAGCGCGCCCAAGCTCACCGGCAACGTGCAGGACTACATCAAGCGCCCCGACGGCGGCTACGCCCGCGCGCACAACAACGTCGCGAGCCTGCTGACGTCGAGCCACGGGCTCGTGTTCTATGCCCAGGGCAACCCCAGCGGCGGCGGGCGCACCCTGCTGGCGCCGGACAAGGACAGCCTGTTGGTGCTCGGCGAGGACCACTGCGGCCTGGTGCGCACCGACGCCTTCGGCAACGCCACCTGCGCCGACTCGGGGGCCTGTCGCGACAAGGCCTTCAGCGACTGCGTCGACGACTCGCTGTGCACCAAGGGCGACACCTGCAAGGCCGGCAAGTGCGTCGCGACGAGCACGGTGACCTGCAACGACAAGAAGGTGTGCACGAGCGACAAGTGCGACCCGAAGACGGGCAAGTGCGTCTACACCGCGGCGCCGACGGGGACGCCCTGCAGCACGTCGACGAGCCTGTGCGCCATCCCCGGCGCGTGCTCGGCGGGGCTGTGCTACGGCGACGGCGTGGGCGCGTGGGCGGTGACCTACCTGCCCTTCTACGGCTGCTGTGGCGACAACAACAACAAGAGCAACGAGTACCAGGGCGCGCGGGCGACCGTGGTGGCGCCGCAGGCCGACGGGTCGATCTTCCTCGCCGGGCCCGGCTACAACCGGACCACACCCAACTCGGTGTACGGCCGGCTCTTCCTCGGGACCGGGGCGGGCTCGAGCCGCTACAGCTGGTACGACCGCAAGGACAACAACAACGACAGCTACGCCGAGGCGCACGAGGTCAAGGGGCTGGCCGCGTTCGACAACCTCACCACCTGCGCGCTGACCCGCTATCGCTACAAGATCGCCAAGGGAAACAACAACTACGACACCACCTACAAGACCGTGCTGATGCCGAACGCGAGCAAGAAGCACCACCTGCAGCTGGGCGACGTCAGCACGGTGCCGGTCGACATGGAGCCCCTGGCCGACCAGCAGCGCGCCGTGTCGCTGGCCCGGCACAAGGTCGCGGGCAAGTGGACCTTCACGCTGTGGGTCACGCGTCACTCCAACGACAAGGCGAGCCTCAAGACCGTGTACAAGCCCGCCCTGGAGCAGACCTGGACGGTCCAGTTCGGCGACGACGACACCCCCGTGGGTGTGGCGCCGGTGGAGGACGACGGCGCCATCGTGGGCGGCACGACCAAGGTCGGGGGCGTCCGCCAGCAGCTGCTCGCGCGCCTCGACAAGAGCGGAAAGGTGGCGTGGAAGCAGCTCTGGGTGGGTCAGGACGCGGCGGTGCCCTACGGCGTCGGCTGGACCGGCGGCGCCGCGATCCTCACCGGCCAGAAGAAGACCACCGTGTCGGGGACCACCTCGTACTTCGTGTGGCTCCGCAAGCACGACGGAGCGGGCGCGCTGGTGTGGGATCGCAAGGTGCTCGGCGACAGCAAGAACGGCACCCGTGGCTACGCCGTGGTGGCGCGGTCCAAGGGCTTCGCGGTGGGCGGCTACGTCAACAACCAGAACGCGCTGCTGCGCCTGTCGGACGAGGGCCATGTCATCGGCGACCGTCGCTTCGGCAACACGATCTACGACTGGAAGGGCATGAAGTCCGGCTTTGTCGGCGTCGGCTACCAGCAGACCGGCTCGAGCTACCAGAACCGGCGCAAGCAGAACGTGTACATCGTGCGCACCGACCCCTTTGGCAACACCGCCTGCACCGACAAGTGCAAGGGCAAGGCCTACGCCGACTGTGACGACGGCAACCCCTGCACCACCGACACCTGCGACACCAGCTCCGGCTGCAAGCACACGCCCCTGTCCGATCTGCTCGACTGCCCCGACGACGGCACGGCGTGCACGAGCGACGTCTGCTCGAGCGGCAAGTGCACGCACCCCGCCGTGGCGGACGGCAAGCCCTGCGAGGCGGACGGCGACGCGTGCACCTCGGACCTGTGCAAGTCGGGAAAGTGTGTCTACCCGGCGGCGCCCGACGCCACGGCCTGCGAAGACGGCAACTACTGCACGGACAAGGACACCTGCAAGGCGGGCAAGTGCGTCAGCGGGACGCCGCTGGCGCAGTACACGGCGTGCAGCGACGGCAGCGCGTGCACCAAGAACGGCAAGTGCGGCGCGGACGGCACCTGCCAGCTGCAGGCTGTGTGCAACGACGGCAAGCCCTGCACCCTCGACAAGTGCGCTGCGGACGGCACCTGCACCTACGAGGCGATGAAGACGGGCGACGCCTGCGACGACGGCGACTACTGCACCGAGGGCACCACGTGCGACGCCGCCGGCAGCTGTCAGGGCGGCAAGGGGATCTGCACCGAGCAGGTGACCTACGACCTGCCCATGGGCTGCACCATGAGCACGTCGGGCTGGAAGTTCTGGGGGCAGAACGGCTCCAAGTTCGCCGTCGACGCGACCCCCTCGGACGTCAAGCCGCACTCCGGCGCGTGCACGCTCAACCACAACAACGGCACCGAGTACACGGGCAACGGCTACGTGGAGCACAAGCGCGGCGTCGCGGGGACGCAGACGCGCTTCGGCAAGCTGAAGCTGCGCTTCTGGAGCTACTTCGACACCAAGGTCGACGCGGAGGTCGCGAGCGACTACCGCAAGCTGGAGGTCTTCCGCGGTGGCCGGAAGATCAACGTGTCCTACCGAGACGCGGCCGACCTGCGCAAGTGGCTCTTCCGGGAGTACGACCTCACGCCCTGGCGCAACTCCGGGACCAACGGCAACTACACGCGCTGGTCCTTCGTCCAGGACAACGACAGCAACCGCGGCAAGGGCTGGTTTATCGACGACGTGCAGTACGTGGTGCTGAAGCACCCCAAGGGCGAGCCCTGCGCCTTCGACAACACCTGCAACGACGGCGACCAGTGCACGCAGGACCTGTGCGTGCAGGGCCACTGCACCAACAAGCTGGTGGTCGGGCTCGCCTGTAGTGACGGCGACACCTGCACCTCGGGCGACGCCTGCACGGCGGAGGGCACGTGCGTGGCCAAGAGCTCGACGGTGTGCTCCGACGGTGACGTGTGCACGGCCGACGCCTGCCACAAGTCCTATGGCTGCTACTACGAGGGCGGCAACAACGGCGCCACCTGCGACGACGGCGACGCCTGCACGGCGAGCTCGGTGTGCAGCGGCGGCCGCTGCTACGCCAAGTCCAGCTGCGACGATCAGGACCCCTGCACCGTCGACAGCTGCGGCAGCGGCGACAAGTGCGCCCACACCGCGCTGGCGGACGGCACCCCCTGCGGTGGGTCCCAGACCTGTCAGAGCGGCAAGTGCACCGCCCCGGCGAGCGGCTGGGCCTCCGCCATCTCGGGCTATCGGCTGGTCTGCGCGCTCAGCGGCGATGGCAAGCGCAGCTGCTGGGGGCTCAATCAGGAGGCGATGATTGGCGACGGCGTCGAGACCTATCGCCCCGACGAGCCCAGGCTGACGCTGAACGCGCCGGTGTTCACCCAGATGGCGGTCGGGCGCTACCACGCCTGCGGGCTGGTGACGACCGACGGCGTCTCGGAGGCCTGGTGCCGCGGCTACAACTTCACGCGCGCGGTCGGCACGACCCAGTCGGGCAACGTGAAGACGTGGACGCGGGTGGTCGGCACAGAGGGCGCGCAGCAGGTCATGACCGGCAAGTACCAGTCGTGCGTCGTGCTGCACGACCGCACCGTTCGCTGCTGGGGGCACGGCACCAACGGCGCGTTGACCGGCGTGCAGATGCCAAACACCGCGACGCCCGTGACGGTCCCCGGCGTGAGCGGCGTCCGTCAGCTCGCCTCGGCGAGCTATGTCGCCTACGCGGTGCACGACGACGGCACGGTCACCAACTGGGGGCGCAACTACAACTACGGGCTCGGCACCGGCGAGACCTCGTCGAACGTGATCCAGACGCCGAAGAAGATGGCCAACCTCAAAGACGTGCGGCAACTCAGCGCAGGGGAGTACCTGGCCTGTGCGGTCAAGACCGACGGCACGGTGTGGTGTTGGGGGCAGAACTACTGGGGCATGCTCGGCGACGGCACGAAGACGGGGCGGGCGGTGCCGACCCAGGTGGTCGGGCTCACCAACGCCGTGGAGGTCGCCGTCAGCGAGCGCACCACCTGCGCCCGGCTCAAGGACACGACGGTCACCTGCTGGGGCTACAACGAGCACGGGCAGCTCGGCGACGGATCGACCACACAGCGGCTCAAGCCGGAGACCCAGGTCAAGGGGCTGAGCGGGGTGGTACAGCTGGCTCAGTCGTTCATCGCCCCCTGCGCGCTGAAGAGCGACGGCTCGGTGTGGTGCTGGGGCTACGACGCCGACGTAGGGGACGGCGTCACCGGCCACGCCCTGGTGCCCGCGCTGGCGAAGGGGTCCAAGTAGCCCCCTACGCCGCGGCCTTGGCCGCAGCGGCGGGAAACACGGGAGCGGGCGTCACCTGCGCGCGCGCAGCCACAGGCTGCCCGCCGCCCCGAGGCTGATGAGCACGCTGCCGAGCGCTGAGGCCGAGACCATGCGGCCGCCGTGGACCTCCCGCGTGAGCCAGCCGACGGCGAGCCAGAGCGCTGGCGCCACCACCAGCCCTTGCAGCAGCACCTGGCGCGCGCAGGCGAAGCGCGCGGGTCGGTCGATGTGGCGCCACGCCAGGCGCACGCTGCGCATGGTCCACATCGGCGCCCATACCAGGCCGATGGACACAAAGGTCACCAGGCTGAGGTCGACGAGGCGGTCAAAACGCTCGCCGCTGTGACCGAAAGCGGCCCCCGCGACGCGCTCACCGGAGACGAGCAGGGCGGCGCCGCCGAGGACCGCGACCCAGGGGCGCATGAGGCGCCGCGCGGTCACGGTGGCGCCGCGCGGCAGGGTGGGCGCCGGGTGGGCCGAGCCGGGCGGCGGTTCAGCCACGGCGGAGGGCAGCGATGTGCTTGCGGGCCTCGTCGAGGCGCGCCCAGTCGGGGCCCGTCGGATCCGGGCCGCAGGTGGCGACCGCGGCGAGGATGTCGGCCTGGAAGGCGGGCGCGGCCACGGCGGCGAGGCGGGTCGCCGCCACCGGCACCTCGAGCTGGTGGGGGTCGGGGGTGGCCTTGCGGATCGCCAGGTCACGCATGCCGTCGCGCACGGCCAGCGCGCGGGCGCCGCCCCCGGCCGCCGCGGCGCGGATGGCGTCGGCCCGGCGCTTGCGGGCGGGCGAGAGCGTGAGCCGGTTGAACTCGCTGGCGGTGGCCGAGGTCGGCAGCGGGGTGGCCCCCGGGGCCGGGCGGTGGCTGGGCAGGCGCCACGCCGCGCCGAGCAGGGCGGTGGCGCGGGCCTGTGGCGTGGGGCTGCGGCGGGCGGCCTGACGGAGCGCGGAGACCAGCAGCAGGCCGTGCACGCCGGGGCCCGAGGGGCTGGGGTCCACCAAGGTCATGTCCGCCGCGGCGAGGCTGAGCCCGTCCCAGAGCGCGTCGGGGTGCACGCCGCGCTCGAGCGCGGCGGTGACCTGGGCCTCGAGGGCGTCGCCGCGGCGCGTGCGGGCGGCCTGGCGCAGGGCGCGGCTGGCGGTCATCTGGCGGACGCCGCGCTGCCAGCGCTCGCCGTGCTGGGTGGCGGCGGCGCGGTGGCGCAAGAAGGCGGAGCGGGCGGCCCGGCTCGGCGGCGCTTGCCAGCTGCCCGGGGGCTGCAGGCGGGTGCAGAGCTGGTCGAGCACGGCGTCGGCGGCGTGCCAGCGCACCGTGCGCAGCAGGTCGAGGCCCGCGACGACCAGGTGCGCGCTGTGGCCGCCGAAGCCGTCGTCGCGCGCGGCCATGGCGAAGAGCGGGGCGCTGACGGCCTCCTGGCCCCAGCGCTGGTGGAGGGCGCGGGCGCTCAGGCGCACGTCGTCGGCCTCGAGGGCGTCGAAGGCGGCGCGGAGCCGGTCGGTGAGGGCGTCGGCGCCGAGGCCCAGCAGCGCCTTGGGGACCGGCTTGCGCGGGGGCATGGGCTTCCACGCGGCGCGGTGGGCGACCTGGTGGTCGACCGCGCGGAAGAGGGCGAGCAGCCGTTGGCGCGGGCCGAGCTCGCGCTCGACCGCGATGAGCCCGTGGAGCGCGAGGCCGCCGTGTACGTCGCCGTCGACCTCGGCCCAGGCGGCCACCAGCGCGGCGCGCAGCTCGTCGTGGCTGAGCCCGCGCTCGATCAGCGCCGCGGTGTCGGCGAGGGCGTCGGCGGGGGCGACGCGTTGGAGCAGGGCGAAGGCCTCGGCGGTGCCGACGTCGACCGCGCGGGGCGGCTTGGGCTTGGGCGCCGAGCGTCCGCAGGCCGCCAGCGCGAGGGCCCAGCCGCCGGCCGCACCCGTGGCGCCCAGGGCGCCCGCGCGCCGCAGGAAGGCCCGCCGCGACAGGGCGCTGGCCGCGCGCGTGGGGCGGGCCAGCGTGGGGCGCGAGGCACGGGCGGGGCCGGGGCGAGTCGTCGTCATGCCGCCCAGGGTGGCACGGCTGGCGAAGTCCGTCAGGCGCCCCGGCGTGCAGACGGACCCGGGGGTCATTGTGGGCGCCGAGCGCGAGGGGGGCTGGGGCGCGCGCTCAGGTGGCGAGGCGTCGGCCGAAGGCGCTCGGCTCGGCCTGGCGCTTGGGGCTGCCACCGCCCCGCAGGTAGGTGAGGAAGCGGTCGCGGATGTCGGGCACGGTCGACGCCTGCACCTCGGGCAACCGGACCATGCGCTCGCCCCAGGCCCGCACCTTGGGGCTCTCCGCGAAGATCCCCAGCTCCGGCCAGAGCTCGTCGAGCCACAGCAGCCGCTGCAGCGCTGGCGCCACGGCGGTGTCCACCAGGCAGAGCGCGTCGCCGCCGAAGAAGCGGCGCTCGCCGATGGCGTCCTCAAAGCGCGCGAGCGTGGCCTGGGTCGCGGCCAGGTGCTTGTCGACCCCCGCCTGGTCACCGGCCATCGAGAGCATGTAGCCCTGGCCGGCCAGGGCCGAGCCCAGCTCGATCCAGGCGCGGTGAACGCCGCGCTCCAGGGTGTCGGCCGGGTGCATGCGCTCGTGGCCCGCCTCCGCGGTGATCTCGTCGAGGTACTCGTTGATGACGGCCGACTCGAAGAGCACGGTCTGGGTGCCCTCCTCTTCGACCAGCAACAGCGGCACCTTGCCGAAGGGCGAGATCTTCAGGAACCACTCGGGCTTGTCGAAGAGATCGATGTAGCGGATGTCGTGCGCCACGCCCTTGTGCTGCAGGGTGATCGACGAGCGCTGAACAAAGGGGCAGAGGTCGAAGCTGACGAGGGTGTGGGTGCGCATGGTGTAGTCCTGGAGGTTCGGGAGAGGGGCTGCGGCGAGGGGGCCTGGCAGTGACGTCGCAGGGTGAACGACGCCGCCACGCCGTGTCTCAGGCAAGGTCGCCCGGCCGGGCTCGTCAACTCCAAGGCCGGTGGCGCCGGCGGGGGCGAGCCGGCGTGTGGCCGCCGCGCTCAGGACATCGATGCGCGCGCGGCGAAGCTGACTATGTTGTCCTCAGACCCGAACCACGGAGCGCACGATGATCCAACCCCTCGCCCTTGAAGACGTGACCGGCATCGGTCCAGCCACCGCCAAGAAGCTGCGCGCCGCGGGGTTCGCGCACGCCGAGGCGCTCGCGGCGGCGGGCGTCCACGAGATCGTCGGCATCGCCAACTTTGGTGAGGCTCGGGCTGCGCGGTTGATCGGCGCCGCCCAGGCGCTCGTCGCCAGCGCGCCGGCGGCGTCGAACGCCGCGCCGCCCGCGCAACCGCCGGCCGCGTCGGGGGCTGCCGCGCCGGCAGCGGCGGCCGCGGGCGCGAAGGGCGCGAAGGGCGCGAAGGGCGACAAGAGTGGGACAGGGAGCAAGCCGAAGGGCGCGAAGGCGTCGTCGGCGAAGAAGACGAAGGCAAAGAACAAGGACGCGGAGGAGCCCATGGACGAGAAGATGCACAAAGGAAAGGCGCAGCCGGTGAGCGAGGCGAAGCCGACGAAGACCGCCGCGAAGCCCAAGGCGGCTGCGAAGCCCAAGGCGGCTGCGAAGCCCAAGGCGGCTGCGAAGCCCAAGGCGGCTGCGAAGCCCAAGGCGGCTGCGAAGCCCAAGGCTGACGCGAAGCCCAAGGCGGCCGCGAAGCCCAAGGCGGCTGCGAAGCCCAAGGCGGCTGCGAAGCCTAAGGCGGCTGCGAAGCCTAAGGCGGCTGCGAAGCCCAAGGCTGACGCGAAGCCCAAGGCCGCCGCGAAGCCCACGGCTGACGCGAAGCCCACGGCTGAGGAGAAGCCGAAGGCTGAGAAGAAGTCGAAGTCCGCCGCGAAGCCGAAGGCTGAGAAGAAGTCGAAGTCCGAGAAGAAGTCGAAGTCGGGCAAGAAGTCGAAGTCCGAGAAGAAGTCGAAGTCGGGCAAGAAGTCGAAGTCCGAGAAGAAGTCGAAGTCGGGCAAGAAGTCGAAGTCCGAGAAGAAGCCGAAGTCGGGCAAGAAGTCGAAGTCCGAGAAGAAGCCGAAGTCCGGCAAGAAGTCGAAGTCCGGCAAGAAGCGGAAGGGCAGCGCGTAGGCCCGGCGGGCTCCCGAGTCGCTGCAGGGTCGGCTGAGTCCTTGGCCCGGCCGTGGATTCAGCCCTCGGCCGTCTCGTTCGCCGGGTCCCTCGCCGCGCCCTTCGCTGGGCGACGTGCCCGGTGAGCCCCTGTAGGCCTCAGCGCGCCCTTTTGATCCTGCGCTCGTTCATGCGCCACACAGTCTGTAGAAAGCTGAGATTCTTCAGATTGTTGGGAGCATGCTATGCGAATCATTCGCAGGGCGGTTGTGGCCGTTCTTTGTCTGGGAGCGGCCTCGGCCGCCGCCGTGTCAGGGGAGGCTCCGCCTACCCGCAAGCAGGAGGCGGCCGCCGCGGCTCGCTACGCGCAGCAGGCCGCGGCGGCGGTGGGCCGCATGCGAGACCGCCTCAAGGACGGGCAGCGCGACTACAACCTGGCGCAGAAGGAGGGCGACGGCGACAAGGTCACCTGCATCAGCGAGCCGCTCAAGATGCTCGGCGCCGTGACGCGGCTGGCCGTGGGCGCGGAGGTGGATCTCAAGCGCGACGTGGTCTACCGCGAGCTCGCCGGGGTGAAGTCGAGCTACGTCAAGATCGCGACCTTCCTCGGCAAGTCCGAGGAGTACTACGGGCAGCTGAAGCTGTGCAGCAACGCCTTCGGCCAACAGCTCGCGGGCTCCGGGGTCAGCGTGCAGAAGATCCCGCCCGCCGACCTGCCCCGCGTCAACGCCACCGAGGGCCTGGGGACTCTGCCCGACAACGCCGGCTACGTGTCGTCGGCGAGCCCCTTCTTCAAGTAGCTGCCGGTCGCCGCTACCCGGCCTGCCGACGACCCGCGAGCACCAGGTACAGCCCGCCGAGGGCCGCCGCCACCAGCCCAGCGATGAGCTGCGCCCACGCCCAGCCGATGACGCCGGGCTGCAGGGTCGACACCGCCGAGTCCTCCGGGTCGAGGTAGACCTTGAGCTTCTGCCCGACCTTGTAGGTGCGCACGGGGTCGCCCTGCCCGCCCGCGAAGCGCACGCGGCGGCCGGTGTGCCACTTGCCGCCGGCCTTGTAGCGGTAGGCGAAGTGCGAGACGTAGCGGGGCGGGTCGCTCGACACGCGCTCGGACTTGCACACGGTGACCTTGCCCGGGGTGGTCTGCCAGTGCTGCGCGGCGGCGTCCCGGGCGACGTCCTCGACGATCCAGGCGGAGAACGCGAGCCCGGCCACGAGGAACACCAGGCCGGCCAGCTGCCCGCGGCTGCGGCCCTTGGCGAGCTGAGCCGGATCGGCTGGCGTGGCGAGATCGTCGGCGTCTCCCGGCTCGGGCCCACCGCGGTCGGCGCTCGTGCGCCCCCCTCGCACCGGCTGGATGACCAGGCGCTTCGGGGGCGGCCTCTCGGCCTCGCGTCGCGCCGCCGCCTCCGCCATGAGGGTGGCGATGTGCGCCGGGTCGCTCAGGGCGTCGAGCTGGGCGGGGCTCAGGCGGGGGACCGCG
>JAUIAC010000879.1 GCA_030425545.1 bacterium | reverse complement strand
GTCGCCGGCTCGCCGCTGCTGGTCATCGCCGCGCGCACGGACCTCACGTGGCTCGAGGCCCGCGCGCCGGTCAAGCTCGACGAGCCCAAGGCCGCGACCCACACGTTCACGTTCACCTACAAGCAGGCCGGGCCGCATGTGCTGCTGACGCTCTACAAGCCGAAGGGCGCGCCGCTGGTGCAGATGCCCTCCTATCTGACGGTGAAAGGGCCCCGCAAGCCCGACACCCCGCCAGGCGGCAGCCAGTTCACGTGGCGTGGGCCCAAAGGGCTGAAGGCGCGCCTCGTGGGCGACGCCGTGTTCGACACGTGCAAGCCGGGCCGGCTCGGCGTGTCGTTCAAGCGCAAGGGCAAGGCGCTCAAGCTGGAGCCGCTCACGCCCGACGGCGACCGCGTCGCGTACCTGCTGGTGTCGCCCGGGGCCCGCGATGTGCAGATCATCCCGCCGTCCGCCGACACCCGGCTGAAGGGCTTGCCTGAGGGCACGGGGGCGCTGTTGACCACCCACCTGCCCGGCAGCTTCGCGCTGCTCGCCGTGGCGCGCGTGAAGGGCGCGCCGGTCATCGCGCGCTTCGACATCGTCGTCGGGGGCGACGCTCAGCCGGGCGGGTGCAGCCCGGCGTCGGAGCCCCGCAACGCCGCGGCCGCTCCGAAGGTCGTGCCGCCGCCCGCTGCGGCGCCCGCTCCGAAGGCGCCCCCAGCCGAAGGGTCTACTTCGCCTTGAACGTGAGCAGATGCTGGTAGGGCAGGGTGGTGTCGTCGCGGCTCGCGAGCGCGAACCCAGCCGCGTCGAGCTCCGCCACGATGCGCTCCGGCGCGATCTTGTGGGCGTCCGGCGGCCCCACGGGAAGGTCGCCCATCTTGAAGTCGATCACGACCAACCGTCCGCCCTTGTTGAGCTTGCGGTGGAGCCGCGCGAAGTAGCTGCTGCGCTCGCCGATGTGGTGATAGGTGTTGCACACGAAGAGCAGGTCCACCGCGCCCGGCAGCTTGGGCGACGTCGCGGTACCGACCACACCGACGAGGTTCTCCAGCCGCTCTCGGGCTGCACGCTTCTGCACCCAGCGGACCATGTTGGGTTCGACGTCCACGGCATAGACCACACCGGCGCGCGCCACCCGGGCGAAGCGCACCGCGAAGTAGCCCGTGCCCGCGCCGATGTCTGCGACCCGGCTGTCCGGCTTCAGCTGCAGGGCCGCCACCACCGCGTCGCCCCGCTGCCAGGCGTCTCGCTTGGGGGACTCGAAGACCTTGGCCCAGCGCTTGGCGTCCGTGAAGCGATGATGCGACGTCGGCGCCTGCATCCCATGCCCGCGTTGCCCATGCTCGCGCATGTGCTCCCGATGCTCGCTGTGCCCCGCAGGCGGGCGCGACTCCCCGGGCTCCTGCGGCGCCGCCGGCTTCTCGCCCGCGCGATGGTGCGCCGCCACAGGGCGCGCGCTCCCGCCCATCGGAGCGGTCGGGGCCTCGTCTACACGCTGCGGCCCCGCGCACGCCGCCGTGAGCACGCAGATCGCGGCCACGGCGACGCCCGACGAGCGGGGTTGCGAATTGACCCTTCGGTCAGGGTTCATGTCGGCTCCGCGTCCGTTGGCGTGGCACCCACGGGCCCGCCGCCGGCGATCTCTGGCGTGAGATAGACCTCGGCGCCCACCTCTCGGAACTTCTCCGACATCGTGTCCATGCCCTTGGCCAACGCGTCCTCCGCGCTGATGCCCTGCTGGGCCGCGAAGTCGCGGACGTCCTGCGTGATCTTCAT
>JAUIAC010000878.1 GCA_030425545.1 bacterium | reverse complement strand
ACCTGGGCTCGGCCCGCGGGGCGTCGCACCCCACGGCCCAGCCGACCGAGAGCAGCAAAGCCGCCGCGGTCGAGACGCGCCTCCGGTTGTGCCTGGTCATGGGTCCCCTCCGGGTCCCCGCAGCACGCCACCCGGTGCGCTCGACGTCAACTCGAGCCCCGCCCGCGCCAGCACCCAGGCCAGGAGCAGGCCGATCAGCGCGCCGAGGTGATCCCCGGCCCGCACCGCCACCAGCGCCTGCCACACCGGCCAGCACGACCCCAAGGCCAGCGCCACTCCTGCGACCCGTTGCACGTTCACGCCCACCACCTCCACAGCGCGATCAACGCCACAGCGCCACCCGCCCGCGCGACCCACCACGAGGCCGCCGGCGGCTGCGTCGTGGCGGCCACCCGCCGCGCGCCCAGGGGCACGGCGAACACCAGCATCCACGTCGCGGCCACCATGGCCACCTGCACGGTGCGCGGGCCGGGGGCGAACCACGCCATCGCGAGCCACAGCGCCCCCAGGGCCGGCAGCAAGAGCCCACCGTCGGGCCGCAGCAGCGCGCGCATGCGCAGCGCCGGGTCGAGGGGCGGCCGCAGCGTGTGCGGCGCGCCGTCGACGGCCGCGCCCTGCCGCTCCGCGTCCAGCGCCGACGCGATCAGCGCCACGAGCAGCCCGGCCACGGCCAAGCCCTGCACGGGCCCACGCACCCGCGGCGCGAGCAGCTCCGGGCAGGCCACCAGCGCGGGCACCAGGGCCCCCAGCGCGGTCACGAGCAGGGTCTGCGCCTGCCCCGACGACGCCACCAGCAAGGTCGCCACCGGGCCCAGGGCCACCAGCCCGACGCACACGGGCCGCGCGAGGCGCTCACCCGGGAAGAGCCAGGCGAAGGGCAGCAAGATCACCACCCCCCACAGCGCCAACGCCCAGCCCACCGGCCGCTGCAGCGTCCGCACCGCGTCCACCCGCGCACGGGCAGCAGCCAGCAGCCCGAGGTCTGCGGCGAGGCGGCGTTGCTTGAGTCGCTTGGGTCGGACCGGCACCATGCCGCCATGGTAGCGCAAGGGCACAACGCGCCGCGAGCCGCAGGGCCCACGTTTCGGGTCGGGTCGCTCTGCGTCGCGCTGACCCTGGCCACGACCCTGCTCGCCAGCGCGCAGCCCGCGTCTGCCCGGGACATGACCGGCAAGGGCGGCCTGGGGCTCATGCAGTCGGCCCACACCGACATGGTCCACCTGCCCACCCTGCTCTTCCGCTATTGGAATCGGTCGAGCTGCTGGGAGCTGCTGGTGGGCTTCGACGTGCGGCAGGACAAGGGCGTCACCGAGGTCGAGTACATCGACTCCAGCGTCTTGATCCTGCCCGACGCGCAGGTGCCGACCGTCGGCGTGCGGGGCACGCGCCCCCTCTATGTCGAGTCGCGCCGCATCTACGCCGGCTTCGGGCTGCACAAGCTGGTCTACGGCACCAGCCGGGTCAGCCTCACCATCGGCGCGCGCGGGGTGGCCCAGCTGTCGACCCTCGAGAAGAAGAAGCGCGGCGCGAGCGCGAGCGACACCGGCGAGGTCACCAACGCCCTCGCGCTCCTGGCCGAGGTGCCGCTGCAGGCCGAGTTCTTCCTCTCGGACCACAGCTCTGTCACCGCCAGCGTCGGCCTGTCGGCGTCGATCAGCCAGAGCTTCGCCGCCACCTCGGAGACCGACGACGGGCTCGCGGCGTTGATCGGCGCGGCGGCCTCGGGGCGCGGCGGCGTCTCGCTCGAGCTCGGCGGTC
>JAUIAC010000166.1 GCA_030425545.1 bacterium | reverse complement strand
GACGACTGGCCGCGGGGCGAGAGCAGCGCGGGGTCCCGCTGGAGCAGGCGCTTGTAGGCGGCGAAGCAGTAGTCGGAGCCCTTGAGGCGCTGGCCACCCACGGTCGCCCACGTCGGTCGCGCGTAGACGCCGTTGGCCGGGCTCCAGAAGCCGAACTGATGCAGGATCGACGCGAAGAAGAAGTCCACCGCGTTGGGATCGCCGACGTCGGGAAAGTGGGGTCCGGTGAAGTCGAAGGGGCGCACCGCCGCGAGGTCGGCGATGACCCCGCCCATGCGGCGGACCTGCACCCGGTTCACCTGCACCCGCGGGTCGCGGCGGACGCGGCGGCGGCGGTCGTCGATCTGGCCCGTGGTGGTCTCGAGCAGCCCCTCCATGCCGGGCGCCTCGATGGTGGTCGACGCCACCGCCGAGCCCAGCAACACGGCCTCGGTGGGGTGCATGCCGCGCGAGAGCCCGGCCAGCGTGCCGCCGCAGACGCTGTCGCCCGCGCCCGTGAGATCCACCGGCTCGGAGGGGCAGATGGGCACGCGGGTGCAGTGGTCGCCCTGCCAGACGTCCGCGCCGCGCGCGCCGCGGGTGATCACCAGGATCTGGCCGGGGCGCACCGGCGGCCGCTCGTCGCCGAAGACCAGCTGCGCCTCGAACTCGTTGAGGAAGAAGAGGTCCACCGACTCCATCAGCGCGCGGACCATGTCCGGCGCACGACGGGCCATGTAGCCGTATGTTCCCGCGGAGATGCGGGCGTCGCAGCGCTTGCGCAGGTTGCGCACGAAGCGCATCTGCAGCTCTGGGGCGTGGATCGCGGCGATGTGCACCAGCGACATGTCCCGCAGGACGTCGTCTGGGATCATCTCCGGGTCGAGGGTCTCCTCTGTCCCCCAGTCCGCCGAGGCCAGGCGGGCGTTGCCGTCGTCCTCGTAGACGATGTCGAAGTGCGGCAGATCTTCGAGCGCGCACTCCGGCCCCACCCAGGGCACGATCTGCGCGGGCTCGCTGAAGATCTCGGGCAGGGGATCGGGGCGGAAGCCGAAGAAGTGGGCGTCGCCACCCGCGCGGCGCGCGGCCAGCGCGGTGTAGAGCGCGGCGCCACCGGCTTTGGTGCGTGGCTCGCCGCCCGCGCGGATGCGATCCACGGACGCACCACCGATGACCAGTATGGGCGCACCTGTCGTCATGGGCGGGAGCCTCGCTCGCGCGGGCTCAGGGATCAAGCGCCCCGCTCGGCGCGATGCCGCACCGCGTCAGTCGTCGTTCGAGCGCTGAACGCGGCGGTAGGGCTCCAAAAAGCTAGCCAAAGACGAAGGGTTGCGCGTTTGAATCAGGAGCGTGCCCTTGCCGTGGAAGTGGCAGACCAAGCCTTCGCCCGAGAGGAAGAGGCTCTTGAATCCACCGAACTTTTCCACCCTGAAGTCGAGCCCCTGGGTGAAGCCGACGATGTGTCCGGTGTCGCAGATGTAGGATCCGTCGACCTCGACCGTGTGGATCGCGCCGTAGCTGCCGTAGAGCACGGTGCCAGGCCCAACGATCTTGAGGAGAAAGAGCCCCACGCCGCCGAAAAAACCCTTGGCGCCGCCCCAGCTCGTGTCGATCTGGAGCGCCTCGCCCATGTGCGCCACATAGGCCCCTGATTGCAGGAAGAAGGGCTCGCCCGCCTGGAGCTCACGCACCTTCAGATCGCCCTCGGGGGCAGGCGCCAGCAGGATCTCCTGGCCGGCGGCGGTGGCGGTGTAGGTGTTCTGGAACAGGCTCTCGCCACCGAGGACCTTGCGCTTGGCCGCTGCGAGCAGGCCGCCGCGCATGGACGTCTTCATCTGCAGGCCGCCGGTCATGGCGACCATGGCGCCGGACTCGGCCACGAGGACCTCGCCGGGGGCGTCGAAGGTCACGCGGGCGGTGGTGAAGTCGGGGCTACCGAGGATCTCGTGTCGCATGGCGGGGGTCCTGGGGTTGCGCTGGAACGCTGGAGGTCTGGGACGTCACGACTGTGGCGGGTTGGCGTCGGGCGGGCTCGGCGAGCTCCAACCCTGGTCGGGCGCGCTACTCCTTGCGCGGCGGCAGCAGGCCACCCACGGCCTGGCCGTACTCCGTCGGGTTGCGGCTCTGGATCCACACCCGACCGCGACCGCTGAGGTGCAGCACCAGGCCTTCGCCGCTGAGGAAGCTCGAGATCCACCCCGCCGAGGCCTTGTTCACCGTGTAGTCGAGCCCCGTGGTGAAGGCGACGAGGTGCCCGGTGTCGACCACCAGCTCGCCGTCGAGGTCCATGGCTTCGATGCCGCCGAAGGCGTTCATGACCACCGGGCCGGCGCCGGTCGCCTTGAGGAAGAAGAGCTTTTCGCCCGAGAAGAAGCCCTTGAAGCCCTGGAACTTGGTGTCGATGGTGATGCCGTCCTGACAGGCGACGAAGCTCGATCCCTGGATGAAGAGCTCGTGATCCGGCGTGAGCTGATGCACCGCCAGGTCCCCGCACAGCGAGGGCGCGAGCGTGACCTCGCCTGGGGCGCCTGCCGCCGTGAAGGTGTTGGTGAAGAAGCTCTCACCCGCGAGGGCGACGCGCTTGAGCATGCCCATGAGCCCGCCCTTGCCGCCCATGGTGGCGTCGGTGCTGACCTGGACGTGGCTGCTCATGGACACCATGGCGCCCGACTCCGCGCGCACGGTCTCTCCGGGCTGGAGCTGCACCACGGCGAGCGCGTGGGTGGGGCGGTATTGCAGGTCGATGTGCATGGGAGGTCTCCCGTTGGGGGCGCCGCAGGGCGAGTCGAACGAGGGGGGCAGGTCGGGCGGCGCCGGCCGCTCCGTCAGGGTGGCGGCTAGCGCAGCATGGGCGTCAGCCAGCCCACCAGGCCGTGCAGGTTGCGGGACTGCAAGTAGAGCGTGCCGGTGCCGCGAAACTTCATCACCAGCCCCTCGCCGCTGAGGAAGAGGCCCTTGAACCCGCCCCCCGCGCTGCCGATGTCGAAGTGCAGCTGGCCCTCGAACGCGACCATGTGGCCGGTGTCGACCACGTACTCGCCGTCGACCTGTACCGGGATCACGTCGCCATAGGCGTTGAGGAAGAGGTCGCCCTGGCCGCTGCACTCCAGCAGGAAGAGCCCCTCGCGCGAGAGCAGCATGCGCAGCCCGCCCCACCGCAGCTTGGTGTCCACGGTGCCGGTGCTGGCGAGGTAGCTGCCCGCCTGCACGACGAGCTTGCGGCTGCCGTCGAGCTTGTGGTGGACGATCTGGCCGGAGAGCGCCGGGGCCAGGACCACCTCGCCGCCCTGCGCGGCGGAGAACTCGTTGACGAAGAGCGTCTCGCCGCCGAGGGCCTTGCGCACCAGCGCGACGAAGAAGGCGACGAACTTGCGCCACAGCCCAGCCTTGCGGCCGGCGTTCAGGTGCGTGTCCATCTGCACACCGAGGTCGCGGCGCACCATGGATCCGGCCTCGGCCTGAATGCGGTCACCGGGGGACAGGCCCACGCGGAGCCAAGAGAAGGCCGGTCCGTGTTCGACGACGTGTTCCATGGCAACTCCTTGCTGTTGGCCGGAGTGTGCCGCACATCGCGATGGGAGGCACGCCAGCCGCCGAACACCGCGTGTGGTGGCGCCTCCTGGGGCGTCCAACGCCGGCCACAGCGGGGCGGCAATGGCGCCAGTCCGGTGGAAACGGTGCGTCGGAAGGAACCCTGCGCTAGCCTCGCTGGACTTGCCCAACAGGTCTGCGCGTCGCCCGAGGGTCGACGTCGACGGAGGTGCCCATGCTGACCCCCCATCGCCTCGCCAGGCTGCGCCTCCGAGCCCAGGCCGCCTGCGCCAACCGGTGGTCGGTCGCCTTCCTGGGCACCGCGGCGCTCGCCGCTGTGGTGGCGTTGGTCTGGCAGCCCGACATCGCTTTCGCCGTGGCGCCCGCGCCCGAGCCGGGGGGCAGCGGCGCGCCCACGGCGGGCGGCAGCTGGCTCAACCGCGGCCAGGCGGCGCTCGGCATCGCGGTCATGGTGGCCGGCGCCTGGCTGCTGCGCGAGAAGCGAGAGGGTCAGGTGTTTCCGCTGCGGGTGGTCGTGGGTGGGCTGGCCATGCAGCTGCTCTTGGGGGTGTTGATCTTGAAGACGCCCATCGGCGAGCCCGTGTTCGCCGCGGTCAACGACGCCTTCGTGCAGCTCATGAGCTACTCCGACCAGGGCGCGAGCTTCCTCTTCGGCGACCTGGTGGCCACGCCGGGGCCGGGGAAGCACTGGTGGGTGAAGAGCGGCGCCTTCGTGGGCTTCTCGGTCCTGCCGACCATCATCTTCTTCTCCGCCCTGATGGCCGTGCTCTACCACCTCGGGGTCATGGTCCGCATCGTCCGCGTGTTCTCGAAGGTCATCGCCCGCGCCCTGGGGACCTCGGGCGCAGAGACCTTGTCGGCCACAGGCAACATCTTCGTCGGCCAGACCGAGGCGCCGCTCCTGGTGCGCCCCTTCCTCAACAAGATGACCCGCTCCGAGCTGCACACCGTCATGGTCGGGGGCTTCGCCACGGTCGCGGGCGGCGTCATGGCGGCCTACGTCGGCATGCTCCGCGACAAGTTCCCGGACATCGCGGGCCACCTGCTCGCGGCGTCGCTCATGAGCGCCCCGGCGGCCCTGGTCATCGGCAAGCTCATGGTGCCGGAGACCGAGGAGCCCGAGACGGGGCCAGACGCCAAGTTCGAGGTCGAGAGCGTCTACGCCAACGTCATCGAGGCCGCGGCGACCGGCGCGGCGGACGGGCTCAAGCTGGCCCTGAACGTCGGCGCCATGCTGCTCGCCTTCATCGCCCTCATCAGCCTGGTCAACGGCGTGCTCTCCGGCCTCTTCGGCCTCTTTGGGGCGGAGGGC
The DNA here is from genome assembly GCA_030425545.1 of bacterium. Classification (GTDB taxonomy): domain Bacteria; phylum Myxococcota_A; class UBA9042; order UBA9042; family UBA9042; genus UBA9042. Next base: position 6,546 of record JAUIAC010000166.1, on the reverse strand, counting down.
TGGACCCTGCAGCAGCTGCTGGGGGTGCTCATGGCGCCGGTGGCGTGGCTGCTCGGAGTCGACACCTCGGAGGCCGCGCGGGTGGGGACCCTGCTCGGGGTCAAGACCGTGGTGAACGAGTTCGTCGCCTACCTCGACCTCGCGCAGAACCTGGCCGGCGACGCGCCGCTGTCGGAGCGGTCGCGGGTCATCGCCACCTACGCGCTCTGCGGCTTCGCCAACTTCTCGTCCATCGGGATCCAGATCGGCGGCATCAGCGGCATCGCGCCGGAGCGCAAGCGTGAGCTCTCGGTGCTGGGGCTGCGCGCGATGATCGGCGGCACGCTCGGCGCCTTCATGACCGCGGCCCTCGCTGGCGTGCTCGTCTGAGGGCGTGGTGGCCAGGCGCGCTTGACGCAGGCGCGCTTGACCCAATCACCCCTGTCGCATGCGCGCACCGGGGCTGCGCTCCCCAACCCTTCACAAAATGACGCACGGCCCGACCGGTCGGCGTTCCGCTGCGTCATCGCCTGGCGGCAGCGGCGTGGATGCCAACGATACCGCGTCATTTCACTCTTGACGCAGCGTGTCATGACGCACATCTTGTAGCCGCCAGGAGCGCGCCTGAGGCGGCTCCCGTTGTCCGGCCCGTGAGCGCTCGCTCACCCCGCCCGCCAACCGGCACGAGCGACCCGCAGACGCGCGACCCGCGTTGGCGCGACGACCCGCCGCAGCTGCTGGCGGCCTGGAGGTTCCCATGAGTGACAACTTCTACACCGACAACGCCGACCTGCGATTCCATGTCGAGCGCAACATCGACTGGGCCGCGCTCTTCGAGATCGTCGAGTACGGCGCCAGCGCCGAGGACCGTCCGGCCTCGGTCGCCGACGCCCAAGAGCTCTACGAGGACGTCCTCAAGGAGATGGGGAAGTTCAGCGCCCGCAAGGTCGCCCCGGTGGCCCGCCAGATCGACACCGAGGCCACCGACCTGGTGGACGGCAAGGTGGTCGAGTCGGCCGCCTTCGCGAAGGTGTTCAAGGCCCTCAAGCGCATGCAGGTCTACGGCCTGCCCGTGCCGCGGGAGCTCGGCGGCCTCAACGCGCCGGCCACCGTCTACCTCGCGGCGGGGGAGATGATCGCTCGGGCCGACGTGTCGACCATGACGCACTTCGGCTTCCACACCGGCGTGGCGATGTCGCTGATCACCTACGCGCTGCGCGACCCGCGCACCGTGGTGGAGGGCGGTCGGTTGATCTCGACCCCCTACGACGAGGCCATCGAGGAGATGGTCTCCGGCAAGGAGTGGGGCTGCATGGTGCTCACCGAGCCGGGCGCCGGCAGCGATCTCGCGCAGATCCGCACCACCGCCGTGGAGCAGGAAGACGGCACGTGGAAGCTCAACGGCGAGAAGATCTACATCACCTCGGGCCACGCCAAGTACCAGCTCGTGCTCGCCCGCTCGGAGGACGAGGAGACGGCGCCGGGCCTCAAGGGGCTCTCGCTCTACCTCTGTGACCAGTGGCACAAGCAGGGCCGCGAGAAGGTCGACAACGTGCGCATCGGCAAGGTCGAGCACAAGATCGGCCACAAGGGCTCGCCCACCTGCTCGCTCATCTACGAGGACTCTGTCGGCGAGCTCATCGGCAAGCGTGGCGAGGGCTTCCACCTGATGTTGGTGATGATGAACTTCGCCCGCCTCGCGGTGGGCTTCGAGGGCCTCGGCATCATGGAGGCGGCCTACCGCATGGCGCGGGACTACGCCGCCGAGCGCGTGACCATGGGCAAGACCATCGACCGGCACGAGATGGTGGCGGACTTCCTCGAGGACATGGAGCTCTCGGTGAAGGCCGGCCGCTCGCTGATGTACCGCGCGTCGCTGGTGACCGAGCTCTACCAGCGCTGGGAGCAGGTGCTGCAGCACGACCCGCCGAGCGATCCCGACGAGCGCACGCGTCTGGAGCGCAAGGTGCGCAAGCTCAAGCGGGAGTCGCGCAACCTCACGCCGCTGTGCAAGTACGTCGGCTCGGAGGAGGCCGTGCGCCTGGCGCGGCTCGCCATGCAGATCCTGGGCGGCGCCGGCTACACCGAGGAGTGGGAGGCCGAGAAGCTGCTGCGTGACGCGCTGGTGCTGCCGATCTACGAGGGCACCAGCCAGATCCAGTCGCTGATGGCGTTCAAGGACCAGATGATGCTGGCCCTGAAGAACCCGCAGAAGTTCCTGACCAAGGTCGCCCGCGCCAACCTGAACAAGGTGACCTCCAAGGAGCCGCTCGAGCGCGGCATGGCGCGGCTCTACACCTACAAGTACAGCGCCCTGCAGACGATCCTGGTCCGCATCATGGGCAAGAAGGTCCGCAAGGCGCGCAACGTGTCGGCCATGGAGTGGCCCGACCTGCTCCTGCACCAGTGGGACCCGAAGGAGGACTTCGCCCCCGGCCTGCTCCACGCCGAGCGGCTCGCGCGCATCCTCTGCGACGTCGAGTGTGCGCGGAGCCTGGTCGAGGACGCGCGGCGTCACCCGGAGCGCACCGACATCGCCCTGCGCTACATGCACCGGGCCGACCTGCGCTGCCGGCAGGAGCTGCTGGTCATCGAGGAGCACGGCGACGCGCTGCTGGCCGCGCTCAGCAAGCGGAACAAGGCCGACGCCGCCGACCACCTCAAGTCAGTGGCGTAGCCCGCCGCGCTGGCTTGGCTGGCGCGCGGCGAAGGGACCCGCGGGCGCCCAGCGACCACCCGGTCGTTGGGCGCCCGCCCTCTTGCCGTCGGTCGTCGCGCTCGCTTGCCCAGGCGCCCGCGCTACTCGCAGGGCAGGGTCAGCGCCGTGTTCTTCCCCGGGGAGGGCCAGCCGTCGACGACGCAGTCGCCGTCGAGATCGACCTTGCGCTCGTGGACATCGGTCGCGCAGCCCTCGCGCTGCTGGTCGACCCACTTGAGCTCGCCACAGCCGCCTGCCGAGGGGGCGAGCTGGTTGGCCTTGTCCTTGTTGCTGGTCTCGTCGGCGAACATGTCCTGCCGGACGATGATGCGGTCGCCGTTCTTGTCGGCCAGCTCGAGGATGCGCTGGTTGCCGGGGAACTCTTCGGTGTTCGTCCAGCCGTCGCCGTCGTTGCCCCAGGTGAACTTGTAGGCCAGCCGCACCCCGGCGCCCGTCGGGGACGTCGCGGGATCCCACCAGGGCACGTCGAAGCTGAAGGTCCACACCCCGTCGCCCGCGACCGCGTCACCGCCGGTGCCGTCGTCGTACATGCGCGCGCGGTTCGGCTGCCAGTTGCCCAGGCTCTCGTTGACCGCGTCGATCTGCGCCTCGGTGAGGCAGTGCGTGTCGCCGGCCCCGACGCAGCGGGGCGTGTCGACGTGTACGCCGCCCGTGACGAACATGCGCTTGCCGGGCAGATCCTTGGCCCACAAGAAGGGGTCGAACGCCTCGCAGTTGCCGTTCTTCGCGCCGGAGGTCATGCGCGCGAGCAAGACCACGCGGATCCGGTCGGGCACGTAGCAGGCCTTGAACGCAAAGCTCGCCGCCGCCGCAGACAAGGCGGCGTCGAAGGCTGCGCTGGTGGTGTCCGCCGCGCCGTCGCCGGTGTAGTCGAAGCCGGCGCTCCCGAGGGCGTCGACGTTGAGCAGCGAGCCGCCACCCGTGAGCTGGTAGGGCGCGGCGCCCCCGGTGATGCCGCCCGGCAAGCTGGCGAGTCGCTGCACCATGGCGCCCACGGCGCCGAGGGTCTGGTCGCCTGCGACGAGCCGGTCGTTGAGCTCGATGAGGGTGTCGGTCATCGACGTCGCGGGGATCGCCGCCAGCGCCCGAGACTCACCGCGCGCCTTGGCGATCACCAGCAGGGCGAGCGTGGTGGTGCGGGTGTCGAGCGCCGCCATGCCGGGCGACAGTTGGGCGACGTCCAGCTCGATGGCGGGCGCGAGCACCGAGGTCTGACCCGGGACGCTCGGGAGCACCCCCAGCGCCTGCCGCGCGCCAGCGGTGGCCTCGACGAGCGGGTTGGTGTGGGCGGACTTGCCGTCGGTCTCCACGACGAAGGCGGCGTTGTCCGTGGCGTCGGCCTGGGCGGTGGCGATCACCGCGTCTCCAGCGAGCAGGCGCACCGTAGCGCCAGCGATGCCCGGCGCGCGGCCGCTGATGCGCACGGGCGCGGGCTCCGGCATGGGCTGGTGGCCCTTGCGGGTGAGCTCGGTGAGCAGCAGGCCGTCGAGCGCGCACGCAGGCAAGGTCGCTGTGAGCAGCACCGCGAGCGCGGCGCCGCGGTGTCGAGCGGCCAGCGCTCGCGCGCCCCGCTCAGGGACGTGGGCAGGGCGGCCAGATGGGGTGCGGTGCGGCGACATGAGCGGCTCCAGCGGCAGGTCTGGCGCGGGAGGCTAGCAGGTTCGTCCTCGAGCGGCAGGGGCCACGGCGCCGCGGTGGGCGCGGTGGCCTGACCGGCGCTCAGCTCGCGGCACGCCAGGCGCTCGGCGAGCAGCCGGCGAAGCGTCCGAAGGCGTGGCTGAACGCCGCCGGGCTCTCGTAACCGAGGTCGAGGGCGACGTGGGTCACCGGGCGCTCCGGGTCTGCCAGCCACTCCATGGCCAGCGTCATGCGCGCGGCGGTGAAGAAGCTCCGCCAGCCGGCGCCGGTCTCCGCCTCGAAGCGTCGGGCCAGCGTCCGGGGCGAGACCCCGACGTGCGCCGCTGCGCCAGGCAGCGTGGCCACGGCGGGGTTGGCCAGCGCCCACGACATCGCGCGGGCCAGGGTCTCCGAGCGCGCGCGCGGCAGGGCGCAGGGCAGGGCGCCGTTGACCCACTCGTGGGCGAGACCGAGGGCGGCGGACATCACGTGCGCGGCGAGTCCCGTGGTGGTGGAGTCCGGCCCCCAGCGGGTCGCGAGGTCGAGCAGCTCGCGGCACAGGGGCGTCACGCCGAAGACGACCACCTCGTGGGCCGGCGCGGGCCCGAACGCGGGCTGGAAGTAGAGCGTGCGCAGCGCCACGGGGCCGCGCGACTGGGCGCTGTGGGGCATGCCCGCCGGGATCCACGCCGCCCGCTGAGGGGGCAGCAGATAGGTCGCGCGCGGCGTGGTGAAGCGCATCGCCCCCGACACGGCGAAGAGCAGCTGGTGACGGCTGTGGGCGTGCATCGGTGCGCAGAGATCGACGTGAACCTCCGCCAGGCCAAAGGCGGCGGCGCTGGCGAGATCGACGTTCACGGCCATGGCGCGCTCCGGCGTGACGGGTCCCTCTGGCGGTCCCGTGAGAGGACGTGCGGTCCTCTGGCGAATCTTCGACAACATCTGTCTCAAAGTCGAGATGCCGTCGCGAGGTGGGCCACGACTTCCGGGTCTTTCTCCGCATCGGTCTGCCAGCGGTGTGGCAGGCGCTCGCCGCGGCGACCGGGCAGCAGGGCCGCGCAGCTCGGTGAGTTTGACCCGCGCGTGCGCCGCCCTACGATGGCTCGGTGCAGACGCGACCCCACCGGCTCCGCTCGACCCTCAAGGCCGCCCGTGGGCCGCTGTGTCGGCGTCGCTTGCCCGCGCCGCTCCTGCTGCTGCTGCTGCTCGGCCTGACCACGGCGTCCACCGGCCTCGGCCAGCCCGCGGCGCGGCCCTCGCAGCGGTCACCCCAGCGCGCCGCGGCGACGGCCACGAAGGGCGCCGCCCGCTCGCGGGGGCCAGCGCGCAAGGGCAGCAAGCCCAAGCTGACCCTGACCCACGTGCGCCACCTGGTGCTCGACCCCGGCCATGGCGGTCGCAACCTCGGCGCGGTCGGCTTCCACGCCAGCCGAGAGAAGGTACTCACCCTCGAGATCAGCCGCGCCATCCAGGCCTACGTCGAGGCGCGCAGCAACGTGCGGGTGACCCTGACCCGCACCAAGGACGTGGACCTGGCCCTGCGCGAGCGGCCCCGCCTGGCCAACAAGCTCAAGGCCGACGCCCTGATCAGCGTGCACTGCAACGCCAACCCGAAGCCCTCCGTCCACGGTATCGAGGTCTGGTTCCTCACCGCCGACACGAGCATGAAGGTGGTGCACGACATCGTCCGACGCGAGGAGGGGGTCCCCGACGCTGGGCCGGCCATCGCCAAGCAGTGGAGCGCGCGCGGGGTGGTGGAGAAGCTGCGCCACGCCGAGGCGCATCGCCGCTCGCAGGCCCTGGCCATCGCGCTGCGGCAGGGCATGCGTGTGGCCATGCCCGGGATCCGCTTTCGCGGCATCCGTCAGGACGCCTTCGGCGTGCTCAAAGAGGCCCGCATGCCCGCGGTGGTGCTCGAGGTGGGCTACATCACCCATCCCGAAGAGGGGCTCCGCCTCGCCCAGGGCAAGACCCACAAGGCCATCGCCCGTGCGGTGATGGTCGCGCTGGTCCGGCTCGACGCCCACCTGGCCCAGCTCAAGCGCCGCCCGACCAAGGCCCCGTAGCGGCGCGCTCGCTCAGGTCAGCAGGGTCCACCACACGACCCCCGCGAGCAGCACGCGATACACCCCGAAGGGCGCGAGCCCGCGGGCGACGATGATGCGCAGGAAGACCGCGATCGAGGCCCAGCCGACCACAAACGACGCGATGAGCCCGACGGCCATGGCCTC
>JAUIAC010000877.1 GCA_030425545.1 bacterium | reverse complement strand
GACGAGACCATGGGCACGCGGACGAAGGTCGCCGCGCCGTGCATGTCGACCTCGATGCGGCCGTCGACCTCCGACACGTCGAGCTCCAGGTGGGACGCGGCCCACGCCAGACGCAGCATCGACGCGACGATGCCCACGACGAGGCCGTTGAGCAGACCGATGAACGTGATCGCGGCGAGGGTCAGCGCGTAGACGATGAACTCGCCCCGGTTGCGGCTGTGCAGCGAGCGCATGACGTCGACGTCGATCAGCTTCCAGCCGATGGCGACGAGCACAGCGGCGAGCGAGGTCACCGGGATGTACTCGATGGCGTGCGGCAGCGCCAAGACGGCGATGGTGAGCCAGACGCCGTGCAAGATCGCCGACCAGCGCGTGGTGGCGCCAGCGTCGATGTTCGCGGTGCTGCGGACGATGACCCCTGTCACCGGAAGTCCACCGAAGAGACCGGACACCAGGTTGCCGGCGCCCTGGGCCACCAGCTCCTTGTCGAGATCGCTCGACTCGCCGTCGTGGAGTCGGTCCACCGCCGCCGCGCAGAGCAGACCCTCCGCGCTCGCGATGAGGAAGAGGGCCACGGCGGAGAGCAGCACGCCGGGGCTGAGCAGCTGCAGCAGGGCGTCCGCGGTCGGCAGCGTCACCAGGGAGTCGAGCCCTTCTGGCACGTTCACCCGATTGACCGACCAGCCCGTCGTCTCGGCCAAGATGACGCCCGCGGCCACCGCCAGCAGCGGGGAGGGAACGAGCTTCAGCGCCGAAGGCAGGTGCGGCCGCACCCGGTTCCACACCACGATGACCGCCAGGGACACCAGGCCGATGATGGCGGCGGGCATCAGCGCGCCACGGTCGCCGGTGAACACGTCGAGCACCAGGCCGGGGAAGGTGGCGAAGTTCTCCAGGCCACCCGCGGCCGGCTTCGCGTCGAAGAGCACGTGCAGCTGGCTACCGAAGATCAGCACGCCGATGCCGGCGAGCATGGCCTGGACCACGGAGGGCGCCACAGCGCGGAACCAGCTGCCGAGCTCCAGGCGCCCCGCGATGATCTGCAGCGCGCCTGCCAGCAACACGATGGGCCCCAGAGCCGCGAGCCCGTGCGCTGACACGATCTCGAACACGATGACCGCCAGCCCCGCGGCAGGCCCGCAGACCTGCAGCGGCGAGCCGGCCAGCGCGCCGACCACGAGGCCGCCGGCGATGCCGCTCACGATGCCCATGGCTGGGGGCACTCCAGATGCGATGGCGACGCCAATGCACAGCGGCAGGGCGACCAGAAAGACCACCAGCGAGGCGAGGAGGTCGTGAAGTCGTGCGTTCATGGGGGAGCTCCGTCCGGGCAGCGCGGCGACGAAGGGGTCGCCAGACGTTCGAAGTGCCCGAGAGATAGTAGGAAGCGACCTTCTTTTCGTCTATTCCGAAAAGTCAGCTTGTTGATGTGGTAAAACAGAAACATGAGACCTCACCTGAACTATCAGCACCTCCGCTACTTCTGGCTCACGGCCACCGAGGGCACGGTCACGCGCGCTGCGGAGAAGCTGCGGCTGAGCCCGTCGACCATCAGCACCCAGATCCGCCTGCTGGAGGAGCAGCTCGGCCACGCGCTCTTCGACCGTCGGCGCCGGCGCATGGCGCTGACCGAGCGGGGCAAGCTGGTGAAGGCCTACGCGGACGACATCTTCACGCTGGGCGAGGAGCTGGTCGACGTCGTGGGCACCGTGGGCAGCGGTCGGCACGCGTACCACATGCACGTGGGCGTGAGCGTCAACCT
>JAUIAC010000165.1 GCA_030425545.1 bacterium | reverse complement strand
CACGACGTCGACGACGCCGTGTCGGATGTCCTATCTGCGAAAATGTGCCGCTTGTCGCGTTCCTTCGAGAACGCAGTGACAGTCGGCTACGGCGACAGCACGGCTGCGCGACTACCAATCAGTCCTGATGACAAGAAGACCAAGGACGTCATCACCCGCCACGCGAAGCCCAACGTCGGCAAGAGTCCGGGACTTGGCACAATCCCTCCAGATCTCGCGCGTAGGCGCCATCTCAGCGCCAGCGACAAGGCGACGATCGAGTACAAGCTGACCGCGGAGTCCCTGGTCTTCTTCAAGAACCTCCTCGCCCTCGAGAGCGTCTTCAAGCCGGCGGTCGTCAGCAGCATCCTCAAACGGGAGCACTACGGGGACCCGCGGACCTTCAGGAGGCTCCTCGCAAACACCCGTGGAGACCTGCAGGCCCGACTTCAGGTGTACGCGGGGTGGCTGGCTCACTTCACCGAGCTTGGTGAGCGGCTGCTCAAACCGGACGTGGACCTCACGAGTGAGCCGCTCCTGCCGGCCGGCTCGCTGTCTGGTGGAGAGACCCTGTTTGGGGTCCGGACCGGCGGTGACGAGCTCGACGGGCTGTCTCTCTACCGCGTGAAAGCACTGGAGGAGGCGGCCGAGGAGCAAACCTCTGACGATCCGACAAGGACACGGGCTGAGAGCGCGCTGCACCTGATGCGACTCGGTCGCCAGAAGGTCGCTGAGTCGACGATCCACGCGCTGGTCGACGAAGAGCCGGAGCACGCGTTCGCGAACTACGCCTACGCGCTGATCAACCTGCACGCCGCCGAGGGCGCTCAGTCCGAGGCGAAGCGCTACCAGACCCTGGCGCAGGAGGCCGAGCTCCGCCACGAGTCCCACTGGGAGCAGATGCGCGACGACCAGCTCGAGGAGGCGTCGACACGTAAGCGGCGGGCGCTCCGGGCGCTGGCTCATGCCTACACTCTGTGGCCTTCATCGGAGAGCGGCGGACATCGCTACTACCACGACCACCAGCGACGGTCCTGGACACTGGCGCAGTTGATCCAGCTTGCCTTCGATCAGTGCCATGGCCAGTGGGGAGACATCTGCAAGTACCGCCACATTCAGGCCCGCCTCGTTGGACGCCCCGTCAAGCAGTTCTTCTACGACGATGGTGTCGACGCCTTGGTGCTCGCGGCGACAAAAGAGGCTGAGACCTCATATGGGCTCGGGATGCACCTGGGCTACTCCTCGCTGAAGAAGAACACCATGGTGCTGCGCCTCTACCTAGCGCTGTCGCCAGAGGACTACCGTCGCTTCCTGCCCGCGTGGCTCGAGTCGCTCGACAAAGCACCTGCGAGCGAGGTCGCGCGCTTCATGCGGCACGATCTCCACCACAAAGGACTCTGGTGCAACGTGATCAAGCAGCACCTCAAGACCGCGCTGTCCGAGGAGGAAATCCGAGCGCGCTTCGTCGCGACACGCGCCAAGGCCCACAAGGAGATCGAGGCGAAATACAACCGCATCGACGACTTCATCGCCGGCAAAAAGCCCTACGACGACTCGGACGACTTCTAGGTCCCGGCGCACATGCTCGGCGGACCTGTGTGTCCGCCGGGCCGTGCCCGCTACCTCAAGCACACGACGCTGCGGTCAACCCGCAGCGAGGAGGGCTCTATGTCTGGGCGAGTGAAGCGCCTGTCACGTCACGCACGTCAGCGGCAGGCCGACCGTGGGATCACGAACGAGGAGGTCGAGCTGGCCGTGCGCTTTGGCCGGCGAATCCCGCAGGCCGGGAACCGCGCCGCCTACCTGATCTCAGCCGCGGAGGTGACGTTCGCGCGTCGCCGCGGCGTCGACATCTCGGAACAACTCGGCACCGTAGTCGTGCTGGCGGCTGACAGGACCGTCGTGACGGTCATTCGCTCGCTGGATGAGGGGCGTCTTCGGCGGTGGGGGTGGTAGCGGGCACGGCCGCGGGGTGGCTGCCAACTAGGTCCTCCAAGAGCGCGAGCACGTGCACCAGCTGGGTGTCACTGAGCTTAGAGCCGAGCACGGTGAAGCGTCGTTCTGCAGCCGTCCGGCGCAGGGGCAGGGACGCAGGCGGCGTTGCCCCTTCCTCCTCGGAGCCGATGAGCGCGCCCAAGGGAACCTCGAGCGCGGTCGCTATGGCCGCAGCGGTGTCGAGACGGGGTACGTGTTCGCCGCGCTCTAGGCGCCCGATCACAGTCGCCTCCGACACCCCCGCCCGCTCGGCGAGCGTCCGCTGCGTCATGCTGCGCTCAAGCCGCAGCTTTCGGATCCGGGTGCCGATGGTGCTTCGCTCCATCGCACGACGGTAGGTGTTGACGCGGTCCGGGTAGAGGACATAAATGTCCGCGACAAATGCGTACTCAATCCCGCCAAGCAAGCCAGCCGCGGCCCGACGGTCGACCTGCCTCCAGAATGCTCTGTCGCGCGTGGGTCGGATGGCTCGCGTGGATAGTGTTGCTGACCACGGCTTGTACCAACGACACACCCCCAGCGGACGACTTCGCCAAGGCGGACGCAGGCGCGAGCACGTCGGACGGTAAGGCACTCGACGGCACCGGCTCGCAGGACGCCCCTGACGCTCAGGGCTCCAACACGCTCGACGCGGACCCCATGTCTAGTGAAGACGGTGGACAGCCCGACAGTGCTGCCCACCGAGCCGACGCGAGCGCCCTACCCGACGTCGACACACAGCCGGACACGTCGGCGAGTGCGGACACGAGCGTGGCGATGGACGCCGAATCAGGGGACGCGTTGGGGGACGCCACAGGGGATTCCGCCGGTGATGTGGCGTCCGGCTGCTCGACGGCGCTCGACTGCGCCGGCGTGGTGCCTCAGGACACGATCGGCCCCTGCGAGAAGCTGGCCTGCCTGGCGGGGCAGTGCGGGAAGACGGAGGTGTCCGCCGGCCCCTGCGACGACGGAGACCCGTGTACAACCGGCACTAATTGCGTGGTCGGCACGTGTACCGGCGGCGTCGCGGCCGTTTGCGACGACAGCAACCCCTGCACCTCCGACAAGTGCATGAAGGGCCAGGGATGCACGAGCACGCCGGCCGCCGACGGGGCGGGCTGCGGCAACGGGAACAGCTGCTTGGCAGGCAAGTGCGTCCAGCCGGGCGCGCCGACCTTCACGATCGCCCGCGGCGGGCTGGCGACACAGGCCGGCTCGCCTGCAGCGGCGAGCTACAGGGTGCTGCACGGCACGCTACTGCCCGGGGGCACGACGTGCTCAGGCAGCTACTGCGTACGAGGAGGGCTCCGCCCATGAAGAGGAAGCACATCGTCTCCATCACGGCGGTTGTGGCCATCGCCACAGGGGCCTGCATCGGGCTGGTGGGTGCCGCGGGCGCTCCACCGACGGAGCCGCTCGTCTATCAGGGACAGCTGACAGACGCGAAGGGCTCGCCGGTTGGCAGCAGTACTCAGGTGCAGGTGGCCTTGTTCAAGTCGGCCACGCCGGGGGCGGATGTCGCCGTGTGCCAGTCCCCAGTCGGCAAGACTGAGGCAGGCACGGGGCACTTCTCGCTGCCGTTGGGGGCAAGCTGCGCCAAGGCCGTCCGCGACAACCCCACGCTCTACGTCGAGGTGATCGTCGGGTCCACCACGAAGACCAGTCTGCCGCGCACGAAGCTCGCCGCCGTCCCCTACGCCCTGGAGGCTGACCACGCAAAGTCGGCCTCGTCTGCCTCCGGCGGGCTCAAGGCCGAGCTCGACGCGCTCAAGGACTCTGGCCTCAACATCTCGACCCTCGAGCTCAACACGACAACGAAGGGGCCGGCCTCGGGAGCGATCTCCACCGCCGGAGGCACTGTCACGGTCTTCGGCACGCTGCGCCTCACAGGGCAGGGCGAGACCGAGGCGTATCTCGACGTGGACGGCAAGAACGTCGCCAAGGTGGTCAACCTCAACGCGTCCACCGGCATTACCGCCGTGGTCAAGGGCCTGAGTGCCGGGAGCCACACCGTGGCTATCAAGTCCAAGAGCCCGGGCGTCGTACTGTACGGCAGTCTGGTCGCGTTTGAGGCGAAGTAGCAGAGCCTCACAACCTGCCTGCTCGCTTCGCATGGGCGGGCATGCGCGTGCACCGCCTTGGTCGCGAAAAACACTAGCAGTAGCATGGGTTTGTACGTGGGCAAGCCGTCCACGTCGTGGATGTCGAACGCACTTCAATGCGACGACAAGATGGCGCGAAACGGGACCGAACCAGGGTCCTGTGCGTTTGGAGGCCCCCCATGCCGGCGCCGATCAGTCGCCCCACCGTTGACCGGATCATCGCTATGCACGAGCAGGGCGCTGTTACCGCGGCCGAGATTGCCCGTCGGCTCGGACTGAGCCCGGGGACGGTGTCGAAGTACATCCGAGGCCATGAGTCGGAACGCTCAGTTGCTCTAGCGCCCGCTGCCACGCTCTCGGAGATGGACATCGCGATGTTTCGGGCGCTGATGGACTACGCCTTTCGAGTCGTTCGCTGTGGGGCATGCGGCACCGAGGCGATGCTGCTCCGGTGGAGCAAGAGCGCCGCTTGCGGGGGCTGTGGTGTGAGGCTCCCCTTGCGGTAGCCGCGGAGCGGCGGGGGGCCGCGACGCACCGGTCAGTCCGGGTGGGCGATGCTGACCGGAGGAACCGGGAGAATCTCGACGAGAGTCTGCCTTCCGGGGCTCTTGTCCACGATCCTGATCAGACCAGCTGCGACCATCTTGTCCAGGGCGCGGTACGCTGCATTCCTCTTCACACCGAACAACGCAAACCACTTCTTGCGTACCTTGACACGGCGCGACTTCGTCAACGCTCCTTCGTGCCACAGCGCGAAGACCATCTTCGGGCAGGCACCGTCGAGGCGGCAGGCGGTGCTGACCCACCCGAGCGGCGGGCTGGCTCCGAAGTAGTGCTCACCCTTGACAGCCTTCGGCAACGCCGGAGGCGTCGTGCGGCCCCGAACCGGGAGGTGCTCCACGACCTCTGGGTCGACCCTAGTGGCTTCGTACTTCGACATCGCGCTCTTCTCCGTTGGAGATCAACAAGTACTGCCCGGGTGGTCGCTGGTGAACACCTAGGTGTTCACCAGCGACCACCTCACTGCCCAGTGGCCTGCTGTTCAAGCTCCTCGAGCTTCGCGTAGACCCACTCCCAGGTCTCGCGCTGCTCGTCGTTGAGCATGCGGCTCGTGTCGTCGATCAGGTCCACATCCGTCTTGAGCGTCACGCCGTCCAGCAGGTACGTCGACGCCTCGTTCATGGCCGACCGCATGTCGGCCACGGCCGTGTCGATCGCGACCGAAGGCACTTCGATCAGGAACGCGTCGTGCACGATCGCGCACACCCGCACGCCGCGATCATGGGCGTGGCCGGCGGCCAGGCGCATCATCTCGGCAGCGTTGGCCTGCATGGGGTAGTTGCGGAAGGTCCGCTCGTTGAACTCAGGGCCAGGGCGCAGACGCCAGCCCAGCCTGGACAGGGCGTAGCCCTGGATGTCGGCGAATGTCACGACGCCCTCGATCCACTCCCAGAACGTCGGGTACGCCCGCCGGTGGGCCCGCAGCAGCTGCTGGGCTTCGTGGTGGGTGATGTCGAGGTCCTGGCTCAGCCCGTGCGCCGTCTTGCCGTAGAGCACGCCAAGCGCGCACGCCTTCAACTGGGCGCGCACCTTCGGATGGCTCTGCTTCGAGGCCCCTTCCGGTAGCAAGCGGGCCTCGATGCCGAAGGCGACGTAGGGGTCATCGGACTGATAGGTGCTCAGCATCGCGTTGTCGCCGGAGAGCACCGCCGCGATACCGAACTCCTGCTGTCCCCAGTCGATGTACGCCAGCGTGTGCCCCGGGGCCGGCGCGATAGCGCCACGCATCCAGCTTGGCAGCCCAAAGAGCTGCGGCCGCTTGTTCGTCTGGTTGCGGCCGGTGACGGTGGAGTAGGGCCACACGGGGGCCCGGACCCGCGCGTCGGGTCCAACGACGAAGTCGCTGCCGGTCGCGGCCGCCAGCAGGCGTCGCAGCTCGTAGAGCCGCTCCAGCGGCGCGTGCCCTTCCGACAAGGACTTGAGCACGTCCTTCGCGAGCGAGTAGCGCCTCGTACCCTTTGTCCGAGGCCAGACGCGGCCAGTGGCGCGGATCGCCGCGGCAGCCTTGTCGTACCGGAAGGTGCCGCTGGGGTCGTGGAAGCCGTCCTGGTCGCGCTCGCGCAGTACGTGCTGTCGCAGTTCCGTGCGGTGCTTGTTCCACATCCAAGCGAAGCGGGCGTCCACTGGGACGCCGGTGACGTTGATCGCTGCGACCGCCCGGCTGTAGTGGCCCCGCAACAGCGAACGTCCGCCGTCGAGGTACGGCAGCATCTTCGGCAGGAGGACGGCGAGCGCCCGCACGTCCTCCGCGCAGTAAGCCATCAGCTCGCTGCGCTCGGTCTCGCTGTAGGGCCCGCCGCGGAGAGCCAGATCGCGGAACCAGTCCTTCTTCTCCGAGTCCATCGCGTCGAGCCCGAAGTGGCGCAGCGCGTGCAGCAGGCTTCGACCGTGCTTGACCCGGTGCACGTTGGTCATGCGACAGAACTCGGGGAACAGGTCGATGATCCGCACCGGGAGCGGCCAACCGAGGGTCAGGTGGCAGCTGAGCTCGGCCTGCGCGGAGAACGCGATGAATAGCGACGATGCGTCGACGGGGTAGGGCGGGCAGCGCGGGGGCTGGTCGACGTCCAGCCAAACGCGGCGCTCTTCGCCGCTGTGGAACTCGCGGGCCACAACGCAACGGGGCGCCGGAGGATGCCCCTCCGGCGCCCCGAACTCGAAGTCGACCAGCCAAATCTGCTTGTAGCCCTCGAGGTTGAGCATCACATCAGCCCCTGCAGCTCGCGGATGATCGGGTGGTCGACCGAGTCGATGATGCGACCCTCGAACACGCGCTCGACGACCTCCTCCATCGTCAGCTCCGGGAAGTTGGGCTTCGGGGCCTCGACCGAGGGGTGCAGGGTGACGATGTCGTAGACGCCCATCTGTCGGTTCCAGCGCTTCTTCACCCACTCGGTCTTGGCGCGCTCGCAGACCTTGTGGCCGGACTTCCAGGCGTCGTAGTTGGTGCCGTCGCTGTAGGGCACACCGACGGCCCAGACGCCGACGTTGTCGCGGCGGTCCACCCAGACGTACAGCTTGACGAACTTGACGTCGGCCTCGCTGATGGCGCGCTGCACCGTCTGCGTGAGGAGGTAGCTGAAGCCGTCAGCCTTCCAGTCCAGTAGGCACACCAGCATGCTCAGTGCGCTGGCGACGCGGAAGAACAGCTGCTTGTTGGGGGCGCCGAGCGGGATCATCGACTGCTCGCTGGCGTTGACCGCCAGCTGGTGGTGCGCGACGTCGAGCTTGAGCGCGTCCGGGGTCAGCTGGCGCGTGAGGCTCGTCGCCTTGGCCTCCTTGACGATCGCGCCGATGTTGGACTCCTGGATCGGCTCGGTGCTGTCTGTGGCGCGCGCAGTGCCATCGCTGCTGGGCGGGCGGGCGGGCGTCGACGTGGCCGCAGACGATACCGCCTGCGGCGGGCCGCTCTCGGCGCGGGTTGGCGCGCTCTGCTTCGTCTGGATCTTCTTGCTCATGATACTCTCCTAGAGTGGCGAACCTGTGTTCGTCGGTTGTGACGCTCCAGCCCGATGTCCTGGAAGTTGTTGGGCTGGAGCGTCGCGGTTACGCGGGAACTTCCCGCGCATCAGGGGCGTCCCCACCCAGGTGGGCGGGGGCGCGCGTCTCGCACCAAGCCAGGACCTCAGACAGGACCCAGGCCACGCTGTTCGGACCCAGCTGTCGGCGGCGGGGGAACTTGCCCGCGCGCTCGAGCCGGTAGACTTGGCTCCGCGACAGGCCGACGAGCTGGGTCAGCTCCTTGCTGCGGATGAGTCGGAAGGTGGTCAGCATGGCTCACTCCTGCACGTGGCGGACCGGTCTGGTCCTCGCTGGTGCAAGGAGAGAGATAGGGAGGAGCGGGCGCGGTGTGCAAGGCAACCGCTTGTCTTCAGGACGGATTTTTAGTCCGGGCAACTGCGGGGGTTACAGTGCCTATCCGTCGAAGAGCAAGCGATGCTCTACCCGGGTTTCCGGACTATCTTCTGCAAGTCGTAGCGCCGGTGGGCGCGCATGGCTTGATCATGGCGCCAGTCTTGCGGGGCCACTCTTCGGAGCCGACTACTACGCTGGTGGGCCCCTGGAGTTGCCCTAGCTGGCGGTACCCCGGTACGCACACTTCGCTTGAACTTGGCGGTAGTCGAGCAGGACCACTCCTCGGTGCCTACTTCGACGCTAGCGGCCCCCTGGTCTTGTCCCAGTTGGCCACTGTTGCGATGCGGTCGACGGCCGATTTCTTCATCGGCTTCCCACCGACGGGCTGCCGCGCCTCGAGCCAATCGAGGAGAACCTGACGGGCCTTCTTCCGGCTTCTCCCCTTGGCGAAACTGCCCCCGGGTCTGCACGCGTGCCAAGCCTCGAGCGCCAACATCAACTCGGGCGCATGCCGATCCGAGGTGCCGTTGACTAGCTCAGCTACGGCGTGGAGTAGGGAGCCAGGTTTGGTTGGCTCCAGCGTTTCGACCCTCGGCCATCCCCTCTGCTCGGCCAGTGCATTTGCAACCTTGCGCTTCACATAGAGCTGAGACGCGGAGAGCCGGGCAGGACTCGCATGCCAGACACCCCGGCCTCCAAGGATCGGCGAGAGGTTCGCGTGTCGCACTTGGGCGTCCGTGAGCGGCTCCATCGACACCACGGCGGTGCCTCGCACGTGGCCTTCAGATGCCTGGGAGGCCGATGCCTCGACACCGCGAATCGGAGCGCTTCCGGTGCTCTTCACAGCGGACCATGCGGAAGGTTCGAGCAACGCCGGGCCGCAATACCTCGCGGGGCGAGAGCGACCCGCCCCCGCTGGAGACCCGATGTTGGCGCCGAGGAGATCTGGACCGTAGGTGACTGCGTCCCAGAGGATCAGAGCACCTTCGAGAATGACACCGGGTGCGACTTCTGCTGACTCCAGGGAGCTAGCAGCAGTCCCCGTGGTCACACCCCAGGAGTCGCAGAGCGACGGGAAGTTGAGCCACAGTGTCTCGTCGTACCCAGTGTCGGACATGGCCTCGAGTATGTCGTGAGCATGCCTGCAGCGAAAGCCGCTCAAACCCTAGCCCAGCGCCTAGCCCAAAGAGAAAGGGCCCCAGATGGGGCCCTTTCAACTGCGCGAATTTGTTGGTGGCTGGAGTGGGACTTGAACCCACGACCTAACGATTATGAGTCGTTCGCTCTAACCAGCTGAGCTACCCAGCCATGCACACCGGCAGGCAGAGCCCGCCAGCTGCATCAACGCTTCGAGAACTGGAAGCGAGCACGAGCGCCACGCTGGCCGTACTTCTTCCGCTCTTTCGCGCGGGCGTCACGGGTGAGCATGCCGGCGGCCTTCAGGGGCGCGCGGAGCTCGCTCTCGGCCAGGCTCAGGGCGCGGGCGATGCCGTGGCGCACGGCGCCGGCCTGGCCGCTGAGGCCGCCGCCACGCACGGTGGCGCGGATGTCGAAGGCACCGCCGCGATCGACGAGGTCCAGCGGCTGCTTCACCACCATCGAGAGGATGGGGCGCGCCAGGTAGGCGTCCATCTCACGACCGTTGATGAAGATGCGACCGGTGCCCTCGATCAGGTGAACGCGGGCGGTCGCCTCTTTGCGGCGACCGGTGGCGTACCAACGCTGACGCGCCTGGTTGCCCTCATTGACTCGACGGGTGCTGGCCATGGGAAATCCTCTCGACTTGACGTTGTAAAGTGTGGCTTAGAGCTGCAGCGTCTGCGGGTTCTGCGCAGCGTGCGGGTGCTCGGAGCCCGCGTAGACCTTGAGCTTGCGGATCATCTGCCGACCCAGCGGGCCCTTGGGCAGCATGCCGCGGACCGCGCTCATCACGGCCTGGTCGCTCTTCGTCCGCATCACGTCGCGCGCCTTGGCCTCCTTGAGGCCGCCGGGGAACTGCGTGTGGTAGCGGTACGTCTTCTGATCGAGCTTGTTACCCGTCAGCACGGCCTTGGACGCGTTGATGACGACCACGAAGTCGCCACAGTCGCTGTGGGGCGTGTAGTTCGGGGTGTGCTTGCCGCGCAGGACGGTGGCGATGCGCACGGCGGCGCGGCCGAGGGTCGCGCCGTCGAGGTCAACGAGGTGCCAGCTGCGGTCGACGTCGCTGCTCTGGACGCTGTCTGTGCTCTTGGTCAGGCTCATGTCTCTTGTCCGTCCTCAGCAGCGGGTTGGGCTGCTCGGTCATGTGGTTCACGCCAAGGCTCGGGTTGTCCGGGCGGTGACTGTGCGTGAACGCGGGTGCTCCCGGAGGAGCGTCGGTCTGTTCCGGGTCGCGAGGTCGAGGGCCGCAGCTGCGGTCTCGCCGAGCGGGTGGCCGGCTTGCGAAGCCCGGAAAACCGGTGCCTCAGGGGTGCGCGGCTCGTGATCACTCCGAGAGGGGGTGTCAGGGACCGGCGATGCAGGTCAGCGTGCGCTTCGCTGCAGGCGGGGCGGGTGTTCGCCCGGCCGCGGGGCGCGCATTGAGGCAACAATCCGCGCGCATGTCAAGCGAAATCAGCCCCGTTTGATCACCGAGCGAAGGCACGGGCAAGGGCGGCTGTGGACTCCGTGCGCTACAGGGCCAGCGCGCTCTTGAGGGCCTCGACGCGGTCGAGACGCTCCCAGGGGAAGGCCACGTCGGGGCGACCGAAGTGACCACCCGACGCGCTCTGCCGGTAGATGGGGCGCAGCAGGTCGAGGTGAGCGATGATCCGCGCGGGGCGGAAGTCGAAGATCTCGCGCGTGGCCTTCTCGATCGCATCGGGGTCCACGTGGTGGGTCCCAAAGGTGTCGACCTTGATGCTGGTCGGCTCGGCCACGCCGATGGCGTAGCTGACCTGGACCTCGACCTCTTCCGCCGCGCCGGACGCGACGATGTTCTTGGCCACGTACCGCGCGAAGTAGCTCGCCGAGCGATCGACCTTCGACGGGTCCTTGCCGCTGAACGCGCCGCCGCCGTGGCGACCCCAGCCGCCGTAGGTGTCGACGATGATCTTGCGACCGGTGAGCCCGCAGTCCGCGTGCGGCCCGCCCTTCACGAAGATGCCGGTGGGGTTGATGTGGTACTTGGTGTCCGCGTTGAGCAGCTCGGCCGGCAGCACCGGCTTCACCACGTGCTCGAGGATCGCGTCGCGCAGGTCGGCGTGGGTCACCCGGTCGTAGTGCATGGTGCTCAACACCACGGCCTCGATCGCGGCGGGCTTGCCGTCTTCGTAGCGCACGCTCACCTGGCTCTTGCCATCGGGGCGCAGCCAGTCGAGCGTGCCGTCGCGGCGGGCCGTCTCGAGCTGGCGGGTCAGGCCGTGCGCGAGCGCCACCGGCAAGGGCATCAGCTGCTCGGTCTGCGTGCACGCGTGGCCGAACATCA
>JAUIAC010000164.1 GCA_030425545.1 bacterium | reverse complement strand
CCTCGGGCATCTTCAGACGTTTGAGGCGAGGGACCTTCCGGTCGCTGGGCAGCGGCGCGTCTTCGCTCTCGTTGAGCGCCTTGCCGATGTCGTCGAGGCCGAGGTTGACCGGCGTCGGAGCCGGGGCCGGCTCGGCGGCCGGGGCCTCCGGCGACAGCTGCGTCACCTCGACCGTCACGGCCTCGGCGGCCGGAGCCTCCGGGGCTTCGGGCACGGCGGCGACCGGCTCCTCCGCGAAGCCGACGATGCGTGGAACGGGCCCCTCGTCGAGCGGAGCGACCTCTGGCGTCTCGTCCGTACGGGCGGCGAGGCGGCGGTCGCGCTCAGCGGCGAGCGCCGCGTTCTCCTCGGCGGTGCGAACGGCGGCCTCGGCCTCCGCGCGGCGCCGATCTTCCGCGATGCGCTGACCCGCCACGGCGATCTGCGACTCGATCTGCTGCTCCGGCGTGATCATGGTCCGGGGCTGGAGCTCCGGAGGCATGTTCAGGTCGTCGACCCGGGCGCGGCGGAGCCGCGGACGGTCGTCGGCGGTCGCCGGGCTCTCTGCGCTTGCGGGCTCAGCAGCCGGCGCCGCGGCGCGTCGCCGCACGGTCGTCGTCGATGGCGCGGCTGGCGCCGCGGCCCCTGCGTCGGCCGGAGCGGGCGCTGCCGGCGCCTCGGCGTCGGCGCCGCGACGCACGCGCCGCCGAACGACGGTGCCTCCGGCTGCGCGCCGCCGGGTTCCGCCGCTCGCCGCGCGGCTCTCGCCACGGGCCTTGGGTTTGAACAGCTTGCGAATCGTCGCGGTCTGGCCTGCGTCCAGACGCGAGAACACGGAGAACACGATGCCGTGCTCCGCTGCCTTTGCGACGAGGTCGCGGTCGCTGAGCCCCAGCTCTTTTGCCAGTTCAGCCACGCGTGTCGTACTCGTACTCGCCAAGGTCGGTCCTCCAGGTGTCATGCGACACCATTGTGCGCGGTGTTCAAGGTCGCGACGGCGGCTTCGAGCCGCGCAGTCACATCCGCCCAGGCGCGCAGTCGCGCATCCTGGCTGGCGGCCCGGCGTCGCGCAAGGCCACGTTCCCGGTCCTGAACACGCGCCTTCGCTTGTGTGTGCGCGTCCGTGAGGACTTGCGACACAAGCTGCTGCGGAGACGTCTCTAGCTTGAGACGGCCTCGCAGCGCACGCATCGCCCGGTTGGCGCAGCGCGCCTCCGGGCAGACATACAGCCCCCGACCGTCGCGATCACGACGGCCAAACATGCCGGACACACACACACCCGTCGCGCGGTCTGCCGTGAGGCGGACCAGGGCCTGCGCTGGCCGACGGTGTCGGCAGCCAATGCAGGTACGCGTGGGCGAGGTGAATGTCACGTGGGGGCTCTCCAAATCCGCCCCCGACACTCACCCGCGGCGCGGGCGGTGGCGAAGGACGTTGTGCGACCCGAGCTCGGTGGCTCTGGTCACGATGAAAACTAGGCGCTCGGCTCGGCCGGGGCCGCGGGGCGCGGCTCCGACGCTTCGGCAGCAGCGACCGCAGCGGACAGGGCCTCCGCGGCCTCGCGGGCGCGGATCTCCTCTTCCTTCGTGCGGCGGGCGTCGGCCTCGCGCTGCTGCTTCACCTCGTAGGCGATCTGCTGCACCTGCAGCGCCATGTCCTCGTCGATCCCGGGGATCGAGGCGAGGTCCTCGGTGTGCGCGTTCAGCAGGTTGTCCGGGCTGTGGAAGCCGAGCTTGAACATGTAGGACACCAGCGAGTCGTCGAGCCCAGGCACGACCATGAGCTTCTCGCCAAGGACCTCCTTCATCTGCTCGATCTTGCCCTCGGAGTGGATGTCGATGCGCCATCCGACCAGCTGGCTCGCCAGGCGCACGTTCTGTCCGCGACGGCCGATGGCCAGCGAGAGCATGTCGTCCGGGACGATGAGCTCGATGGTCTGGTTGTCCTCGTCGATGAGCACGCGGCTCACCTCGGCGGGCTGGATGGCGTTGCAGACGAACTTCGCGATGTCCGGAGACCAGGGGACGATGTCGATCTTCTCGCCGCGTAGCTCCTGAACGACGGCCTGCACACGCGAGCCCTTCATGCCGACGCACGCGCCGACGGGGTCGACGTCGCTGTCGCGCGAGGCGACCGCGATCTTGGCGCGCTCACCCGGCTCGCGGGCGACGGCCATGAGCTTGACGATGCCCTCGTAGATCTCGGGGACCTCGAGCTCGAAGAGCTTCTCGATCAGGCGAGCGTCGGTCCGGCTGAGCACGATCTGGGGGCCGCGCGACTCCCGCTTGATGTCCTTGACGTAGGCCTGCACGCGGTCGCCCGCGCGGTAAGACTCGCGTGGCATCTGCTCGCGCACGGGCAGCACGGCCTCGGCGCGGCCG
This sequence comes from bacterium, assembly GCA_030425545.1. Classification (GTDB taxonomy): domain Bacteria; phylum Myxococcota_A; class UBA9042; order UBA9042; family UBA9042; genus UBA9042. The sequence continues at coordinate 9,073 of JAUIAC010000164.1, read as the reverse complement.
AGGTCGACGATCACGTTGCCGCGCTCGAAGCGGCGGGTGATGCCGGTGACCAGCTCGCCCTTGCGGTCCTTGTACTCGTTGAAGACGACGTCCCGCTCGGCGTCACGCACGCGCTGCATGATGACCTGCTTGGCGGTCATCGCGGCGATGCGTCCGAACTGGGCCCGCGCGGTGCGCACGTTGAGGATGTCACCGAACTTGCGGTCCTCCTCCTGTGCGCGGTCGCGGTCCTTGTCGAGGTAGAAGATCTGAAAGCCGAGCTCGTCGTCGATCTGCACGTCCGGATCGACCAGCGCGGCCTTGCTGACCGGCAGCTCCCGCGTGTAGCTGGTGAGCTCGTCGTCGGGCACGACCACGAGGTACATCATCAGCTCGACCTCGCCCGTGTCCGCGTTGAAGCTTGCCTCGAGCTCCCGATCGGGGCCGAAGGTCTTCTTCGCGGCCGAGAGAATGGCCTGCTCGAGGGCGTCGATCAGCACCGAACGGTCGATGCTCTTCTCTTTCGACACCTGGTCGATGATCTGGCTGAGGCTTCCCACCATCATCGCTGCTCTCCTCGTCGTGGGGCGCACTTGCGCCGCGGTCCGGTCATCGTTGTCGCTGACCGTTGCGTTCGTTCCCTAAGAGTCGTCGCCACTGGGGACGTCGGCTGAATTCGTGTCGCCATCGCTGGCGTCGTTGCTGGCCTCTCGGGCCGCCCGCTCCTGAAGCAGCTGCTCGCCGAGGCGCTGCCACTGCTCGAGGGTCGGGTCGAGCGTCGCGCGCTGCAGCTCGGCGAAGCACACCGAGGTCTCCCCGCCCTCCTCGAGGGACACCTGGACGTGCGTGTCGTCGCAGCTGTCGAGCGTGCCGATGAGCGTGCGCTTGGGGCTGTCGGGCGTCTCGGGCAGCGTCAGCCGCGCCCGCAGGCCGAGAAACCGGCGCACATCTGCGAGGTGGCGCAGCAGTCGCTTCATCCCGGGGCTGGACACCTCGAGGTCGTAGTTGCCAGGGATCGGGTCCTCGATCTCGAGCAGCGCGCCGACCTTGCGTGACACGGCAGCGCAGTCGGACACCACCACGCCACCTTCGCCAGGCATGCGGTCGATGAAGAGCTGCAGGCGCGTGTTGCTCCGCGGGCCGCGCAGCATCCGCTGCTCGATGAGGTCAAAGCCAGCCGCCGTGACCACGGGCTCGATCAGCGCTCGGACAGCCGCCTCGAGGTTCTTGCCGCGAAGCGCGCGCTGCTTGGACGACTCCGACACCTCTGCGTCGCTCGTCGCCGTCGCCGCGGCAAGACGTGCGTCGTCGGCCAGCGCGGCGTCGTGCTGTTCGGCGTGGCGGGTGGCGGTGTCGGTCGAGGTCATCGTCAGGTGCTGGACTCGTCTGCTCGCTGCCCTGTGTCGTGGCGAGCGGAGGTGAACTGTTGGGGCCGATTGGACGGTCCTGTCCGTCACGGGCCCCCTGGTGGGCGAACGGCCGTTGCCGTTCGCTCCCCCTTGGAGCGACCGCCTGTCTCTCTGCGAAACCGGGCAGGTCGAAAAGGGGCCCATCGGGACAGGTGCTCCCGAGGGCGCGCGAGCGCTGTCGCTCGCTGCCGGCGCGTTCGCCGGGGCTGCTCCGCCGGCGCATGCCGGGGTTCCCGCGAGGGGTTGGAGCAGTGCTGGAGGCGGCACCCGGATTCGAACCGGGGATAAAGGATTTGCAGTCCTCTGCCTTACCACTTGGCCATGCCGCCTTAGGCGACGCGCTTGTTAACGGATCCGACCGACAGGGTCAACCCCCGCGTGGGTCACTTCGTGTACAGGCGCGCACTTTCTTCGCGGGCTCGGGGTCGGTGCACGGGGCGCCGGTCCGCCGCTCCGCAGCCGGGTCTCGGGCCGCGCGCGCTCCGGCGGTCGCCCGGCGTCGCCTCTTCGCGCTACAGCGAGCTCGACTCGATCCGCCAGGCGCCGTGCTCCGACGCGTCCCGCCGCAGCGAGATCGGGGTCGGCATGCGCGTCCGCGCCCGCAGGAAGAGCTTGGCCCGCTCGGTCTTCAGCGTCACCGCCGTCGGCACCATGCGAGCGCTCTCGAACGAGGCCGGGTCCTGGGCTTCGTTGAGGTAGATGTTGGCGTTGCGCCGCAGCTGCCGCCACGTGTAGTTGCGCAGGCTCTGCTCGAGCAGCGGGGTCCCGCGACGCTCGCTGTGCATCAGCGCGGCGAAGCGCGCGAACTGGGCGTCCGCTTCGTCTGGATCGTCGGGGATCGGCTCCAGCGCGAGGGCGAAGGCGGCGGCCACCAGGCTCCGCAGCGCGGCTTCCGGGTCGGTCTCCGGGGCGGCGGGCTTGCCGCTGGGCGCTGGTGTGGCGGCCACGGCGGTCGCTGCGGCGGCCGCGGGCACGGCGGCGGCCTTGGGGCCCGGCTGCTTGCCTTCGAGCACGTCGACACGGGCGCGCAGGGCTGCGAGCTCCTCGCGCAGGGCGGCGAGCTCAGTGGAGGTGGGTGTGGTTGAGGTTGCCAAGGTCGAGCCTCCGGGGCGTCCACGCCTGCGGCCTGCGCGTCGTGCAGCAGGCGCCGCTGGCGAGCGGTGCGGGACCGCAGTCTAGAGCAGCGGCGACCGTCGGTACAAACCCACTGTGCGCTGGGTCAGGCGCGTCGGTGGCTGGGGTCGACGGGGCGCCCTACTTCCCCGACTGCAGACGGGCGAGGCACAGCAGGTAGTCGGCCGCGCTCAAGAGCTGGTAGTCCGGCAGGATCTGGGGCTTGGGCTTCCTGTTGGCGATGCCCTTGGCCTTGCCGGAGCGCGCGACGCACTTGGTGAGGGCCGGGACCATCGCGGCCATGGGCGACTTGCCGGGCGGGTCGATGGGCTCCAGGTGGTTGGTGAGGTTCTCCTCGCGGAAGCCCACGTGCGCCTTGCCGTCCGCCTTGGGCGCGATCGGGATGTCGGGATGCACGCCGGTGACCTGAATGGTCCGCCCAGAGGGGGCGTAGTACCGCGCCACGGTCAGCTTGATGTAGTAGTCGAGGTGGAGGGCGGGCTCGAACAGGGTCTGCACGCTCGCCTTGCCGAAGGTGCGCTGCCCGGCGACCAGCCCGCGTCCGTTCTCCTGGATCGCGCTGGCGACAATCTCGCTGGCCGACGCCGAGCCGTCGTTGACAAGCACGATCAACGGGAACTTGAAGTCGTCGTCGTCCGCGCTCGCCTTGTGGACCTCGGGTCCGCCGCCGCGCCGCATGCGCCGACGGCTCTTCACCGTGACCACCACCCCCCGGTCGAGGAACATGTCGGCGACGTCGATGGCGCGGTTGAGCAGCCCGCCGCTGTTGCGACGCAAGTCGAGGATCAGCCCCTTGAGTTTGCCGCCCGGCGCCTTGGCCTGGAGCTCGAGCACCTTGGCCCGCAGGTCCTGGGCGGAGCGCGGCACGAAGCCGCTCATCTTCACGTGGGCCACCCCAGGGTGATGCTTCAACAGCTTGCCGGTGACGTTCTTGATCGGGATGTGGTCTCGCTTGATCGCGATGTCGATGGGCTTGGGGTCACCCTCACGGGCCACCGTCAGCGTCACGATGGTGTGCTTCTTGCCGCGGATCTTCTTGACCACCTTGCCGAGCAGCCAGCCGCGGATGTCCACGCCGTCGACCTTGATGATCTGGTCGCCAGCGCGCACCCCCGCCTTCCAAGCGGGCAGCTCTTCCATGGGGTTCTCGACGATGGTGCGGTCCTGGCGCTGCGTGAGCACCGCGCCGATGCCCTCGAAGGAGCTGTCCTGGGTCTTGCGGGTCGACTCGTCCCACTGCTTGCGCGGGATGACCGCCGAGTGCGGGTCCAGGGCATAGAGAAACGCGGACGACGCGGCGAGCCACGCGCGGTTGATGTCCGGGTCCCAGTTGCGCATCGCGTCCTCGTCCGGGAGCGGCGCGTAGAGCGCGGGGGGTGGCCCCTTCTTCTTCTTCTTCTTCTTCTTCTTGGCCTTCTTCTTGGCTTCGGCCGCCTTGGCTGACTTCGCCTTGCTGGCATCACCCGACTTGGCGACACCGGTCTTGGCGCCTCCGGTCTCGGCGTCTCCGGTCTTGGCGGCAGCGGCGCCCTTGCCCTTGGTGTCCTTGCCCTCGGCCTTGTCGCCCTTGGCGCCCTTTCCGGCAGCGGCCTGGGTCTTGGCCGCCGCGGCCCGGCGCGCCTTGCGCTTGGCCTGGTCCTTCACCAGCTCCGCCTTGACGAAGGCCATGACGCACAAGAACTCCTTGCGCCCGAACGCGAGCTTGTCCCAGCCCTCCCGATAGATGCGGTAGCGCGCCTTGCCCTTGGCGCGCAGCTCCAGGATCTCCTCGTCCGTGAGTCGGCGGTCCGGGCGGTCACTCCGCTTGTACTTGAGGTAGCCCAGGCCCGGGACGCGGTGCAGCACCACGCCAGGCAGCGGCTTGCCCCCGCAGGCGTAGGGCGCAAAGTCGCCGTCGAGCCGCCCCTCCTCGTCCTTGTGTCCACGACGGGCGGTCATGAACGACGCCGGCAGCAGCTCGCCGGAGGGCTCGAGCAGCCCCAGGGCACCATTGGCGGCGGCGATCCACGCCCGCTTCTTCTCGACCTTCTCGTCGATGTAGTAGGTGGTCACATAGTCGGTGACCTCCTCGAAGTTGTGGATGTCGAACTTGATGCCCTTCCAGTAGTCCTGGTTCTCGTCGTCGTCTTTGTCGTCCTTGTCGTCGTCGTCGTCCGCCACGTGCTGATCGGGCGAGTAGGCCTGGTCGCCGGCGGCCGCGAGCTTGGTGCCCTCGCCGACCAACGGGGGACCGTCGGCCTCCGACTTGGACCGGTCGCACCCGGGCGCGGCCAACACCAACACCAGGAGACCGAGCCAGACACGGACCGCGCGCGGCCATGGGCTGGTACGCGGGGACAGGGCGGGCGACTGAGCGGCGTTCTTCAAGCAGGACTCCAGCCGAGACCCGGCGAGCGCCGGTCTGGGGGACAAGGGGAGGGCGATGTCAGCCCTTGGGCGCCTCATTGGACGGTGCCAACGCCTAGTTCGATGCGCAAGCGCGCGCCTGGGTCCGTCTCGATGGCCCGCGTGACGGCCTCCACGCTCGGTCGGGGACGGGCCGCGGCGGCGCGCAGCTGCCGAACGCGGCGCACCGCGTCGCGGGCGCGGTCGGCCGCAGGGCCCCCCGCCAGCAGGATGCGCGTGGCTTCTCCGACGGCTTCGTCCAACGCGTCCTCCTGCCGACAGACCAAGAAGAGATCCACGCCCGCGGCCAAGCCCAAACGAACGCTCTCTGCATAGGAGAACATCCCAGCGACGCCCTTCATTTCCAGATCGTCGCTGACGATGACGCCTCCGAAACCGCAGCGCTCCCGCAGCAGCGGCGACAGCACCGCCGGTGACAGCGTCGCTGGCAGGTCGGGGTCGAGGGCGCGAAAGAGGATGTGCGCGGTCATCACCATGGGCATCTCGTCCGCCAGCGCGGCGAAGGGCGCCATCTCCACGGCGGTCAGCCGGTCGAGGTCGAAGTCGAGCACGGGCAGCGCGACGTGGCTGTCGGTGTCGGTGTCGCCGTGGCCTGGAAAGTGCTTACCGCAGCCGAGCACGCCGGTCCCCTGCAGACCACGCAGGAAGGCGCCCGCGTGGGCGGCGACCGACTCCGGGGTCGTGCCAAAAGCGCGCCTGCCGATGATCGGGTTGTCCGGGTTCGTGTCGATGTCGAGCACCGGAGCGAAGTCGACGTTGAAGCCCGCCGCCAGGCACTCGCGCCCCGTCTGTGCGCCCACAGCCCGGCAGGCGTCCACGCCGCCGCGCTCGGCGACGTCGGCCATGGGGAGAAAGTGGCTGAAGGGGGCACGCAGGCGCGCGACCAGGCCGCCCTCCTGATCCACCGCGCACAACACCGGCAGGCCGGTGTCTCTGCCCGCGTCGTGGGCGGCGGCGGTCTGGGCGGTCAGGTGCGCGACGTCGATCGTGCCGTCGTCCAGCTTGCGCAGGTTGCGCGAGAACAAGATCACCCCAGCGAGGCCGTCTGCGAGGCGCGCCGCGTAGCTGGCCGGGAGCGACTGGCCCTCATAGCCAGCGACGAAGAGCTCCAGCGCCAGACGGCGGGCCGCGTCGGCTGTGGTGGGCGCGTCGGGCAGACGGGGTTCAAGCATGGCGTCCTCCGCAGGGGGGGAGAGGTCCAGACGCACGCGGCGGCTCGCTTGGGACGCCGCCGGGCGGGGCAGCGCAGCCCGCGATCCGAGCGAGCGTCGCCACCCTGGCCAGGGCGTCGGCCGAAGTGCGCGCGCTGGAGGTCACTACGGTGCGTACGGCCGCCGCCAGGGGCAGGCCACTCGAGCGCGTCGAGGTCCACGGTGCGCCGCGAGATCTCTGGGTTGGGCGGGCCATGGGCGTGCCCAGGCTGAGGCGTCGGAGGCAGCGCGGTGGGGTGCGGCGCTCCAACGGCGCTACTTGCACTTCTCGACGAGCCCCTCGATCTGCTGGGCATCCCCAGCGTCCGGGTAGCGGTTCACGTACTGCTTCCCGTGGTAGGCGCACTTCGACATCTTGCCGAGCTGGTAGTACAGGCGCGCCAGCTTGCCGTGGGCCCGCTTGTAGCCCTTGGCTGCCGCCTTCTCGAAGAGCGCCGCGGCCTTGCCCTTGTCGTTGAGCGCCATCTTGCGACCGGCTCGGTAGTACTCTTTGGCGCTCATCTCAGCGGCCTTGGGCGCCGGCTTCTCGGGCGCCTTGGCTGCGGGCTTCTCCGGGGCCTTGGCGACCGGCTTGGCCGCAGGACGCTCGACGGCGCGCTCCCGGCGCGGCGCGCGAGAGGGCCGCGCCTTCGCCTTGCCCTTGGCCTTGACCATCACCTCAGCGCAGGTCTTGTTGTTCGGGTCGAGCTCCAGGCACATCTCCGCCTTGTCCCGCGCAGCCGAATAGCGACGGCGCGAGAGCAGCTTCTCCGCCTCGACGGCGAGCCCCGCCACAACCAGCGACTGCGCCTTCGCCTTGAGCGCGGCGACCCGCTTGGTCAGCGCCGGCGAGGCCTTGGCGTCCGCCTCGAGGTCCGTCATGGCGTTGAACACGGCCTTCGGATCCTTGCTCAGCTTCTTCTCGGCCGCCTCGATGCGCGCGCCGACCTTCTGCTCGGCCTCGAGCCGCTTCACCAGCAGCCCCAGCTCGGCGTTGCCCGGCTGTTTCTTCAGCGCGTCTTCGGCGAAGGCCCGCGCCTCGCTCAACATGCCCGCCTTCTCGAGCTTCGACACCTTGCGGATGACGTCGCCCACCGCGGCCCGCTTCGCGGCGCCGCTCGCGGCCTCGCCCGGCGAGTCGCCCTTGTCGGCCTTGTCGCTGTCATCGCCCTTGTCGCCGTCGTCGCCCTTGGCGTGCTTGTCGCCCTCGTCGCTGCCGGCCACGGTGCCAGCAGCCTCGCCGCTGTCGCCGCCCAACACCACGAAGGCCAGCGCGGCGCCCGCGAGCAGGACCAGCAGCGCCACCAGCGCGATCAAGATGCCCTTGTTGCCGCCGCTCTTACCGGGCGCGGCTGCACCGGCCGCCGAGGCCCGCTCGCCGGCGGCGAGGAACTGCAGCGTGACGTGCCCGAGCACCAGGGTGTCTCCGCTCCGAATCGACACCTTGGAGTAGGGCTCGCCGTTGACCTGGATGCCGTTGGCCGAGCCCAGGTCGAGGATCTCCCACGTGCCGTCCGCCTTTCGCGTCAAGCGGGCGTGCTCCTTTGAGATCGACCGGTGGTCCACGACCAGATCGGCGTTGTCACCGACCCGGCCGATCACGGTCGGGCTGCGCGTCACGCGGCCTTCCCACCCCTTGAGGTTGTCGCTGACGACCACCAGGCGCGGCTGCTCCGCCGCAGGGATGCTCGCGGCATCGCCGCTGTCGCCGCCGATGGCCTGCTGGATGTCGGCGAGGTTGACGATCGCGGTGGCGTTGTCTGCCGTCTTCTTCGGCGGGGCGGCTGGGGCGGCCGCTGCAGCCTGGTCGTCGACCAGGGCGGTGTCGCGCTTGACCTGGCCGGCGCCGAGGATCTCCAGCGAGTAGTCGCCGATCTGCACCACGTCGCCCGACGCGAGCTCGGTCCGCTCGCGCAGCAGCGTGTTGTTGAGCCGCGTGCCGTAGGTGGCCGCGATGCTCTCGAGGTACACGTGGCCGTCCTGTGTGACGATGCGCGCGTGCCGCCTGGACACGTTGCGCTCCGTCAGACAAATGGCGTTGCTGTCTTCCCGCCCGATGCTCAATTCGCCATCGGTCAGCGGAATGACTGTGCTCTTGCCCTCGTAGTCCTGAATCGACAGCTGGAGCATGTGTCGCGAAGACTCCTCGTTGGTCCGACCGTCGGTGTCGCCGGTGGCTGGCTGTCCAGCGGTGGCGACGGGTGACGTTCGAAGACTGACGCCCGGTGGCAGAGGTGCCAGGGGCGGCTACCGAAGCGCGTGAATCACGCTCGCGGCACGTGCAGGTCCAGGCGCGGAGCCTGGGTCGCTCGGGACGGTGCTCGCCCTGAGCGCGACCTCGACCGCCAGTGGACGCTAGGCCCAGACGGTCTTCCTACACAACGACGGCGGCGGTGAAAACCCCTCCCGACTGCGACGAGCGCGTCGCGAGGGTGCAAACACCCCGCCTCGACCGGTCCGAGACCGCCCAACGGAGGGCCTCGGGTCATGCGCACCGAAGGCGGGCGAAGCCGCGATCGGCGCTGGCTGGCGTTGTTGGATTCACAAGTGAAACCAGAGACATGCGAGCCCGGAAGGGTCCGAGAGCGCGTGGCGATGCTAGCACGGTGTCCAGACGCCCACAAGATTGCGGAGGGGTTCTGCAAGCATCTAAAAACACGTCGGTTTCAGGCCTGCGTCGAGCGCGCGCCAGGGCGGTGAAGACGCCGCTGGCTCCGCGCCGTGGCCCCGCTGCGCGGCGCTGGGATCGCGCCAGCCTGGCCGCGCGGCCTGGGCGCGTGTGCGAGGGATCGGGTGGAGCGCCCGCTCCCCAGTCCAATGGCTGCGGCGGGGGCAAGGTCGCTCGCCGAGCGGCCCCTTAGCGCGCGCTGGCGGTGTCCGCGGGCGCGCGCTGCGTGCATGCTCGTGCCACGGCGCCCAAGCGCTCTGGAGGGTCACGAGGACCATGACGACACG
>JAUIAC010000876.1 GCA_030425545.1 bacterium | reverse complement strand
TGCGACGATGTGCGCACGACCATCGCGCGCAAGCAACCCTACGTCCGCTACGACACGAACCGCTACTCAGTGCCTCATGAGCTGGTCGGCGAGCCGCTGACGCTCTCGGTGAGCGACGCGGTCGTGCGGGTGTTGCACGGCGACCGGGAGGTCGCGCGGCATCCGCGGAGCTGGGCGCGTCATCAGGTCGTCGACCGGCCCGAGCACCTGGCTGGCCTCGCTGAGCACAAGCGCAAGGCGCGGGCGCTGCACGGGCGCGCGCTGCTACTCGCAGCGGTGCCCGAGGCCGAGGCCCTGCTGATGCACCTGGCTGACCGCGACGAGGCTATCGGTCCGCAGACCAGCAAGCTGCTCGAGCTGGTGCAGGAGCACGGCGCGGAGGCCGTCGGCGCCGCCATCGATGCCGCGATGCAGCGCGGAACGCCCCGTGCTGCGTCGGTGGCTCGCCTGCTCGACCAGCAGCGCCGCGCCGCCGGCGAGCCGCCGAAGCCAGGGCCTCTCCGACTGCGTGAGCGCCCGGACCTCGAAGAGCTGCACATCACCCAACACGACCTGGAGGACTACGATGAGCTCATCCCGAACCCCGACGACCGCGGCGACGCCGCATCCTGAGCTGCTCGAGCAGCTGACGACTCTCGGTCTGCACGGCGTCGCTTCGCAGCTCGACGATTTTATCGCACGGGCGACCAAGGCGCGCCTGTCGCCAGTCGAGCTGCTCGAAGAGCTTGGGCGCGTCGAGGCCCGTGAGCGCAGCAAGCGCGGGCTGGAGCGGCGCCTCTCGCGCGCCCGGATCGGGGCGTTCAAGCCGGTGGCGGACTACGACTGGAACTGGCCCAAGCGAATCGACCGGGCGCTGGTCGAGCGCGACCTGAGGCTCAACTTCATGAACGAGGGCGCCAACGTACTGCTGCTCGGGCCGCATGGCGTCGGCAAGACCATGCTGCTCAAGAACCTGGCCCACGCTGCCGCGGTCGCAGGCCACACGGTGCTGTACGTGCCGGCGGCGAAGATGCTCAACGACCTGTCTGCACAGGACTCGCCGCGCGGCCTCGAGCGTAGGCTGAAGCACTACTGCAGCCGGGGGCTGCTGTGCATCGACGAGCTGGGCTACCTGAGCTACGACAACCGCGCCGCGGACCTGCTGTTCGAGGTGATCTCGCGGCGCCACGAGCTACGGCGTCCGGTGGCGCTGACGACCAACCTCGCGTTCAAGGAGTGGACGACGGTGTTCCCCAACGCGACCTGCACGGTGGCGCTGGTCGACCGCCTGACCCACCGAGCGGACATCATCCACATCCAGGGCGACAGCTGGCGCCGTAAGGAGTCCAAGGAGCGGGCCGACCGGCAGAAGTAGTTGTCGCTGACCTACGCCGTGGGGGCTGGGGCCCCACACGAACGACCTGCGCGGCGGCAGAGCCTGGTGTTGCCCGGGGCCGCCCATGGAGCCGAGGCAGAAGTCGGGTTGGCGGCCCTCCACCGAGGACAGATTTCGCAAGACGACCTGCGACGCTGATGGTGATCGTGGGCGGCCCCGAACCCGCCGGCAGGGTAGCGCCTGTCGGCGGGTTCTCTTTGGTCTGGTCGTGTCGGCTTGATGAGCGGTCGGCTGGTTCAGGATCAGGCGGTTTTTGGGGGGCGGCTACACACAGCGCTGCAAGCGCGGCTGCGAGGGCATGCGTCGCTCGTGGCGTGGGTGGAGCGTACGTGTTCGCCCTACCACGTCTGGCGGGCATCGGCGGCCTGACCTGACACTGCGAGCACCTGCCAACCCAGGAG
>JAUIAC010000163.1 GCA_030425545.1 bacterium | reverse complement strand
TAGACATAGGTCAGGCCGGCGCCGTCGCGGGCGTGGTCGTCTTCACGCAAGATGCGTCCGCTGTTCATGGCTTCACCTCCGGCGCGTCGTCCAGGAGCGTGGAGCGCCGCGGTGGGACGCGCTCCGGTCGCTGCGCCGCGGACGCTACGCGCAGCAGGCGAGGGCGGCAATGGTGACCGGGCAACCCGCGCCCACGGGACGGGCAGACCATGTAACATGCGCCGGGCCGCGGCGACTGAGTCTCGGGCCGCGGTTCGCTGCTGCGTCGTCAGGCGCGCAGACGACAGCCTCGGCTGCAGGGTGCCCTCGCCTGCAGGGTGCTCTAGCAGACTGCGGCGAACTTGATTGTCGCCGCAATCTGCTAGCTTTTCTGTCTCTTGGGGGGCTACGAGCGCCCCCAGCCACGGCAAGCCGTGGCTTCCCCTTCCCAGCAGACTGACCGGCGTGGCCGCAAGAACGGAGAAAAGGCGCAGTCTGCTAGGCTCAGGATCGGTCGCCGTTCAGGAGCTCTCGCCACCTTCGGCCTGGGTGGCCACTCTCTTCGTCCTGTGGAGGACCCATGCGTCGTGCACTCTTCGCCCTCGTGGCCATCGCCGGTCTGGCGCTGGTCGTCGCGCCGACCGCCGCCTCGGCGCAGTGCGCGGTGTGTGGCAACCCGGCGTTCTCGGCGGGCGACAACGACATCGGACGCGCCTTCGGCGACGGCTCGCCCAGCGAGCTGCGGCTCTCGGCGGGCGTGGTCTACAGCTACCTGAACATGTCGGACCTCTACACGGGCACGACCCGCTTGCCGGAGGCGGACAAGACCCAGTTCCTCTACACGCCGGAGTGGTCGCTGCGGGTGCACATGATCACGGTCATGGCGGGCTTGGAGCTGCCCTCGGGGACCTCGTTTCAGGCCATCCTCCCCATGGGCCGGGCGGACACGACCAAGGTCGACGACACCGGCAAGAGCAAGACGCTCGACGAGTTTGGATCGCCCCTCGCAGACACGCAGGACTACGGCGTCTCCGATCTCGAGCTGCGCGTGCGGCAGCGGATCAACGGCCTGGTCGGGCTCACCGACAACCGCATCCCGCAAGTGGTGGTGTCGGTGGGTGTGGCGGCGCCCACGGGCAACTTCATCGTCAAGGACTCGGCGGGCGCGGCCACGGACCAGTACGTGTCCCTCGGCCGCGGCACGTGGTGGGTGCTGGCTGATCTCGACCTCTTTGGCCGCATCAACGACACCTTTGGTTGGTCGCTGACCAACGGCGCGCGCGTCCCGCTCACCGACAACGTCAACCCCAGCGACGGCTACCTCTTCCGCTGGGGCCCTGAGTTTCGGTCCACGCTGAGCGCGAATTTTGCCCTCATCCCCGGCACGCTGAACGCCGCTGTGGGAGCCGAGATGCAGTGGCGTGACTCAGGCAAGGAGCGCATCGCGACCGGCCTGGAGATCGCCGACTTCCCCAATGGCGGCGGCACCTGGGTGGGCGTGAACCCGACGGTGCAGTGGGTCATCGGCAAGGGGATCTCGGCCACGGCCACGGTGCGCTTGCCGGTGTACCGCGACGTCAACGGCCAGCAGCCCGTGCCTGGGCTGGGTGGGGTGCTCGCCCTGAACTGGAGCTGGGACACCGCTCCGCCCAAGAGCGCGGGACCCACCCCGGCCTTGCTGCCCGGGCAGAAGCCGAGCGAGCCCGAGGTGGCCAAGCTGCTGGTGCCGGGCAAGACCGTGCTGGTGGAGTACGGCGCGAGCTGGTGCAAGGTGTGCAAGCGGCTCAAGCCGAAGCTGCACGCCTTCGCCGAGAGCCGGGAAGACGTGGTGCTGCGCTATGTCGACGTGACGGACTGGCCCGTGGAGAAGATGAAGCGGGTGCTGCCCGCGCAGCCCGGGTTGCCGGTGCTGGACGTGTACGACGGCGAGGGCAAGCTGATCCGCCGGCTGTGGGGCGAGGGCGCGTTCGCGTACGGCGACGTGGTGCCGGCCGCGAAGTAGGGGCCCGAGCCGCGCCGTTGACCGACATCGGCCCCGCTGCGATGTTGGTGTGTCGGTCGTCCCTGGGTCTTCGGTGCTCGAGCGCTCCAGCCTGACCGCGCACCGAGGTCACGTGACGCAGCCCGCCCCCGCCATCGCCCCCCGTCACCTGGCCGCAGGCGGCATCTCCAGCATCTGGCTCTTCGCCTTTGGCTACTTCGCTTGCTACGTGCCCTACACGGCGCTGACCAAGGCGCTCTCCAAGGGGTTGCTGGGCGGCGAGGCCATCGCGGGCGCGACGCTCTTGCCCTTGACCACCGCGGTCTGCGCGGTCGTGATGCTGGCCTTCCTCGCGCTCACGGGCTGGTGGCGCTTCGCCTCGCGGCACCAGGTGGGGCCGCTCTCCATCCCGGGGCCGACCCGTTGGACCCTGCTGTCGGGCCTGTGCACAGCCGTGATCCTCACCACGACGACGTTGGCCTACACCTTCGACGGCGTCTCCATCGTGTTCGTGATGCTGCTGATGCGCGGCGGCGTGCTGACCATCGCGCCGCTGGTCGACTGGGGCACCGGCCGCCGCCCGAAGTGGTACGCCTGGGTGGGGCTGGGCCTGTGTTTCGCGGCCCTGGTGGTGGCGTTCAGCGACAGCGCCGGCTACGACATCACGCTGCCGTGTCTGGTCGACATCGCGCTCTACCTGAGCGCCTACTTCGTGCGCCTGCGCTTCATGAGCAAGCTCGCCAAGAGCGCCGACCCGAACGTGACCAAGCGCTACTTCGCCGAGGAGCAGCTCGTGGCTACGCCGGCGTCGCTCGCCGCGCTGGCGGCCATCGCCTTGCTGGGCGAGGGGGCCTTCGCGGCTGAGGTGCGCACCGGCTTCACCGCGATCGGCCAGTCTCCGATGCTCGGCCAGGTGCTGCTGGTTGGGCTGCTCTCCCAGGGGGTCGGCATCTTCGGCACGCTGATCTTCCTCGACAAGAGCGACAACACCTTCGCGGTCCCTGTGAACCGGTGTTCGAGCATCCTCGCTGGGGTCGTGGCCAGCTTCGTCCTGACGTGGTGGCTGTCGGCGCCGCTGCCGGGCAACGCGCAGCTGGTCGGCGCGGCGATGGTCGTGAGCGCCATCGCGGTGCTCAGCCTGGGGCCGCGCCTGGGACGGCGGGGTGGGTGAGCGGGCGCGCCGCGGTGGGCTGGGCTGGGGTCTAGCGCGGAGACGCCGCGAAGCCGGGGGTCGAGCAAGCGTAGGGTCTCAGCCACGCGCCGCCGACGGGCCGGTCGGGGCGTCGCCGTCGATGGTGACGCGCTGCATGCGCCGCCGTGCGGGCCAGTAGTCGTTCACCGGGCGGTGCTGCGTGATGCGGTTGTCCCAGAAGGCGACGGAGCCGACGCGCCAGTGGAAGCGACAGGTGAACTCCGGCGTCTGCAGATGGCGGAGCAAGAAGCCGAGGACGGTGTCCGACTCCGCGCGCGACATGCCCACGATGTGGGTGGTGAAGACCTCGTTGACGAAGAGGCCGAGCTTGCCGCTCCCGGGATGGCGCCGGACCAGGGGGTGGACCCGCGGGGGGTTGGCCGCCAGGGCGCCGGCGAGTCGCTCCCGCGCTCCGGGTTCGGCCAGCGTCTCGCGAAAGCCGTGGGCGTAGTCGTGGACGGCCTCGAGGCCCAGCAGGAAGCGCTGCCACCGGTCGGAGAGGGCGTCCCATGCCGCCGACATGCTGGCGAAGAGCGTGTCGCCGCCGCGCTCTGGCAGGACACGGGCGTGCAGGATCGTCCCGAGCGGCGGTGTGGCTGAGAAGGTCATGTCCGCGTGCCACTGCTCGACCTTGGCGCGGTTGGCGCGGTCGTAGTCGAGGGCGACCACCTCCGGGAACCCGGGCACATGGGGGAAGTGCGGGTGTCGCTGCACCGGCCCCCAGCGCCGCGCCAGCCGCACGTGGCCCTCAGGCGTCAGGTGGTCCTGGTCGTGGAAGAAGAGCACCTCGTGGGCGAGGAGGGCGGCGTGCAGGGCCTCCACGTCGTCGTCGGTGGGGCGCTCGAGGTCGACGCCGCTGATGCAGGCACCGAGGCCCCCCTGGGTCGGGGTGACGGCGAGACGGCTGCTCATGGCGTGCCCCACAGGCGCCGAGGTGCGGCGCGAGTCGACAAGGCCGGGCCCCGTGGGGCCCTGCGTTTCACAACAACCAGACAGGCGTGGCAGGCGGAGCGCGCTCCGATTCCCGCGCGGACCGGAAGATCTACCGGATGCGCACGCCGCTGCAAGTCCCGGCCGGCCTTTTTCGGCGGCGCGTCGCAGGCGGCTCGGGTGGTGGACCGCGGGGCTGCGCGAGGGCCCAGTGGCGCCCCGCCGGCGCACCTGAGCGGTCGACGCGCCGGTCACCCGAGAGCCAGTCCTGGTCGCTTGTGAATGGCCGCCAAGCGGGGACCGAACCAGCGCCGTCCAAGGACGATCGCACAGGCCCGGTCCCTTTTCTTCATCATGGGGGGCGCGGGGCGCGCGCCCCAGCCCGACAAGTCGGGCTCCCCCTCCGCATGCGGGCTCCGCTCGCTCTCCCCGGCGGTTGCTACCGTGTTGGACGGAGATGGCAGCGTTTGGATCGGTCCCGTGGAGCGCTGGGGTCATGAGGCCGCCTGAGCGTGGCCACACGAGCGGCTCGCCCGAACCTCGCTGAACAGCGCGCCGGGGCCGAAGCGGCGTGGCAGGCGCCGTGGACACGGACCTCGCCGGCCCTCGCCGTCGTCGGCTCGACGGGACCAGATGACGCCGGGCCTCGGGATCTGGCAGGAGGGAGGTGCCAAACCAGGAGAGCACGATGAAGCCCGCGCCAGCTGACCTCGAGGCCGCGCTGCGAGACGCGCGGAACCAACGCGACCACGCGGGCGACCGCGAGATGTTCGTGTTTTGGAACCTCGCCAACGCCCAGGTGCACGAGCGGGGCGACCCCGCAGGCGCCAAGGTGGTCCTGCGCGAGGGGGTCGCGTGCAGTGAGTCGGTCGCCGACCTGCTGGTCATGGCGGCCGCCTGGCGCTGTCACTTTGGGCTCGACGCAGGATTTGGGGACGTGCTCCAGGTCGCCGAGGCGCGCGCCGCCACCTGCCTCGACTGGGTCGCCATCGCTGAGGAGACCTACGACGGCGTGTGCACCTTGGAGAGGGGCCAGCAGCCCTGGCTCAACCGCATCTCGGGGAACCTGGAGCGGGCAGCGGCGCTCGCCGGTACGGACGAGGACAAGCAGGCCGTCGCCACCGGCTTTCGCTCGTACCTGGGCAACCGGGCGCGCGCCGACCGCATCGTCCCGAGCGGCAAGGCTCCGTCGGCGCTCTGGCGGGCTGCAGTCGCGGCGGGCGCGGGGCAGGGCGACGACGCAGCGAAGGGCTGGGAGCCGGACCCGAGCGCGCTGCTCACGCTGCTCCGCCCACAGGTCACGCAGGCCATGCTAAAGCACATCGCCGGGGCGGACTACGGCTCGGACTACGCCAAGCACCTCGCAGCGCTGGTCGAGTGCCAGGAGTCCGGTCTGGTGCCTGTTCCGCTGCCGTGGTGCCCGCTGGAGGTGCTCTCGTTGAGCCAGTGGCGGCAGGGCGAGGGCGTGGACCACGTGGAGCGGGCGTTCGCGACCACGATGCTGCTCGTGCCCTGTGTGGGCGCCGACGCCGGCGATGGCCGGGAGCAGACCCTGGCCATCGCGCTGGACTCGTGCCTGGCGCTCGGCCGGGCGCACGTGGCTGCCTTTGTCGGGCTCGCTGTCGCCATCGCCCTGGCCGTGGACCCGGCCGACGAGCTGGCGCTCTTCGCGTGGCTTGGCGTGCTCCTCGGCGCCGCCCACCTCGACCCCGTCGACGCCCGCCTGCCCGCGCTGGCGCGAGATCTGGAGTCCATGGAGAGCGGCTTCGCGGCTGAGGGCTACAGCCGGCCCGACCACGGGTGGCTGCTCGGCACGACCTTCTTCGATCTGCGTCACGGGCTCTGGCGCAGGTTGGCGGCCCGTACCCTGGGCCCCGCCGTGGCAGCGCAGCCCGACGCGGACGCGCTGGCGCTGGTGGCGGCGCTGCTGGAGGGGGAGGCGGGGTAGCCGAGAGGGCTTGGCGGCGGGCGCTCGTGGAGCCGCCCGGCAGCGCCGGTGTCGGCAGCTGCCGTGTCTTCTACGGGACGCCCCGGTGTCACAGGCCTACGGCGCTGTAGAGGGCGGGCTCGTTGACGCTCAGCGACCTGCGCCCGCCCTTGACTGCGCGTACGCCCCGTGGCCCTGAGGGTGAGGGGGGTGGGCAGGAAAAGGATTCCCCTCCCAACCCACCACGCCCGGCAGCGCGGTTGCCCCACTTGCTGGGACTCTACTGCGCCAAGCACAGCCTCCCCTCTGGCGGACGCTCACGCCGCGTCCGCAAGAAGCGGCGCGGCGGCTCGACGCCCCCAGATCGTGAGCGTCGCACGTGGGCTGACCTCATGCGCCGCGCGTTCGCGCTCGACGTGCTCGCGTGCCCCTGTGGTGGCCGAGGCGAGGTCATCGCGCTGCTCGAGCAGCGACACGTCGTCATACGCATTCTCATCCCCCTGGGCCTGCCAACAGACCTGGTGAACTTCCGCCCGGTCCGGCCTCCGCCGGCACACCACGACCCGTGGGCGATGTCTGGCGCAGCCGACCCGGCTTCATGCGCGCCGTCGCCCACCCGCGCCAGCGACCTGGGCCCCGACCCCTGGGAGTTCGTCGACGAGGTAATGGACGAAGAGGATTTCAGCCAGGCGCTGTGGTAGGACGCCGCGGCCCGAAGAGGGCGGCTGGCCAGGCACGCTGTAGTCCGAACCCCGAATGGGCTTGATTCTTGGGCGGTGAGGCGCGATGTTGGGGCCACCGAGAGAGCCTCGGCAGGCTGAGGGCTAGAGTCCGAGAACGGGTCTTGTGGGAACCAACTTCTCAAGCGGGAGAAAGTGCGTTCATGCCGCTTGTCCCCTCGGAACGAGTTGACTGATACGGGACATCACCCCCATGAACTCAAGCGCTAACTACCCTACCCCCTTGAGGGAGCCCCAAGAATGACAGCGAGCCTGCTCAAAGTCGGCTTCACGGGATACCGATGCTTCCGCACGGAGCAAGTGCTGGACTTGAGGCCGCTGACGCTCCTCTATGGGAAGAACAACGCCGGAAAGAGCGCCGCGTTGCGTGCTCTGGCCATCCTGTGTCGGTCAGTTGCTGATGGCGCCGCGGCGGCTTGGGATGTCGGCGGCATCGACGACCCGGGGAGAGGTGCAAGCTTCAGGGCATTTCCTTGGCGGTCAAGAGCAACCAAGTCCTTCACCCTCCGGTTGGTGTGGAAAGACAACGACGACGAGTTTGAGGATGTGATTGAAATAGAGCAGGAAGGTCGTTTTGACCCCGTCCGCGTGCGCTCGGTACATCCTTGGGATGGTCCATTCTGGAGGCGCCACCCCACCGACGATGGCACCCATTTGTACGACCGAATCGAGGATGGTACGCCCGTCGCCGAGGAGCATCTTCTGTTTGAGCCCTTGCTTCCGGCCGCGGGCCAACACAACGCCCTCGATGGTCTACGCGACCGTCTGCTGTCGTTGCGTGGTGCGGTACAGTGGCTGCATGGCGGGCGGATGCCGGCGCCGCGCACGGTATCCCTGAACGGGTCGCGGCCCAAGGAGTTGCGGTCAGACGGGAGTGACGCTGGGCACAAACTCGCGATGGAGCAGTCAACCTTGCTCGCCGGTGTCAACGGCTTCTACGCTAGAGTGAACCGACAACTGCGGGTAGATGAGGGCTCCCGAGATGACGACGCACGGCTTCTGCTTGACGTGATCGGTTTGGAGACGATGCAGATTGATCTGGCGGACGTTGGTGAAGGCATGGGTAAAGTGTTGCCAGTTCTGGTGGCGGTTGGCTCCGCGGCTTCCGGTACAGGCCCTCGCATGGTGGCAGTGGAGGATCCGGATGTTCACCTACATGAAGACACCGAACGCCACTTGGCGGAGCACTTGTGCGCGGTGGTTCGCGACAGTCCTACTGCTATCGTCGTTGTAGAAACGCACTCACACACCTTCCTCCTCGCAGTCCAGAACCAGGTCCGACTTGGAATGCCCGCGAAAGACGTGAATGTGGTCTGGGCACAAACGGAGGACGACGGGTCCACTTTGCTGACACGCGTTGAACTCTCAGACGGGGGTCTACCATTGACGTCCGAACTTCGGGCAGCCTTTCGTGAGGCCGGGCGCCTGGCAGCAGAACTCGCGGGGCTCGGCGACTGATGCGCATCGACTTCGACGATGGCTTGTTCGACCCGACCAAAGGTCCGCTCGATGTGCTTGGCTTGCTTGGGCTTTGCGTGCGGATGGGACACGTTGTGGGGAGTAGGGAGTCGGTTGTTGCGAGATGGGCTTCCGAGCTATCTCCAGCGGTCGGTGTGGCCGCCGAAGACTTGTTCGCCAAGCACCGGGAATTGCTGGGCACAGTCGACAACAAGCATGCAATCATGGTCGGGGCTGGCCAAAGTGACTGGTCCAACAAGACTTTGGGCCTGGAAGATGCTTGGCGGTTCGTCCGGACTCCCCTAGAAGTGTTGCTAGAGAATGAACGGGGAGATTGGCTTTTTCTCCGCCGGATTGCGACACCGGCGCAGCGCCAGATACTCGATGATGCCATCGGGCGAGGCGCACTTGCGATTCGACAGGGCGGCGGCATAGGTGAGCTCAAGAAGAGTGTGGACGCACTCCATGATGGACCGGAGGAGTTGGGCACTCGTGTTCGACGTCTTCGGACATGGGTGATGTTTGACCGAGATGCCGATCCCAATGATAATAGAAATCCCGACGCGGTGGCGGTCCAGACGGCGGCGGCCTGCTCTAAGCGGGTGGCCACTGACCCCTGGCATCTAGGGTTTCACCGCCTCAAGCGGCGGCACATTGAAAGCTATATTCCGGATCGTCTTCTTCGCAAATGGACAAGCAGGAAGGGGCACTACCTTCAAGCCGCCGCCCAAGGCCTCAAGGACCTTAGATCGACCAACGCTGACGCGGCTGACTCACTTCACATGAAGGGCGGGCTGCGTATGGCGTTTGACAAGGCGATTCGGGACGGGCTCACGCATGCGTCCTCGCCGAATAGGGAAAGGCGAAGAGGGGATGAGGCGACACTCGTCGACTGGCCTGAGCCGTGGCCTAGTGTCCTATCCGACGTTAGAGCCGATCTTCTAGCTGGATTTGGGGGCGATGTGGCGTCCCTCTACCGTACGGCACCCCCTGGATACGATCAGGAATTCCGAGCAGAGTTTGGCTTGCGAGAAGGCACTAGTGCGAACATGTTCGTGAACTCACTGCTGGAGCGCATCTGATGGCTGGCCTGTTTGACACTCCGACGACGCCTTCGCTTCGACGACTACTGGAGGAGGTCGCTGCAGGTTCGATCCTCATACCCGAGTTTCAGCGACCTTTCGTGTGGAACGACCAACAGCGGCTCGATTTGCTGGATAGCGTGGCGAGGGGGCTGCCGATTGGCGGGATCATGGTCTGGCGTACCCGTGAGCATCGGTTGAAGTGCTACGAGAGGCTTGGCCCATTTCTGCTGCCTGAACCGTCGGAATCGGGCCCATGGACCTACCTGATCGATGGGCACCAGCGCCTGACGACGTTGTTCGCGGCACTGATGCCACTCAACCCCGATGCACAGAGCGATTCGGAGGTCCGCTGGCCCATCAATGTGGACCTGCGAGAAACGCCGCCCCACTTCCTACTCCCCGGGAGAGGGCAGCACCGGCCTCATGTTGTCCCGGCAGGTACTCTATCCACGAATGCCCGGGTGTATCAGGCCCAGAAGCCCCTTTGGGAGGGCGGCCACGAAGATGAAGCCACCAGACTCGAAGAAGTCGCGAGCTCATTCCGCGACTACGTGATTCCCCTAATTCCGTTGGTCAGTGAGGACATCGGGCTGGTGACCCACGCTTTCGCACGTGTGAATCGCGGTGGTACGTCGATGAGCGAGGCGCACCTCGCGTCCGCCCTTGCCTACGGGAAACTGCCCGTCCGAGAAGGACTTGAGGAACTCGAAATCCTGCTCGCTGAACTCGGGTGGCGTGGAATCGGGCAGGGCGAACTGCTGAACGGCCTGAAACTGCGCCACGGCCTCGATGTGTATCGCGCAACCATCCCAGCTCTACTTGAAAGGCTCGGTGCAGGGAAGGGCCATGGGCAGTTCACACGTGACATGGCGCTCTCCAAAGCGGGCCTGCAAGCAGCATTCTCGATCCTGGAATCGGCTGGCGTTCTAGGAAGCTTTGCCTTGCCGTACACGTATCAAGCTCTCCTGCTCTGCGAGGCGCTGGTTCGGCTTGGGGTACACGATACTGTACCGATGGAATTCAAAGAGCGTGGGCGCCGTTGGTTCTGGCAGACGACATTCTCAGAAGCGTTCACAGGTGCCACCGGCAGCCGTCTGCGCGAGGGTCTGGACTCGCTCACGGCCTACCTTGCCGGAGATGCCGCGTCCCCGTATGCGGGTATGCCCGTGAGGGTGCCAAATCGGCACGCCCGCTGGGGATCTGTTCGCACTGTCGGCAGGATGCTGGCCTTGGCTGTGTCCTCAAGAGAGCAGCAGCCGCTGACATGGCTTGGATACGAGGGCGGCCAAGCTGTCTACAAAGTTCTCCCCAAATTGGAGACATCTCGGATTGGCTCCTGGGTCATTGCGGACGTCACGGCCTTGCGCATGACCCGAGACGCCATCGAGCGCTTTGCACCTCTGCCTCGGGCTGTTGCGGCACAGATGAGCGCCGACGCATGTGAGGCGTTGCAAGCCGGGGATCACAAGAGTTTCACGGATCTGCAAGAGGCGCATGTGATGGAAGTCGAGCGTCGAGTGATGGAAGATGTCGGACTCCTGGTCACCGAGCCGGAGTAGGCTGGGCACGATTCTGCGATAACTCAATCTGGTCCTGCCCCTCCCCTAAGGATTGAATGCCTCGTCGCTCACCAGCCGAACCCCCAGCGCGAGGTCTTGTAGTTGTCGCCATCCCGTCTGCGGGGACTGCCAGATCGGTCTGCCGTTGCGTTTCAGATGGCCACCGAGCTTGGCGATGGCAGTCAAGCACTGCTGCACGGTCGCCTCTTCCAAAAGGCCAGCCTTCGGCACCTGCCGCCGCAAAAGCTGGAACTCCAGGGGCGACAGCAGCATCGACCACCGCAACTTATTATGTGTTTGCCCTCTGAAGTCTCCCCTCATTTCACGCGGCCAGGTGGAAAGGCTGCCAAAGTTCATGGTTTCCAAGCACTTTCGTATAGGACTCCATCAAGATGGCAAACCGTGCTTCGGGCATGTTCGGCATCAACTCGTACCACCGCTGGCCCTGCCGGAGCAGAGACATCGTGCGCTTCTTTGAGGTGTTGGTCTTGAGCAGTCGGTCGAGGCCAGCATGCTCGCCCGCCATGCCGAGTAGGGTCAGCAGCCCCTGCGCGAGCACGGCAAGCAGCATCAGTCGGTCACGGCGGTCCGCGCGCTGTGCGCGTGTCCACTTCATGCCCATGCCGAAACGAAGGTCCTTGGTGT
>JAUIAC010000875.1 GCA_030425545.1 bacterium | reverse complement strand
GTCGTCGTCTGAGTCGTCGTCTGAGTCGTCTCCTGAGCCGACGCGTCGCACGGCGCGGCGGTCGTCTGGCCGACGTGCTCCCGCGCGCCGGGTCTCGTCTCCGGCGCTGCGGCGCACGGCGTGCCCCTGCTGCGGTGCGGCGGCGTCGCGGTGGCGTCCGGTGCGCTACGGCATGGTCGCGCAGAGCGTGCTGCTGCAGGCGCGTCGCGGCGAGGTGGTGCTCGGCCCGGTGAACCATGGCCGCAACGAGCCCCGGTGGGCCTGCGTCGACTGCGACGCGCGCTTCGGCCGGCCGCGTGAGGAGCTCGATCGCTTCGGTCGGCCGCTGTCGGCGTCGGTCGACGCGACGCCGGGCGCGATCCGCCCTGCGTCGCCCCGGCGGGACCGTCGTGGCGACCGCGTCCCCGCCCGCCCGGCGCGTCCGGGTGACGTCCTCGAGCCGGCGGCGCTGCGTTCGGCGCTGCGCCCGGCGAAGGCGCCCGACGGGTCGCGGGCCGCGTCGCAGCCCCAGCGCGTGCGCGCAGCCGCCTGAGCAGACGCCGCCTGAGCACACGGCACCTGAGCACACGCCACCTGAGCAGACGCCACCTGAGCAGACGCCGCCCGAGCAGGCGCCGCCTGGGCCGGCGCCGCCCGAGCCGACACGACTCGGGCCGACCCGACTCGGGCCGACACGACTCGAGCTGAGCCAGGCGATTGGCCGGGGGCGCTCGCAGGAGCGCGGACGGCGGCGGGCTACTTGGGCAGCACCTGCGGCACCGTAGCGCGCAGGGCCAGCCACACGCCCATGAGCCCGGCAAAGACCGCGCCGTAGACCGGCGAGTAGCAGAACCCGCTCACGGCGAAGGTCAAGACGAAGAGCGCGCCCCACTCGTGGGACTGCTTCAGCTTCGCTCGGGTGATCAGATCGAAGACGATGAGGCCGACCATGGAGGCCACGCCGATCAGCGCGAAGTGCGACCAGATGGACTGCGGCGTGTAGAAGTCCCAGAGCAGCTTGCGGACGCCCTCGACGTCCGTGTGGGCGAGCTCCGCGAGGCGCGGCACCACCTTGGTCTTGGCCAGGGCGGTCACCGCGCTGGCGTCCTGGTGGAGCTGGTCGACCAGGTAGCGGCGCGCGAGCACGACCTTGTCGCCGTCGGCCTCGTACATCTTGCCCGCGATGTGGCTGCCGATGGCCCAGCCGATGCCCCCCGTGGCGTTGATGTAGCCCATGTACAGGCCCTTCTTGCCGGGCGGCGCGATGGTGCCGAAGTAGCGCATCTTGGTCGGGCTCGCCATGAGCTCTCCGAGGGAGAAGGCCGCGATGGCGACGATGGTGATCCAGCCGTTGTCGGAGAAGCCCAGCGCCCAGATCGCGCCCGCCGCCACCAGGATGCCGCCGATCATCGCGACCATGGAGCGCACCTTGCCGGTCCAGTAGCCGATGAGGAACGCGAGCAACATGCACATGCCCGCGTTGACGTTGATCATGTACTCCTGCGGCAGGTGGCCGTGCCACTTGTCCGGCACCGAGCCGCCGACCGCCTCGAACACCGGCCGCACCAGCTGGTCGATGACCGCGCGCGAGTCGACCCAGTCGGCGATGAAGTTCGGCAGCAGGTCGAAGAGCTGGTGGAACATCATCCAGAAGCCACTGAACACCACCAGGAAGGCGAAGAGCCGGGGCTCGAGGATGCCGACCGAGCTGTTCCACAGCACCTTGAGGAAGCTGAGCACGCCGCCGCCGCCCTGGTGCTGCTCCAGGCCCGGCTTCTCGGGCTCGTCAAAGGTGAGC
>JAUIAC010000874.1 GCA_030425545.1 bacterium | reverse complement strand
GCCGGCGTGGTCCGCTCCTGCGCTGAGCTGGGGGCCTGCTATCTCCGGCTGGGCTGCGGCCGCGGCGAGGGCGAGCCCGTGGGGCAGCACGCTGCGCTGGCCTTGCCCTGGCTCGAGCGGGCCTGCGGCGCGGGGGACTCCGGTGGCTGCGTCCGACTGGCGGGCCTGCTGCGCACGGGGGGGCGCGGCGTGCCCGCGGCGCCCAAGCGCGCGGCCGCGCTGCTGCAGACGGCGTGCAAGTCGGGGGCGGGCGCGGCGTGCCGTGCGCAGGCCGCGCTGCTGTGGCCGGCGCTGGCTGCGCGGCCGACGACCGCGGGCTCGGCCGGCGCTCCAGCCGCGCCCAAGGCCGCGCTGGCGCTGCTGGAGCGGGCCTGTGGGCTCGGCGACCTGAGCTCGTGCGTGACGTGGGCGCGCGCGCAGCCGGGCGAGGGGCTCAGCCGCCGCGCCGAGCGCCGCGTGCGCGAGGCGCTGCAGCGCGCCTGCCTCGGCGAGGAGGCCTCGGCCTGCGTCTTGTTGGGCGACCGCGTGGGCCGCGGCCCGGGCGCAAACCCCGGGCTGGCCGCGCAGCTGCACGCGGCGGCGTGCCGCACGGGCGACGCCCAGGCCTGTGCCCGGCTGGGCGCGCGGTGGATCGCCGCGGGCCTGCCCGCCGCCGCGCGCGTCCCCGGCGTGCGCGCCCTGCGCGTGGCGTGTGCGGCGCGTCTGGGCGCGTCGTGCGCGGGGCTGGCGCGGGCCTACCGCGAGGGCGTGGGGGTCATGCGGGCGCCCAAGGCGGCCGACTTCATCGCGGCGCGCGGCGCCCGGCCGGCCCAGGGCGCGCGACCCTAGCAGACCGCGGCGAAATTGATTGTCGCCGCAGTCTGCTAGCTTTTTTGTTTTCTGGGGGGCTACGAGCGCCCCCAGCCACGGCAAGCCGTGGCTTCCCCTTCCCAGCAGACTGACCAACGTGGCCTCAAAAACGGAGAAAAGACGCAGTCTGCTAGGCGCGCGGGAGCGCGTTCCGCCCTTGCGGCTTCATCCCGCTGACCCGTCGACCGGCGCAGTGCCCACAGCCACCCCGTGGCTCAGCGCCGACGGCCGCGCCTCCCAGGTGCGCTTGCCGCTGTAGAGCACCAGCGTCTCCAGGTCCTGCACCCGCAGGCTCCGCCCCTCGTCGCCCCCCTGCGTGGCGCCGCTGAGCAGGCCGCTGACCAGGTCGCGCTTGTGGCGATGCAGGTCGAAGATCGCCTCCTCCACCGTCCCCCGCGTCACCAGGCGGTACACGGTCACGGGGCGGTCCTGTCCGATGCGATGGGCGCGGTCCGTGGCCTGGTCTTCCGCGGCGGGGTTCCACCACGGGTCGAGGTGGAACACGTAGCTCGCAGCGGTCAGGTTCAGCCCCGTTCCGCCGGCCTTCAGGGAGATGAGGAACACGTCTGCGGCGCCCCCCTGGAAGGCGTCGACGAGCGCCTGCCGCCGCTTGCCCGGCGTGCGACCGTCGAGCTGCATGGTGCGCAGCCCGTCGGCCTCCAGCGCCGGCCGCACCAGGTCGAGCAGGGCGGTGAACTGGCTGAACACGAGCGCCTGATGCCCCTCGGCGCGCAGCTCTGCGAGGTGGCCGCGCAGGGCCTGGACCTTGGCCGCGGGCGTCTGCGACGTGGGGTCGAGCAGGGCCGGGTGGCACGCCAGCTGCCGCAGCCGCGTGAGCGCCGCCAACACCTGCACCCGGCGCGCGCCGCCGTCTGGCCGACGCTTCTTGCCCAGCTGCGCCTTGAGGCTCGCGCGCAGGGTGTCGTAGC
>JAUIAC010000873.1 GCA_030425545.1 bacterium | reverse complement strand
TCGACGCCCTTGGTGCCCAGGCGGTCGAAGAAGATCGACTCGCCCGTGTCTTTGTTGAACGAGCTCAGCTTGCTCGGGTTGTCCTTGCCGATGCCCTGCACGAGCCGCTTGAGCGTGCGCGCGCGGCCGGTGCTGCCGGAGAAGCGCCAGATGCCGGGCATGGGCTCGTCGTTGAACACCAGGTCCTGGAAGCGGCCGTGCCAGGCGTTGAACACCAGCGTCGCCACGGCCAGCTGCTTCTCCGTGGCGTCGGGCTTGTTGTAGAAGGTCTCCACCCCCGAGAGCGCCGGGAATCCAGCCTTCTCCCACTGCTCCAGGCGCGCGTCGACGTCGGCGAGCACCGTGGCCGTCAGGCTGTTGTAGAGCCCGGCCGCGCGCAGCTCCCAGGCCGGCATGGTGCCCTTGTCGACCTTCTGCTTGTCCGACAGCGCCTTGCCGTCCGCGATGGCCTTGCGCAGGAAGCCGGTGTAGAGCGCGCCCAGGGGCGAGCGCACGTCAGCCTGCAGCTTGCTCATCTCGGCGACGTTGGCCTTCTTGTCCTTGGCCAGCCGCGCCAGCTCGTCGTCGATGCGCTTGGCGCGGAAGCCCGCCAGCCAGGGGCCGCCGACGTAGTAGGGGTCGTTGGTCAGGCTGTTGTCGAGCGTCGCGCCGCCGATGTCGTTGTTGGCCGTCACCACGAAGCCGCGCTTGGGGCTCAGCGACTGCGGGTAGACGTCGAAGGGCACCACGCAGCGGTAGGGGTCCTTCTTGTTGTCGGACTCGTCGACCTTGCCGTCCTTGAGCGGGATGGTGAAGCCGCCGTACTGCGTGCCGTCGAGCAGCTGCGAGGGGTCGGCGCCCTCGGCCCAGGTGCCGTCGGCGTTGCGCTTGAGGTAGCCGCGGCAGGGCACCGCCTGGTAGCCCGTGTAGAGGATGTCGCCGGCGCTGTCGGCCACCGCCAGGCTCTGCGAGTAGGCGACCAGGTGGCGCGTGGCCTGGCGGTACTCCTCGACGTTCTTGCTGTGGCCGAAGGCGTCGACGCCCAACAGCAGGTTGCCCGGGTCGAGGCCGGTGTAGTCGAAGCTGATGGCGGTGATCACGCCGTCGTTGTCGGTGTCCTTGGGCACGATGAAGGTGCCGCCGAGGTTGATCACCGTCTCGCCCGCCTTGGCGGCGTAGTCCTGCTTGACCTTGGTGCCCTCGATGTCGGCGATCCACCGGCCGTCGAAGGTGGCGTAGCGCGCCCACGACTCCTCGCCGCCCTTGCTGGGGAAGAGCGGGCTGTCGATCTTGAGCGACTTGAAGTCCTCGACCGTCTCCTTCACCGGCTCCCACTTGCCCTTGAACTTGGTGGCCTTGGGCTTACCGGCGCTGTCGAGCTGCAGCTCCTCGCGGTACCAGTCGGTGATGTCGCCGAAGAGCTGCGTCTGGCTCCAGGCCACGTGGCCGTTGGTGCCGACCGCCATGATCGGCAGGCCCGGGATCAACAGGCCCAGCTGCGTCGTGTCGCCGCCGCCGAGGGCCTTGGTGTCGAGGCCGGCCTGGTAGAAGTAGCTCGGGATGGTCAGGGCCAGGTGGCCGTCGCCCGCCATGAGCGCGAAACCGTCGGTGGTCTTGTCGGCGTGCACGGCCCAGGCGTTGGAGCCGAAGCCCGAGGGGTTGTGGCGGCCCAAGCGGCTCTGCAGGCGCTTCATGCGCGCGTCGAGGCGGCTGAGCATGGCGAAGGGCACGCGGCGGGCGAAGGCGCCGGGCAGCGGCGAGGGCTGCGCGCCGGGCGCGGGGCTGCCGGCGCTGGCTGC
>JAUIAC010000162.1 GCA_030425545.1 bacterium | reverse complement strand
TCGACCAACCTCTACGACGGGCTCTTCACGGCCTTCGCCAAGGCGTCGAAGCACCTGAAGAAGGGCACGGAGACGCGCGTCGTGCTGCTCAGCGACGGCCAGCCGACCACCGGCATCGCCAAGTCGGCCAAGTTCGTCTCGCTGGCCAAGGGCTACGCGCTGCAGGGCATCGGCATCACCACCATCGGCGTCGGCACCAGCTTTGACATCACCATCTTGCGGGACATCGCCGAGGTGGGCGCGGGCAACTTCTACTTCCTCGACCAGCCGGCCGCGGTGAAGGAGGTGTTCACCGAGGAGGTCAAGACCTTCCTGGTGCCGGTGGCGCTCGACGTGAAGATGGAGGTCGACGTCGCCGACGCCTGGCTGGTGCGCGCGGGCTACGGCACCCACGGTTGGCAGGGCAAGGCCGGCGGCGGGACCATCCACATCCCCTCGCTCTTCCTGGCCGGGCGGCTGAAGAGCGACGACCCGCTGCCGCAGACCCCGGGCACCGGGCGGCGCGGCGGCGGCGGTGCCATCCTCATCGAGGCGATGCCCTACCCCGGCGTGAAGCCCAAGGGAACGCAGGTGGGCACCGTGAAGCTGAGCTGGAAGCACCCGCAGTCGGGCAAGGTCATCGACCAGAGCACCACCATCGACCTGAAGTTCGCCAAGACCCAGATCGCCGACGGCGGGGTGTTCACCGACAAGACCGTGGAGAAAGGCTTCGTGATGCTGAACCTGTACGTCGGCTTCCGGCAGGCGAGTCAGCTGGCCATGGACGGCGACCCGGGCGCGGCCATCGGCACCCTGCTGGCGTTGAAGTCGGCCGTGCAGGGCTGGCTGAGCGACCACGTGGCCGCGGGGCTCAAGGCGGATCCGGACATCGAGGACGACCTGGTCTACGTCGACCTGTTCCTGACCAACCTGAAGAAGCTCAAGGCCCAGACCCCGGTGAGCAAGCCGCCGGAGCCCTGGCCTGTAGACTGAGGCGGAGCCCGTGGCCCTGCGCCTTACGCGACAAAATGTCGCTCAGCTCGCCGGGGTAAATACGCGACATTTTGTCGTCCAGCTCGCCGGGGTAAATACGCGACACGGGACACCGGGGGGCACGATGAGACGGGTAGGGAAGGTGGTGCTGGTGTGGGCTGGGACGCTCCTGCTGACGAATGCAGCTTGCGACAGCCCACCCGAAGGCCCAGGGCGCCAGAGCAACGCGCCGACCGACACAGCGACCGCCGACGCGCCGGTTCCTGACGCGACCGCCGCAGACACCGTGGCGACGGACGCCGGCACAGCGGACTCGAGCGCAGCGCCAGACACCAGCGGGGCGCCAGACACCGGCGTTTCGCCGGACACCAGCGCCGCGCCCGACACCAGCGTGGCGCCAGACACCAGCGCTGCGCCAGACGCCATCGTTGCGCCAGACACCAGCGCAGCGCCGGACACCAGCGTGGCGCCGGACACCGGCACTTCGTCAGGCACCAGCACGACGACCGACGCAGGCGGCCTCCCGAGCACGGGCCCCAAGCTCTGGGTGCGCTACTCGCACCAGGGCAAGGCGGGCTTCGGCCGACTCATTGGCGGCACCGTGCACGTGCTGGACAAGGACTTCCTCGCTCAGGGCCAGCCGACAGGCGCCACGCTGCCGCTCGCCCAGGTGAAGCTGCTCGCGCCGGTGGTCCCCGGCAAGGTCCTCGCCATCGGCTTGAACTACACCGACCACGCCGGGAGCAGCTCGACCGCGCCGCCGCCCGCCTTCTTCAAGCAGCCCGGCTGCATCGTGGGCCCCGGGGAGCCCATCCTCCGACCCAAGGGCGCGACGAACCTGCACTTCGAAGGCGAGATCGTCTTGGTCATCGGCAAGGAGGCCAGCGACGTACCGGAGTCGAAGGCGCTCGACGTGCTCTTCGGCGTTACCGCTGGCAACGACGTCAGCGAGCGCAACTGGCAGTCCAGCGACCTACAGTGGTTCCGCGCCAAGGGGGCAGACACCTTCGGTCCCATCGGCCCGGCGGTGGTGAGCGGCGCGGACGTCCAGAACCTCAGCATCAAGACCGCGGTCAACGGCAAGACGGTGCAGGACTCCAACGCCAAGCTGATGATTCACAGCATCAAGAAGATCATCGCGTTCACGAGTAGCGTGATGACGCTGCACCCCGGCGACGTCATCTTCACCGGGACGCCCGGCAAGACCTTCGCCCTGAACAACGGCGACTCGGTGAGCGTGACGGTGCAACACGTGGGCACGCTGACCAACGTCGTGAAAGCCAAGTAGCGCCGCCGTGGCCCTGCGCCTCACGCGACAAAATGTCGCTCAGCTCGCCGGGGCAAATACGCGACAAAATGTCGCTCAGCTCGCCGGGGGAAATACGCGACAACACGGCGCGTTCGGCGGTAGGGCCGCAGCTACAGGGCCGGCACGGCGCAGAACTGCTCGTAGTCGATGAGCTCCGTCACGGTCGGGTGCGTGCCGCAGAGCGGGCAGTCGTGGTCGCGGCGGATGTTCAGCGTGCGGAAGCCCATGCTCAGCGCGTCGAAGGTCAGCAGGCGGCCGACCAGCGGCTCGCCGATGCCGAGGATGAGCTTGATGGTCTCGATGGCCTGCGCGACGCCGATGATGCCGGGCAGGATGCCGAGCACGCCGGCCTCAGCGCACGACGGGGCCATGCCGGGGGGCGGGGGCTCGGGGTAGAGGCAGCGGTAGCAGGGGCCCTCGTTGGGCTTGAACACCGTGACCTGGCCCTCGAAGCGGAAGATCGAGCCGTGCACGTTCGGGATGTTGAGCATGTAGCAGGCGTCGTTGACCAGGTAGCGCGTGGGGAAGTTGTCGCAGCCGTCGACCACGATGTCGTACTCGCGGAAGAGGTCCATGACGTTGCTGCTGTCGATGCGCCATGGGTATTTATTGATGGTGATGTCGGAGTTGATGCCCCGCAGGGTCTGCTCGGCGCTGTCGACCTTGAGCACGCCGACGCTCTCCTCGCGGTGCAGCAGCTGACGCTGCAGGTTCGACATGTCCACCGTGTCGCCGTCGACGATGCCGAGGGTGCCCACGCCGGCCGCGGCGAGGTACATGGCGGTCGGGCTACCAAGCCCGCCAGCGCCGATGAGCAGGACCTTGGCGTCGAGCAGCTTGAGCTGCCCCTCCTCGCCGACCTCGGGCATCAGCAGATGGCGGCTGTAGCGGGCCATCTGGTCGGCGGTGAGGGAGCGCCGCGTCGCCACGGGGAAGCTGTTCTGCGCCCACTTGGAGAAGCCGCCGGACATGGACTTCACGTTCACGTAGCCCATCTGCTCGAGGGCGTGGGTGGCCAGCGCAGAGCGGACGCCACCGGCGCAGTAGAGCACCACCTCGTCGTCCGGGTTGAAGGCGACGTTGCCGATGCGGGCCTCGAGGTGGCCGCGGCCGAGCAGGTTGGCGCCGGGCACGAAGCCGTTCTCCCACTCGTCGCGCTCGCGGATGTCCACGAGGTGAAAGTCCTCACCGGCCTCGATCTTCTCGTGCACCTCGGCGGGGGTGATCTCCTCGATCTCGGCCTTGATGGCGTCGAGGTGGTCCTGAAACGATGGCATATGCAAGCCCTCCGCTGGCTCGTGTGGGTGTCGCCATGTGTGGCGCGCACGCTTCGGTCGCTCCTCTTGTCGCTGCGACGTCAGGCGCGCGCGCCCACGCCGCCGGCAGAGAGGCGGACCGGCAATCTAGGGGGCCACTCTGCGCTGGGCAAGGTGGGGAGGGGCACAACCCGCGGATCTCCCCAAAACTTCCACGATGTCGCCGACGCGCCGCTGGTCGGTGGCGAGGGCGGCGCGGCGCCGCGGGAGAGGCGGCCTTCGACTCAGAGATCGGATTGAGCGCTCCTGCGTCACACCCTTCAGAGGAGAGGAGGCCCACGCCACACGCGACCCGCGGGGGGTTGCACGTCCGCGCACGTCCTCGGAGCCGCCCTGGTAGCGGACCCTTGACTTGCTCCGTCGTGGGTCAATGATGAACGCCGTCTGTCTCCACTGTTCAACGCCCCGGCACGCCTCGCGCTGCCGCGCGTGTGGTCGCAGAAGACGGTGACAGGCTCCACGGAGGCGTGATGACAACCCCCAGATCTCTCACCCGCACGGCGGCCTGGCTGCTCGCTGCGGCCGTCGTCGCGGGCACCCTGGCGACCCCCGCCACCAGCCACGCCCGCCGACGACTCACGCTGGTCGAAGACGGACGTGGCCTGCTGCACAGCTACAGCGCCACCGCGGGCTTGATCCTCAACCAGAGCGGCGACTTCAACCTCTGGTCCCGCGGCCACAAGGTCGGCATGCAGGCCTACGGCTTTCGCTACTACGAGCGCAACGGCTTCATCACCGGCACCATCTTCGCGATCATGCGCATGCTCAGCGCCGCTGCGGCTGCCTCCGGGCCGAAGTCCTACGAGAGCTGGACCGAGGGCAGCTACCGCTACACGCGCACGACCTACTATTCGCAGGCGGAGAAGAACGCCATGAGCCGCGCGGCCAGCAACGACGCCGCTCGGGCCTTCACCCGCCCCGGCCAGAGCTTCGACCTCGAGATCTACTCGCGAAACCTGGGCGGCGACTCCTCAGGCTACAAGGTCACGATGATGGCCGGCGGCGTGAAGGTCAGCGGCCGCGGCCAGCGCGCGCGGGGCATGGTCGACTTCGGCATCGGCTTCGGCAGCGTCGACAGCGCCGCGCACAAAGACGGCAAGTACCTGGTGACACACTGGGCCTACTTCGGCGTCCCAATCCGGCTCACCTACGCGGTCGGGCCGGTGAACATCTACGGCCTGTGGGAGTGGAACTGGCTCGGCCACACCCGCGGCAGCGACACCACCGGCTCCTCCAGGGGCGCCAACACCACCGAGGCCGACGTCGCGGGCATGCCGCTGCGCATCGGCTTGAACACCACGCTCTTCCGCCGGCTCTATGTCGAGGCCGCGGCCAGCACCCCATCCCTCACCTCCGGCGTCTTCGGCTTCGTAGCCTCCGCCGGCGCACGCTTCTAGGAGGACGCCATGACACGGTCCACGCGCCTCCTCGGCGCCCTGCTCATCTTCGCGACCCTCGTCGCGCTGCCGCCCGCTACCGCTGCCGCCAAGGACATCGGCTGGGTCGGCCTGAACCACAACATGCGCGTCGAGGGCTACTTTGGCCGCGGCGAGCGCTGGAACAACAGCGGCAACCAGCTCTACTTTCAGTTCTCCGGCGCCTTCTTCGGCAAGGGCTCTCCCCTCGGCAACCTCGCCGGCCTCGAGTTCGACATGGGCATGGGCTACGACGGCATCGGCTACAAAGACAGCGACACCATCCTGGGCGACATCGGCTTTCCGATGCACCTCTCGGTCGGCTTCCCGGTGACGCTGTTCCGCTGGTTCCGCGGCGGCGGCGACAAGCTGCAGCTGGGCTTCTCGCCGGGCTTCGGCATCAACTGGCAAGTGGCGTACACCTACCTGAAGCTGCAGGCCGCGTTTCGCCTGTCTCGCAAGATCGCCATCGAAGGCAACTATGTCTGGTACCCGGGGGCCGCGAGCGCGTCCATCGCCGACACCAACGCGTCGGTGAACATGGCCACAGCCCGCGGGACCGTGTACTTCCGGCCCAGAGGCCGCGGCAACGCCTTCCTGGTGTTCGTGGAGTGGATGAAGAGCCAGCGCGAGGAGGAGCAGTCGAGCGGCGGCAACGCGAGCAAGCAGCTCTACAACGGCCTGGATCCCTTCGGCTCGACCAAGCGTGAAGCCTACGAGGGCGTGTTTCGACTGGGGGTGGGCTATGCGTTCTGATCTGCGAAGCGCGTGGCGCCAGACGGCGCGGCTGGCCTGTGTCTGTGGGCTGCTGGCGATGTCCGGCTGCTTCCTACCCGAGATCGACACGCCACCCATCGATCCGAGCTTGGTGCCCGACGAGAGCTCCGGCGGTGGCGGCGGCGTCGACGCTCCCGCCTGCAAGGCGGGGACCTTCAAGGGCAACCTCTTCCTCAACGACGTCACCCAGCCGGGCGGGTACGACGGCGAGTGCTCCATCCAGGGCAACGTCACGGAGACCTGGAAGACCAAGGACTCCCCGACGGAGCTGCTGGCGATGACCCGGTCGATCCAGGGTCGTCTCACCATCAAGGCCGGTCAGGACGACGGCAGCAAGATGACCATCTTGCCCGCGCTCCAAAACGTCAAAGAGCTCATCATCAGCGGTGTGCCCCTGACCCATGCGCCGTCCTTCCCGAGCCTGTCCCAGATCACGCTGGGGCTCACCATCGAGAACAACTACCGCATGCAGACCATCCCGGGCTTCGCCAACCTGCGGCAGGTCGGCACGCTGCGCATCTACGGCATGAGCAAGCTCACCAGCGTGCCGACGTTCGCCAAGCTCGAAGACATCGGTGGCGACGTGACCGTGCAGCACAACACGCAGCTCAAGGGCATCGCCTTCCCCGGCGCGGGCACCTTCTCGGGCAACCTCGTGTTCGACGGCAACACCAACATGACCAGCGTCGACCTCGGCGGCGCGACCTTCGCCGGCTCGGTGACGGTGAGCAACCAGCCCAAGACCACGTCGGTCCGCGCGCTCAAGCTCATCCAGATCTCCAACCTGCTGAAGATCGCGGACAACGGCGACATGACCTCCGACATGCTCAACTTTCCGCTGCTGACGACGCTCAAGGCGTTCGAGCTCCGCAACCAGCCGAAGATCGGTCACTTGAACTGGATCGGCCAAGGCAAGGCGCCCAAGCTCCACAACCTGCTGACCGTGTGCAAGAGCGGCGTCTCGTACGCGCAGGCTGCAGGCTTCTTCGGACAGGCGGGATCGACCTTCCAAGAGGGCAGCTGCGCGCTGAACTGAGCCCCGCGGCCGTTACTTCGCCGGCGCCTGCAGCACGTGCTGCAGATAGGCCCGCAGCCGCGCGGGTCGGTCGGTCTGCACGAGCAGCCTGTCGGAGTCGGTCTTCCAAGGGCTCAGACCGTCGCGCGTGCGCGCCAGCACCGCGTAGAGCCCCTTGTCGCTGTCCACCGGGACGAGGTCCCACGCCACCACGCTGCCCTTGGGGATGCGGTGGACCCGCACGTCCGTCGCCTGCACCGAGAGCTCGAAGTCGCCGCGCACGGTGTCGTAGAGCTCCAGAGAGTCGATGACCAGGCCCACGCTGCTGTCGAGCAGGCTCTCCTTCGGCTTCTTCGCTGAGCGCGACTCCGGCAGCAGGTCCAGCAGCTGGGCGAGCTTCTCCAGCCCGTCGCCCACGTTGAGCCCTGCCAGCTCGCCCCCGAGCTTCAAGCCGACCCGCGAGGCCCGCTTGAACAGGCTCGCGCCGCGCTCGATCTCCTTGCGATAGTCCTTGGACGCGTCCCAGCGCAGCACCACCAGACCCTGGGTGGTGAGCACCAGGATCGCGGACTGCACGCGCTTCTTGGCGGCGAGATGGGCACCGTCAGCTGGGATGCTGTAGGCGTAGAGCCGGTCGAGCAGCTCCTCGCCAGGCCGCATGATGTCGGTGTGCACGCGGTCCCCGAGCTTGTTGTAGACGGCGTCGGTGATCCGCCGGCTGCGCTTGACCGCGTCGGGCGCGTCTTGCGACAGGTGCATGCGGTCGAAGAGCAGCACCTTGCGCAGGGCGTCGTGGTCGCGGGCGTGCAGGTACACGAGCACCTGCGCCTCGATGAGATCCCGGTCCAGCGCGCGCTCCTCGAGCATGCGCACCACCAGCTTGCGGGCCTCCTGAACCTTGCCCTGGGCGACGAGCGCCTCGACCGTGCGGCGGCCGACGTAGGTGTCGGCGCTATCGGCGGCCAGGGCCTTCTTCCAGTGCGTGAGGGCCTCGCCGTGCTGGTCGCGCAGGCTCAGGGTCTCGGCCAGATAGAGCTCGGCGGCGCGCCCGGTGTAGCCCGCCTTGTAGGCCGCGCGCATGCCGTCGAGGCCTCGCTTGGGGTAGCCGGCCATGAACGCCAGCACGCCCTTGTAGAAGCGGCCCATGGGGTCCCCTGGGATCACCTTCTGGCTGGCGTCGAGGTAGCGCTCGGCCTCAGCTTGGACCGCGGTCATGACGGTGGTGTCGCTGTTGGCCACCCGCGCGGCGCGCACCCGGGTCAGGGCCTCCTCGGCGTAGGTGCGCGGGTCGAGCGGGCGCTGCTTCAGCGCGTCGTGAAAGCGCCTCCGCGCCGCGTCGCCGATGCCGAGCTTGTCGCCTCCGACCGGGGCCAGGAGCGCGGCCGCCTTGTCGAGCGTGCTGTCGGTCTCGTCGAGCAGCCCGTCGAGCGTGCGCGCGCGCTGCAGCCCCGCCGCGTGCGGCGGCTGGCCGCCCTCGAGCGCCACCCCCGCCTGGGCGAGCTGACCGGCCTTCCACAGCTTCTCCGCGGCCTCGAACTGCTTGCGTGCGTCCCCCCAAGCGCGCTCCTCCTCCAGCGTCTGGCCCCAGGCCACGTGGACGGCGTAGGCGACCTGGGCCGCGTCTTGAGCCATGGCCTTGGCGGCCGGGCTCGGACCGCGCTTGGCCTCCTCGGCGGCTTGTTCGTGGGCGTCGTTGGCCAGGTCCATGGCCTCGTCGAACTGCTTCTTGCGGACCAGGGCCAACGCCTGGTCGATGCGGACCCGCGTGCGGGCGCCGCGCACCGGCGCCATGGCCTTCTCGCGCAGCTCGGCGCGCACGCCACGGCAGTACACGCGGTGGGTCCCGGTGCACACGGTGCCCGAGATGCGGGTCTCCGCCGCCTCCAGCACCCGAGTCGCCGCGGCGGTGTCGCCGCCGCTGTGCAGGTCGGCCGCACGTCGACCGGCGAGCCGGCCGCGCTGCGCCAGCAGGGCCAGCCCTTGGACGACGCCCGGGGCCTCGGAGGCGTCAGCTCCGGCGCTGCGACCGTCGCCGCGCAGCCCGTCTTGGTCGAGGTGGCTGTCGACCAGGTCCGTGAGCCGCGCGAGCCCGCTGTCGTTGGCCTGGAGGGCGCGGTCGAGCTCGCCAGCGCGCGCCTCGGCGTCCGCCAGCGCGAGCGCGAGGCGCCCACGGTCGGCGCCCGTCCAGTCTTCGGCCGCGGCGACGCCTGCGGACCGCCGGAGCAGCTTGAGCGCCAGGGTGTCGTCGCCCTTGGCGAGCGCCAGCCGCCCGCGCGCAAAGACCAGGTCCGCGCGCTCGGGATCCTTCTGCGCCGCGACCAGCAGCCGGCTGTGCGCTGTCGCCGTGTCGCCCGCGTCGAGCGCCGCCTGCGCCTGCGCCACCAGCTCCGCCGCGGCCCGATGATTCGCGGCCTTGACCGCAAACCAGGCGACGACCCCGGACAGGGCCAGCGCCACGACGCCCACCACGCGCCACAGCTGAGAGCGCGACGCAGGCGCGGGCGGCGCCGCGTGGCCGGAGTTGTGCAGATCCTCGTCCATGCCGCTCCCGTGTCGCGGACCGCGCCCCCGTGGGCCTTGTACGATCCGTCGCGCCGCGTCGGCGTTCACGTTGACGCCCCCTAGCGTGTCGCGCAAGGTCCAGCTCGGCGGCGGCTCGGGGCACCTGTAGCGGAAGAACCCCGGCGGAGCGGCCGCGATTCCTGCCCGGAGCGCTCGATGTCCCAAGCCCTCTCTCCCACGGCCCCCCTCCCGTCGACCGCCGTCACCGGGACGGCGCTGGTCACCACAGGCCACGGCGGCGTCGAGGTGATGCAGCTGGAGCAGCGCGTCACCCCTGCGCCGGCCCCCGGCGAGGTGCGCGTTCGGCTGCGCGCCGCGGCGTTCAACCACCTCGATCTGTGGGTGCGCAAGGGCATCCCAGCCGACCACTGGCCCGTGCCCATGGTCCCCTGCGCCGACGGTGCGGGTGAGATCGACGCCGTGGGCGAGGGCGTGCCCGACGTGCCCCACCTGCGCCCAGGGGCGCGCGTGGCGGTGTACCCGGTGCTGAGCTGCGGCCACTGCACGCGCTGCCGCGAGGCGCAGCCACAGCTGTGCCGCTCGTTCGGGCTGCTCGGCGAGCACGTCGACGGCTGCGCGCAGACCTACCGCAACCTGCCAGCGAGCCAGGTGCTGCCGCTGCCGGAGGCGCTCTCGTTCGAAGAGGGCGCGAGCATGCCCACGACCTTCATCACCGCGTGGCACATGCTGACCGACCGCGCGCGCGTGCAGCCGGGCGAGACGGTGCTCGTCCACGGCGCGGGCAGCGGCGTCGGCTCAGCCGGCGTGCAGGTGGCCAAGCTGCTGGGGGCCAGGGTCATCGCGACCGTGCGGCGGGATCGCGACGAGCTACGCGCCATCGAGCTCGGCGCCGACCGGGTGCTGCGCACCGACGACGGCGACTGGCCCCGCCACGCGCGCCGGGCCTGTCCTGGCGGCGTTCACGTGGTGTTCGAGCACGTCGGCGCGGCGACCTGGGACGGGAGCGTGCGGGCTCTGCAGCGCGGCGGCCGCCTGGTGACCTGCGGCGCCACGGCCGGGCACGAGGTGACGCTGAACCTGCGCAAGATCTTCTTCCACAGCATCGAGGTGCTGGGGTCGACCATGGGCACGCGGCGGGAGTTCGAGCGGGTGTTGACCCTGACAGCGCAGGGCCGGCTGGTGCCCGTGGTGGGCGCCGTGCGGCCGCTCAGCGAGGGCGCGGAGGCCATGACGCTGCTCGAGGATCGCGCGGTCTTCGGCAAGGTGGTGCTGCAGATCCCTTAGGAGCCTGGCTTCGGACCCGAGGCGATCGGGGCTCAGCCAGCGCGGGGCACGCAGCGTGGCTACTTCGTGTCGCCGTGCGCCATGCCGTCGCCGTGCGCCATGCCGTCGCCGTGCGCCATGCCGTCGTCGTGCGCCATGCCGTCGCCGTGCGCCATGCCGTCGCCGTGCGCCATGCCGTCGCCGTGGCTCATGCCGTCGCTGTGGCTCATGCCGTCTGCGAACACCATGCAGTGGTCCACCTTGCCGTCGACCGCGTGGCACTGCTGCGGCGCGGTGCAGGCCACCGGCGCGCCGAAGGTGCCGTCGTCGCCACACGTGGCCAGCTCGCCGCCGACGCACTTCTTGTCCCCGGCCTTGCAGCCGGCGTCCGCGCCGGTGTCGCTGCCGCAGCCAGCGAGCGCGACGGCCGCGGCCACAAAGATCAGGAGTGCGAGCGCGCGGCGCGCGACAGACGATGTGCGGTGCATGTGGGGCTCCTGTGCGGCGAGCGCCGCGGTTGTTGCGGGAGCAGTGTGCGCATCTCGGACCGCGACCACCTGTGGCAAATCGTCGCGCCCCCGTGGCAAATCGTCGCGCCCTCGGCGCGCGCACGGCCTCGGAGTGACCGTTGACACACCGTGCGGTGCACTTACCTTGCCGACCTCACGCAGCCCCGCCTGCGACCTGACGCACTCCCGCGCTGAAGCGCGGGGCCGGCGCGAATCAAGGCGCGCCCGACTTCCAATCGACACTCGGAGCTCCCATGACCGCCGCGCTGCTCAACTCCCTCCAGGACCGCCTCGAGGGCGTCCACGCCCAGTATCACCTGCACTTCGCCGGGCAGTCCCGCGTCACCCGCAACGAAGAGATGATGCGGCTGATGATCGAGCAGGCCGAGAGCATCTACGGAGAGGCCAAGAGCGCCGGCACCGAGGTCACCCGCAAGGACC
>JAUIAC010000872.1 GCA_030425545.1 bacterium | reverse complement strand
TCACCGTGGGGCACGCGGAGCCGGGCACCGAGGCCATGGAGGCCTTTCTCGGGGGGGCGTCGGCGGTGGTGTTCGCGGTCCAGAGCGAGCCGACGGCCGAGCGCATCGCCGAGCTGTGGATGCACGCCTGCGAACGATCGCCCACGGTGATGCCGGTCACCGCCCTGTGGATCCCCAGCTGCGACGCAGACGTCGTCGCCGCCTGTGTGGGCGCGGGCTTCGACGAGGTGCTCACCGAGGCGATCGACCCCGCCGCCGGGGCCGCGCGACTCACGGGCCGCGTGCGGGCCCGCGAGGTGCACCACAGCCTCGCGGCGGTGGATCCGCTGACCGGCCTGGCCACGCAGCAGGTCTTCTTCTCCCGTCTCGACCCGACCGTGCGGCTGTCGTCGCGCGCGGGCATGCCCATGGCCGTGGCGGTGCTCGACCTCGACCACATGCGTCGCCTCGAGTCGGAGCGCGGCCGCGAGGTGGTGCGCCGGGTGCTCAAGGACGTGGCGGCCCACCTGCAGCGGGTGCTGCGCCGCAGCGACACGGTCGCGCGGCTCGGCGACGACCGCTTCGGCCTGATCTTGCACCACATCACCGCGTTCGAGGCGCGCAAGCTGCTCTACCAGCTGTGGAAGGGGCTCACCCTGCAGCCCGAGACCCTCGAGGCCTGCGGACCCGAGACCGATCGCGTCACCTTCACGGCGGGCGTGGGCGTCTTCCCCGGCGACTCGAGCGAAGGCATGGAGCTCTACACCCGGGCCGAGGTCGCCCTGGACGTCGCGCGCGCCTCGGGCCACCGCCGCGTGTTGCTCTACTCCGAGACCGCGGGCGACGCCGGGCAGGTCCGGGGCAGCACCGACCTGCGCTACCACCGCGTGCAGAACGCCGGCCGCACCGAGCCCGAGTAGCGGAGCCGGCCGGGGCCCCAGGGCCCGTCTCGCCGCGCCGTCTCGCCGCGCCGTCTCGCCGCGCCGTCTCGCTGCGCCGTCTCGCCGCGGTGTCGCGGGTCACGCACCGACCCTCTGCGCCCCGTCTTCAGGCCAAGGCGACCTCGTCGTCGGCCCGTTGCGCGGCCCCTGGCTGCGCGCACCGACCTTCACATCGTGACGCCCTGCGTCATGGCCGCTGGCGTCGGCGCGACCCGAGTCGGGGCCCCCTCCTGGGCAAAGGTGTCTACGTCCTCGTTTGCGCAGGGCTCTTGGCGCGTCACTTTTCAAGGCGCGGCCACTGGACTTGCAGGACGTTTTCGTGGATAAGGGCCCCGCCGCGGCCTCGTGGAGGGGGCGCGGTTTTTCCCAGCCGGCCACCCTTCGTGGCAACCCCGAAACCCGAGGACCGTGAGCCCGCAGGCGGACTCACCAGGGTGACGGACACAGCCCGGTCTCCGCTGCGGTGACTTCCCCGCGACGAGGCCTCCTCCCTGGCCGGCAGGAGGGGATCACCCGATGATGCGCGCACGTTCTGCGACCTGCGTCGGTCTGCTCGCCGTCCTCGCCGTGGCTCTCATGAGCACCGGCTGCGACCAGATTCCGCAGCAAATTCCGAGCTACCACAAGGGCTACCAACCCGTGCAGCCGATCGCCTATTCCCACCGGCTTCACGCCGGTGAGCTGGGCATCGAGTGCAAGTACTGCCACTTCGGCGCGGAGAAGAGTCGGCACGCCGGCGTCCCGCCGGTGAACGTCTGCATGAACTGCCACAAGCTGGTGAAGCCCGACTCGCCCGAGATCAAGAAGATCCACGAGGCGTACAACACGGGGAAGTCCATCGAGTGGATCCGCATTCACAAGCT
>JAUIAC010000871.1 GCA_030425545.1 bacterium | reverse complement strand
AGTCCTTCGCGCCGCGTCCCGCGCCGGGTCAGGGGGCTGCCGCAGCGAAGGCGCCGCAGCCGGGCGCGGCCAGCGAGCCCGGTGGCGCCCCGGCAGCTGCGGCCGCACAACAAGCCAAGGCCTCCCACGAGAGCGCGGAGCGGAAGGCGTGGCTGCGCCGCCGTGCCCAGGCGTTGGCCGCGCCGCGCACCCCCCCCGGCGCTGACCGCCAGACGCCTCAGCCCCCTGGCGCCCCGAGCCCGCCGCCCGATCCGCGGGCGCCGACCCGCGTCCACTTTCGCGCGTCGGCCCAAGCTTGGGTGGGCGAGGTGCTGAAGCTCAGCGGCCGGCTCGAGGGCCCGGCCAAGAAGGTCGCCAAGCAGCCGCTCGAGGTCTGGCTGGTGCGTCCGCGCGACCCCAACGACGGCCGGCAGATCGGCACGGCGGTCACCGGCAAGGGCGGTCGCTTCAACGCCAAAGTGGCGATCCCCCTCGACGCCCGGCTCGGCGTGTGGGACCTGGTGGTGCGATTTCCGGGCACGCGCAGCCTGCGGCCCTCGTTCTCCACCGAGCGCTGACCGCGCGGCGCGCAGCCAGCCCTCAAGCTCCGGCCTTGCCTAGCTCCCCGACGTCACAGGCGGCGGCCCCTCGGGCGGCAGCTGCTTGACGTAGCGCTTGAGCGCCACGGTGCGGTAGCTCTCGTCCACCCACTCCTCGAGCAGGCCGAAGGGCACGTCGTCGAGCGGCACGTCGAAGCTCACCCAGCCGTGGCGGCCCAGCCCGTAGCCGGTGGGCTCCGTAAAGGGCAGCTGCAGCGCCTCGGCCGCGGTGACGCCGAGCTTCACCGACCCGGTGAGCCGCGCGCCTCCCTTGCTGAGGAAGAGGAAGGCCTTCTTGCCGCCGACCTTCACCGCGTGGTGGCCCCACGGCAGGTCGACATGGGTCGCCGGGTAGCGTTGGGCGAAGTCGAGCAGCGCCTGCTCCGCCGGGGTCGGCGGGCCGCTGGGTGTCACGTTGTGCGTCAAGTTGTCGCTCAGCTCGCCGGGGGAAATACCGGACATTTTGTCGCAGGAGCGCACCGACCACGGATTTGCGCTTAGGTGTCGGCTACTTTCCCGCGGGTGCGAAGGCCGTTCGGCCCGTGGCGTGCTTGACCACGTCCGCCACGCTGAAGTGCAGCGGCACGGTCTTGTTGGCCAGCCACATGGCGGCCTGGTCTGAGAACCACTCGCTCTTGGTCAGCGCCGACTGCCCGCCGGGGATGACGTTCACGCCCTTGACCTCGCCCTGCTTCAGGCCGATGACCATGCGGAACACCGGGCCCGAGCCGTAGTGCCACTTGGTGGTCTTGGTGCCGCCCGCCGCGTCGACGGTGAATGCGTCGCCCTGCCGCGGGAACCACTTGAGGTCCTTGCGCGGGTCCTTGCCGTCGATCTTGTCGGCCAGGGGCAGCTTGTCGGTGTTGATGGCGAACTGGTCGGTGACGAAGCTGAAGCTCTCGTCGGTGCCGAAGAAGTCCGCGATGGTCGACTCGAACTTGGCCTGATGCCGCAAGCCCCACAGCCACTGCGTCGGGTCGGCGGTGCCCAGGCCGCCCGAGCCCGGCTCCTTGCCCGGCGGTCCGGCGAGGAAGTCGAAGGTCTGCTGCAGCGCCAGCAGCGCCAGCTCGGTGCTGCGCTCGACGCCCTTGGTGCCCAGGCGGTCGAAGAAGATCGACTCGCCCGTGTCT
Source organism: bacterium (assembly GCA_030425545.1). Classification (GTDB taxonomy): domain Bacteria; phylum Myxococcota_A; class UBA9042; order UBA9042; family UBA9042; genus UBA9042. The sequence goes on along the minus strand of JAUIAC010000871.1, from coordinate 76 downwards.
TTGTTGAACGAGCTCAGCTTGCTCGGGTTGTCCTTGCCGATGCCCTGCACGAGCCGCTTGAGCGTGCGCGCGCGGC
>JAUIAC010000870.1 GCA_030425545.1 bacterium | reverse complement strand
GGACCGAATCGGTCGCCTTTAGCGCGCATCCAACGAGTCCACAGGTTTCGACGACCGGAGACGCCGATGAACGTGAGCCCGCAGCCGAAGACGCAGCCCGCGCCCGCCACCGCACAGACGAGCACGCAGGAGACCATCGACGCGTTCACCCGCCGCGGCTACGACGCCGGCTTCGTCACGGACATCGAGTCGGACACGGCGCCGCCCGGCCTCTCCGAAGACACGGTGCGCTTCATCTCGGCGAAGAAGGACGAGCCCGAGTGGCTTCTGGACTACCGGCTCAAGGCCTACCGCCACTGGCTGACCCTGACCGAGCCCACCTGGGCCCACGTGAAGTACCCGGACATCAACCTCGACGAGGTCTGCTTCTACTCGGCGCCGAAGATCAAGGAGCCCAAGCGGCTCGAGGACCTGAGCCCCGAGGAGCGCATCGAGTACGACAAGCTCATCGGCACGTACGACAAGCTGGGCGTGCCGCTGCACGAGCGCGCGCGCCTGTCCGGCGTGGCGGTGGACGCGGTCTTCGACAGCGTCAGCGTGGTCACCACCTTCAAGGAGCAGCTGGGCAAGGTCGGCGTGATCTTCTGCCCCTTCAGCGAGGCGGTGAAGAACCACCCGGACCTGGTCCAGCGCTACCTCGGCAGCGTCGTGCCGCACACCGACAACTACTACGCAGCCCTCAACGCGGCCGTGTTCTCCGACGGCTCCTTTGTCTACATCCCCAAGGGCGTCCGCTGCCCGATGGAGCTGTCGACCTACTTCCGCATCAACGCGGCCAACACCGGGCAGTTCGAACGCACGCTCATCATCGCCGACGACGACAGCTACGTGAGCTACCTCGAGGGCTGCACCGCTCCCATGCGGGACGAGAACCAGCTGCACGCCGCCGTGGTCGAGCTGGTGGCCCATGAGCGCGCCGCCATCAAGTACAGCACCGTGCAGAACTGGTACCCAGGCGACGAGAACGGCAAGGGCGGCATCTACAACTTCGTCACCAAGCGCGGCGCCTGCCGGGGCTTTCAGAGCAAGATCAGCTGGACCCAGGTCGAGACCGGCTCGGCGGTCACCTGGAAGTACCCGAGCTGCATCCTGCAAGGCGACGAGAGCGTCGGTGAGTTCTACTCGGTCGCGCTGAGCAACAACTATCAGCAGGCCGACACCGGCACGAAGATGATCCACATCGGCAAGAACACGAAGTCGACCATCGTCTCCAAGGGCATCAGCGCCGGCCATGGTCAGCAGACCTACCGCGGCCAGGTCAAGATCCTGAAGAGCGCCGCAGGTGCGCGAAACTACACGCAGTGCGACAGCCTGCTCATGGGCGACACCGCCATCGCCGACACGGTGCCCTACATCGAGGTGCGCAACGCCACCGCGCAGCTCGAGCACGAAGCGTCGACGTCCAAGATCAGCGAAGACCAGCTCTTCTACCTCTTGCAGCGCGGTCTCACGCCCGAAGACGCGGTCAACCTCATCGTCAATGGCTTCTGCAAGGACGTCTTCCGCGAGCTGCCCATGGAGTTCGCGGTCGAGGCTCAGAAGCTGCTCGAGGTGAGCCTCGAAGGCGCGGTTGGCTGAGCGGCACGTCCGCCCCTGTCTCTCCCTCTCCCAGACCGCCGAGCGGCGGATCCCCTGCGCGACACCAGCGGTGTCCGCCACAGCCACCGGGGCCACAGCCCCCAAGCGGAGCGCGACATGCTCTCGATTCGAAACCTCAAGGTGAAGGTGGACGGCAAGGCCATCCTCAAGGGCCTGAACCTCGACATCAAAGCGGGCGAAGTCCACGCG
>JAUIAC010000869.1 GCA_030425545.1 bacterium | reverse complement strand
CACGAAGAACACGTCGGTCTGGTTCCGCTTGCTCCAGTGCACGCCGGTCTGGTGGCTGCTCGGCCGGGCCGCCTCCAGGTCGCCGAGGGCTGCGCGGAGCTCGTCGCGGGTGTAGCGGGCGTGGGCGCGCAGCGGGACCGGCGCGAGCAGGCCGAGGGGGTGGGTCACCGTCGTGGCGCGCTGGCTCAGCAGCTCGAGCAGCGCGCAGAGCTCCTCTCGCACCGCGCGGTGGCGCCAGAGGTCGCGGATCGAGGCGCCCAGGTCTCGCCACGCCTTGTCGTGCCCGCGCAGGCAGAAGTGCAGCATGGTCAGCCGGCGACGGTCGCGCTCGCTGACCGTGGCGACGTCGGGCGGCGTGTCGTCGGCGAGCCAGCGCAGGTAAGTCGACACCCGTTCGCGGTCGTCGATGTGCAGCAGGGTCTGTAGCCGCGCGAGCAGCTTGCGGTCGTCGCGCTCCGGCGGCGGCGCGAAGCCCACGCGGCGGCGCAGCTCGGTGAACGAGCGCTTGGAGCGGTAGAGGTCCTCGAGCTCCAGCCCCACCTCGCGGATGAACTCGGCGAGCGTGGCTTGTGGACCCAGACGACGCAGCTCGTCCTCGAGCCCGCGCACTGTCCGCGGCAGGGCGTCGCGGATGCCCTGCAGCACCACCCGCTGGGCGGCGCGGTCGAAGTGGATGTGACAGCCCGCCGGCAGGTGCGGAAAGCCCCGCTCCACACCCTCCTGCACCGCCTTGCGGGTGCCACCGGTCAGAGCTCGAACCTTCAGGTCGAAGCGGAAGCTGCGGTGCTGCAGGCCGATGAAGTCGAGCACCGTGCAGCAGGGTTTGTTGTCCGCCAGGCGCAGGCCGCGGCCGAGCTGCTGCAGGAAGACTGTGGCGCTGTTGGTGGGGCGCAGCATGAGCAGCGTGTCCACCGCCGGCACGTCGACGCCCTCGTTGTAGATGTCGACGGCGAAGAGCACGTTCAGCTCTCCGGCGGCCAGCTTGCGCAGGGCGGCGTCGCGGGCGTCGTGGTCGGTCGTGCCCAGCACCGCTGCGGAGGGGACGCCGGCCTCGGTGAAGCGCTGGGCCATGAACACGGCGTGCCTCTGGCTGACGCAGAAGCCGATGGCGCGCATGGCGGTGGGGTCGGGGATCTGCCGGCGCAGCGCCGCGAGCACCAAGGCCACCCGCGCGTCGTCGCCGGTGTAGAGCCGCTCGAGCGCGAGGGTGTCGTAGTTGCCCGCCCGCCAGGCCAGGCCCCGCAGGTCGGTGTTGTCGCTGACGCCGAAGTACTGAAAGGGGCAGAGCAGCTGCTGGTCGAGGGCGTCCCACAGCCGCAGCTCCACCGCCATGCGGCCGCCAAACCAACCCAGCACGTCGAGCCCGTCGGCGCGCTCGGGGGTGGCGGTCAGCCCCAGCAGCAGCTGCGGGCGGAGGCGCTCGAGCAGGTGCTGGTAGGTGCGTGCCCCAGCGTGGTGGAACTCGTCGATGATGACGACGTCGAAGTGGTCCGCCGGCAGGGTCTCCAGCCGCGAGAGCGACTGAATCGAGGCGAAGACGTGGTCCCAGTCCGCCGGCTTGTCGCCCGCGACCAGCAGCTCGCCGAAGCTGCCGTCGCGCATCACCTGACGGAAGGTGCCCAAGCTCTGCCGCAAGATCTCCTTGCGGTGCGCCACGAAGAGCAGCTTGAGCGCGCCGAACTGCTCGCGCAGCCGGCGGTAGTCGAGCGCCGCCACCACGGTCTTGCCCGTGCCTGTGGCCGCCACCACCAGGTTGCGCCAGCGGTCGTGCACGGTGCGCTCCGCGTC
>JAUIAC010000868.1 GCA_030425545.1 bacterium | reverse complement strand
TCGACAGCCTCGCCGCGCCGACCTTCTACTCCGCGCTGCCGATCCGCTGGGGCGACTACGCCGTGAAGTACAGCTTCGTGCCAGCCGCGCCGGCGGAGGCGGATCGCGTGACGACACCGGACGGCTACCGCGACGAGCTCGCCGGCCGGCTGGCCAGGGGTGGGCTGTCGTATGCCTTTCGTGTGCAGCCGTATGTCGACCCAGCGCAGACGCCGGTCGAGGACAACACGGTCGAGTGGCTCGAGGCCGACTCGCCCTGGGTCACCGTCGCGACCTTGGACATCCCGCGTGTGGAGACCGACGGACAGCCGGAGGGGCTGGCGGACTTCGTCGAGTCGCTGGTCTTCGATCCCTGGCACGCGCCGACCGAGTTCAGGCCGCTCGGCGCGATGCAGCGCGCGCGCAACCACGCCTATCGCGACAGCAGCATCACGCGCGGCGCGGCGCCGGAGCCAGACGGGACCGAGGCCTGGCTCAACCCCAGCTGAGACGACCGACGCGCGACGGGCGCGTCACCGACTGAGGAGCCGACCCATGACAAGCCGAGCGCGCGCGCTGATCGCATCCGTCGCCCTTGTGCTCTCCGCCTGCGGTGGCGGCGACCCGCCCGTTGGCGTGAGCTGCGTCTCGGACGCCGACTGCGCTGGGTTTGACGACGGCGACCTCTGCAACGGCGAGCTGCGCTGCGCGAGTGGCACCTGTGCCCTGTCGACCGCCCACGTGCCCACGTGCGACGACAGTCAGGACACCGCCTGCGCGGCCAACCGCTGCCAGCCCAAGGACGGCACCTGCAAGCTGACGCCGCGGAGCGCTGGCCTGGTCTGCGACGACGGCGACCCATGCACGGTGGGCGACCGATGCCAGGCGGGGGCCTGTACCGCCGGCAAGACCAACCTCTGCGCCTGCCAGACCGACGCCGACTGCCCCGACGACGACGACAAGTGCAACGGCACGCGCGCCTGCGACACCTCGGCCTTCCCGTATCAGTGCGGGCCCAAGGTCGGCTCGGCGGTGGTGTGCAAAGACGCGGGCAAGCCCTGCGTGCAGGCGACCTGCGACCCGAAGACGGGCGCCTGCGCGTCCACCCCGCTCACCGACGGCGCCGAGTGCAACGACGGTGACCCCTGTACGAGCGGCGAGGCCTGCGCGGCCGGCGCATGTTCCGGCGGCAAGAGCACGTGCGGGTGCGACAAGGACAGCGACTGCAGCGACGTCGACGGCGACCTGTGCACCGGTGTGCCCTACTGCGACAAGAGCGGCGGCAAAGGCACCTGCAAGACCAACCCGGCGACCGTGGTGACCTGCTCGACGGCCGCAGATTCGGACTGCGCCAAGAACCAGTGCAACCCGTCCACCGGCGTCTGTGCCCTGTCGCCGGTGAAAGACGGCGGCGCCTGCGACGACGGCGACGCCTGCACGACCGGCGAGGTCTGCGTGGCGGGCAGCTGCGCAGGCGGAACGGACACCTGCAAGTGTACGGCCGACAAGGACTGCAAGGACGCGGACGACGGCGACCTGTGCAACGGCACCCCCTTTTGCAACCTGCAGAACGGCAAGTGCCAGACCAACCCGGCGACCGTGGTGACCTGCCCGACCGTCGACGACACCGCCTGCGCGAAGACCGTGTGCCTGCCCAAGACCGGCGCGTGCCAGACGCTGGCCCGCAAAGACGTCGCGCTGGTGGGGTGCGTCGAGGTCGACCTCGGGGGGCTCATCGGCAAGCAGTGCCTCTACAAGCCCGCCAAGACGCCGGGCAAGGGCCCCTTCGGCTGCGACGACGGCAGCCCGT
>JAUIAC010000867.1 GCA_030425545.1 bacterium | reverse complement strand
CGGGTGGCGCTGAAGCTGCTGCACCCCGACAAGGTCGACGAGGTCGCGGTCGGTCGCTTCGAGCGCGAGGCCCGCACCCTGAGCCGGGTGGTGCACCCGAACGTCGTCGCCGTGCATGGCTTCGGCCGTCACGAGGGCGCCTGGTACCTGGTCATGGAGTACGTCGCCGGGCAGAGCCTCGACGCGGCGCTGCGGAGCCGGGGGGCCTTCGCCGTGGACGAGACGGTGGCGTTGGTGCGGCAGGTGGCGAGCGGTCTCGCCGAGGCCCACGCGCTCGGGCTGATCCACCGAGACATCAAGCCCGGCAACGTGCTGCTGCGCCGCGTGGCGTCCGGCGCCACGGTCGCAAAGGTGGTCGACTTCGGCCTGGCGCGCGACTACGGCGGCGTGGTCGACAACGCCGTGACCCGGCGCGAGGGCATGCTCGGCACGCCAGCCTACATGTCGCCCGAGCAGATCCAGAGCCAACCCCTCGACGAGCGCGCCGACCTCTACTCCCTGGCGGTGATGACCTATCAGATGCTCAGCGGGCGGCTGCCGCTCTTCCGCGACACGATGCAGGGCCAGCTCATCGCTCACCTCATCGACACCCCAGCGCCCTTGGCCGGAGAGGGCGACGACCCGCGGCTCGCGCGCGTCGAGAAGGTGCTCCTGCAAGCGCTGAGCAAGGAGCGCGACCAGCGCCAGGAGGGGGTCATGGCCTTCGCCGAGGCCCTGGCCACTGCCGCTGGTCACGACGTCAGTGGGCAGCGCGCCGAGCAGGTGCGCTGCGAGACCTGTGGCTACGAGCACGCGGAGGCGGGCGGCTACTGCGGCCGCTGCGGCGCGGCCGTGCCCCTGAAGGCCTGCGCGACCTGTGGCGCCGTGCGCGAAGGCGAGCGCTATTGGTGTGGCGGCTGCGGCGGGTCGCTGCTGGCGCTCCAGCGCGCCGTGCACCGCGCCGAGCCGGGGCGGCGCGCGCTGGACCGCGTCACCGCGGCCGCCCTCGTCGTGCGGCTCGCCGGCCTCCACGACGAGACCCTCCGCCACGTCGACGTCCCGGAGCTCTTCTCGGCCATCGTGGAGCGCGAGGGCGGCCGACCCCTGGCCTTTCTCGGCGACGAGCTGGCGGCCCTCTTCGGCCTCGGCGGCATGCGCGAACACGAGACAGAGGCCGCCGCCGACGCCGCGCTGGCGCTGCGACAGACCCTGGCGCGGGCCCTCGACGGCACCGGCGCGCAGCTCAGCCTGGGCATCGAGAGCGGCCTGGTCGGCACCCGTGGCGTGGGGGTGGCCTGGGGCACCGCGTGGGCGGGTGGCGCTGGCCTGGAGGGCGCGCGCATGGTCGCCAAGGCCGCGGCCGACGGCGAGATCGCGGTGGGTCCAGGGGCGGCGCGCGCGCTGCGCGGCCCCTTCGATCTGCACGAACCGGCAGAGGGCCAGGCGCTGCTGACGCGGCGCCACGACCGCGACCGCAGCTTCGCCAACACGGAGGTGCGGGGCGTGCGGGTGCCGCTGGTGGGCCGCGACCTCGAGGTGGCGACGCTCAAGCGCGCCGCCCAGCGGGTTCGCATGCGCGGCGAGCTGCGTGTGGTGTCTCTCATCGGCGCCGCTGGCATGGGCAAGAGCCGACTGGTGGGCGAGCAGGTGCGCGCGCTGGACGACACGCGGTGGCAGCTGCACGTCACGCGCTGCACCACCGTGCCGATGCCCTACGAGCCCTTCGTCCACGTGCTGCGCGGCCAGCTGGACCCCGCCGCACGCAACCCGGCCGAGGCCCTCGCGCAGCTCCCGGGCATCGCCTCGGGGGGC
>JAUIAC010000161.1 GCA_030425545.1 bacterium | reverse complement strand
GCGGCCACCCCGAGGGCCTGGCGGAGCGCGCGCTCAAGCGTTACGCCGCCCTCGCTGCGCGCCGGCCCTTCGCGGTCACCCTGGCGCTCCTGGCGCTCGGCGGCGCCTGCGCCGCCTACGGCGCTGGCATTCGCATCCGGCAGAACATGGAGGACTTGTTCCCCGAGTCCACGCCCGCCGTGGTCGAGGCGCGTCGCGCCCGCACCATCATGCCCTCGTCCAGCCAGATGATCGTGATCTTCGGCAGCCCCAATCAGGAGGCAAACCGTCAACTCGCAACGGACTTCTGCGCCAAGGCCGCAGCGATGCCCGAGATGGCGAGCGTCGAGTGTCGCCGCGACGTCGACTTCTTCAAGCACAACGCGGCGCTCTACCTGCCCCTCGACGAGCTCGAAGACATCGAGCGGGACACGCGGCGGCGCGTGCAAGACGCCACCCGCAAGGACATGTTGGGCGACGCGCTCACGGCGGGGCTCGAGGACGCGCCCCCAGCGGGCAAGCGGGCGGGCAGCGAGCCCTCCGACGAAGACGACGACGAGGACTTCGACAGCGGCGAGGACGAAAAAGAAGACGACGAGGACGAGGACGAGGATTTTGGCGGCGCTGCGCCCGTCGCGACAACCACGCCGCCCCCTGCGGGCTCCGGCGCGAAGGCCCCCGACGCCGCCCACGGCGCCGGAGCTGCGGCCGGAGACGCCCCGGCCAAGGGCGGCAAGCGACTCCCGAGCGACGACGAGCTCCGCAAGCGGCTCGGCGCCCGGGAGGACCTGCGCGAGTGGGCCGAGACGCCCGACGGCAAGGTGCTGGGCGTCAAGCTCTTCCCCAGGGTGCCCGCGAACAAGGTCGACGAGTCCGCCGCGTTCGTGGCCAAGATCGAACGCACGATCAGCGACCTCAAGCCGCAGCGCTATCACCCGGAGATGCAGGTCGCGTACCGCGGCAGCTACGCCGAGATGACCAAAGAGGTCGACAACATCCGCCGTGGCCTCGCGGTCACCACCAGCCTCGCCCTGCTGGGCATCGCGCTGATCCAGCTCCTGGCCTTCCGCCGCATGCGCGCCCTGGTGCTGCTCTTCGGCCCGCTGCTCCTGGGCATCGCGTTCACCATGGCCTTCGCCCGTGGGGCGGTGGGCTACCTCAACCTCATCACCGCCTTCATCTTCGGCATCCTCTTCGGTCTGGGGAACGACTTCGGCGTCTACACGCTCAGCCGCTACCAGGAGGAGCGCGCCGCCGGCAAGAGCGCCGAGGAGGCCGTCGTGCTCGCCGTGCCCGGGCTGTGGCAAGCCCTGAGGACGGCCGCGTTGACCACGACCGCCGCCTTCCTCTCGCTGACCGTGTTCGACTTCCGTGGCTTCTCGCAGTTCGGGCTCATCGCCGGCGGCGGCGTGGTGCTCGCGCTCGCGGCCACGCTGCTGCTCTTTCCCGCGCTGGCCGTGTCGCTCGACCGCATCGTCCGTGAGCCTGCGGTCAAGCCGGGCTCGGCCCAGGGCATCCGTCTCTTCGGGATCTTCGCGCGGCCCAAGGTCGCCCGCGTGACCCTGGTGGTGCTGCTGGTGGCGGCCGTGGTGGGCGGCGCGCTGGGGCAGGGCCTGTCCTTCGACACGAACTTCCGCAAGCTGCGCACGCCCGCGTCGAAGAAGAAGTCCAAGACCGCCACGGACCAGCAGCGCCTGGGCAACACCTATCGCAACAAGGCCGAGAAGCGCACCGCGAGCCCCATCCTGGTGATCACCGACAGCCTGGCGGACTCCCGCGCCGTGCACGACCAGCTCGCCGCGCTCAAGGGCAAGGCCTCGCGGCTGGCCCACTTTGTCAGCATCCACTCGTTTGTCCCGGACGGGCAGGCGCAGAAGCTGCCGGTCATCCAACGCATCCGGTCCACGCTCGAGGCGAAGATCGACCTGCTCAAGGGCGACGACCGGGCTGAGGCCGAGCGCGCGCTGACCATGCTGCCCAAGCAGACCTTCGCGCCGTCGGCCCTGCCGGACTTCGTGCGCAAGCGCTTCCTCGACGTCGACGGCAAGCTGGGGCGCTACGTGCTCATCTACGCCAACGGCAACCTGGCGGACGCGCGCTCGGTGCAGCAGGTCATCGATCAGTTCGGCCGCTTCGAGGTGGGCGACAAGCGCTACCGGGCCACAGCGAGCTTCTTCATCCTCGCCGAGGCGGACCAGATCGTGCGCAAGGAAGGGCCGCTGGCGGTGCTCTTGGCCGCGCTGGCGGTGTTGTTGGTCATCGGGGTCCACTACCGCAGCTGGCGCATGGTGGCCTACAGCTTCGTGCCGCTGGCGCTGGCTTTTGCCGTGTTCCTGGGCGTCGCGGCGGTGGGCGGGCTGCAGCTCAACCTCTTCTCCATCAGCGTGTTGCCCAGCATCTTCGGCATCGGCATCGACGGGACCGTGCACATCGTACATCGGGCCTGGGAGGTCGGGCCCGAGGGCGACCTGCGCCTGGTGCTGCAGCAGATCGGTGGCGCGGCGTGGGTGGCGGCGGTCACCACCGTGGTCGGCTTTGGCGCGCTGCTCTTCCAGGACAACCCGGGCCTGCAGACCATCGCGTCCATGGCGGTGGTCGGCATCTTGGTGGTGTGCACCCTCGCCAACGTCTTCGCCGGCGCGCTCCTGGCGGTGGCGCCAGTGCCCGGTGCCACGCCTGGCGGCCAGCGGCGCTGACCCGCCGCGCGGCTCCTGACCCTTGAAGTCAGGGCTCCCAGGCCTTGTCTGGCGGGGAGCCGGTGTGCCGCAAATTGCACTTGATGTTGAAAGTCGCTTTCAATACAGTCCCGGCTCTCACGCGCGGAGTCCTCACGTTGGCCAGCCCCGTCTCCATCTCGATGCCCTGGAACGCTCGTCGTGGCGACGCGGTGGATCTGGGCGGCTCGCTGCGTGACACCGCCGTGTCCGCCGCCCAGGGCCCAAGCGTCCCCGGGCCGCCCGTCTCGACCACCGCCGTGGCCGTCGTGGTGTCGGTCTGCGTGCACGCGGCGGCGTTGGCTTGGGGCGTCAGCCTGGAGCGCGCGCCCGCCGCCGCGCCGGCGGTCGTGGACACGTTGACGGTGGTGCGTTCCGTGCACCGCGAGGTCGTGTTGCCCCGCAAGGCGCCGCCGCCGCCGCCCGTGGTCAAGCCGGTCGTCAAGCCGGTCGTCAAGCCGGTCGCGACCCCGAAGCCCCCGCCGAAGAAGGCGCGCCGCCGCAAGCGCAAGGCGCCGGCCAAGCCTCGGGCGGCCGCGTTCACCACGGCCAAGCCCGCGCCCACGCCCGCCCCCGCTCCCGCGAGCCCGGACAGGAGCGCGCTGCCGCTGCAGACCGCAGGGCAGGGCAAGGTCGCCGTCGCAGCCGGCGCGGCGCCCGCAGGCGGCGGAGACGACGCTCGACCGACCCAGCACGAGGGGGTCGCCGAGGGCGACGACAAGGGCGTCGGGGTCGACCTGAGCGGCTACGGCAACCGGGTGCGGCGCGCCGTGGAGAAGCGGCAGCACTACCCCGCCGCCGCGGAGGAAGACGGCCTCGAGGGCACGACGCTCGTCGTGGTGCGCATCCACCCCGACGGCAGCCTGGCGACCGCGCCGAAGATCAAGCGCAGCTCGGGCCACGGCGTGTTGGACCGCGAGGCCCTGCGCATGGTCAAGGCCGCCGCGCCCTACGCGTCGCTGCCGGGCGGCTTCACCGGGCACTACGCCGAGCTGGTCATCCCGGTGACGTTCGAGTTGGAAGACGACGACTTCTAGGCGTGCGAGGCGCCCGCGTGGCGCCGCTCGCTCAGCTCTCCGGCTTCGTACACACCCAGTCGTTGCTCTTGCAGGGGGTGTGGCAGCTGACGCAGCCGTTGCTGCCGTCGCAGCACTCGCCCACGCTGCCGTTGGGCCCCACGAGCTGCCACAGCCAGTCGCCCGAGTCGGGTGCGGTGTCGGGCGCGCCCTTCTTCATCACCGTGAAGCGGCTCTGCTCCGTGCAGCGCTCGTCGGAGTACTGGCTCTTCACCAGCACCGTGCCCTCCGGCAGGGGGGTCGTGCCCTGGTTGAACGCGTCCTTGCCGAGGTCGTTGATCCAGGTGATCACGTAGTCGCCCGCCGGGTGCGCGCCCTTCTTGCAAGCGTGAACCTTGTGGTAGCTCTTCTCGTAGTCCTCGGGAAAGTAGACGTCGGCGTCCCACGTGACGCAGCCGGTGGCCAGCCCCGACACCACGAGGCCCGCGAGAGCGACCGCCGCTGGCTGGGCGCGCAGGCTGCCGACATGGCGGCGCAGGGCCCGTCCAGCGTCACGCGCGCGGCGGGCAAGACTCCAAGGAGATGATGGCATGGCAGGGGCCTCCAGGGGGCGCGTCGGGGCCTCTTGTGCATGGGCCATGCCGGGGGCAGGTGTCAAGCGTTGAACGGGCGCTGCGGCCCTGGCATACCCCGTGCGCGCAGGAGGCGGCATGTCCCACGACCACACATCGCGGCATCTCGAGGTGCAGACCGGCGGTCACCTGCTGGCAGGGACCGACGCGCCCGTCTGGGTGCAGCTCGTCGGCGAGCGGCAGCGCACGCAGTGGATGCGCCTGACGCCCCCTGGCGGCACCTTCGAGCGCGCCTCGCTGCACCGCTTCACGCTGAACTTCGGCCCGGAGCTGGACCCGGGTGAGGTCACCTGCGTCAACGTGCAGATTGGCGAGGGCGGCGCCACTGGCGGCTGGTTCCTCGACACCATCCGCGTCGACGGCGAGCTCCACCGCTTCGACGGGTGGCTGGCCTTGGACGAGCCGCCCTATCGGCTCGACGCGTCGTCGATCCGCGACGACGACGCGCGCGCCTACGACGTCGTGGTCAAGACCTCCGACGCCTTCCTCGCGGGCACCAACGCGCCCGTGTTCCTGCAGCTCGTGGGCACCCACGCCACGACCCCGTGGATTCGGCTGCACGAGGTGGACCACCGCCCCTTTCAGGCCGGCGCCATGGACCACTTTCGATTCTGGAGCGAAGACGTGGGCGTCTTGGTGGGCGCTGGCGTCCGCCACACCAACGTCGGCGTCGCGCCCGGCTGGCGTCTGGACTGGATCGACATCGACGGCCGCCGACTCCACTTCGACCGCTGGCTGGCGCTCGATGAAGGCGACCGGCGGCTCGACGCCTTCGCGCGGCACCGCCCCTTTCTGAAGCCGAAGCACCCGCTCCGCGTGTCGCTGACGACCTTCGCCGACCTGCGCGAGCGTGCCGAGGCCGCGCTCACCGACGACCTTCACCACGCCAACCGCGTGTTCTCGCGCTACGGGGTGACCCTCGAGCGCGCCGCGCCAGAGTTTGACGTCGTGCTCGGCGACGAGCGGTGGATCACCTTCCAGGCGCGGCACGCCGCCATGGACGACCTGGCCGAGGAGCTGTGCCGCCTGCGGGCGCTGCGCACGCCGCGCAGCCACCAGCGCGTGCTGCCGGCGTACTACGTCGGCGGGTTCGAGCACATGCGCGGGCGCTACCCGGACGTGTCGCGCCCGCCGCGCGGCGTGTTCCTGTCGCTGCGACAGCGCGAGGCGGCGACGCTGGCGCACGAGCTGGGGCGCTTCTTCGGTCTCCGCGCCACGAGCGGCGCCGAGGTCGACGGCGGCCCCGTCCACGCCCTGCGCGTGCACCGCAACCCGCCGGATGTCTACGAGGGCGACGTGCACAACATCATGGCCGAGAGCACGCAGCCGCTGGACTTCCAGGGATTCACCGACGGCCAGTTCGCCGCCATGGTCCTCGGGCTCATGCGCTACGTCGGGTAGGGCGTCCACCCGCCCCGGTGGCGTGGCGCCAAGGGCGCGCTGCGCAGCCCGCGGCGGTCCCGCGACATCCCGCAGCAGCCTCCGCCCCGCAGCAGCCTCCGCCCCGCAGCTCAGGCTTTGCAGCTCAGGCTTTGCAGCCCAGGCTTTGCAGCCCAGGCCTCGCACCCTCAGGGCTTGCAGTTCGGATCGAACGTGGGCTTGTACTGGCACGCGCCCGTGGCCTTGCTGCAGCTGTCGACCGTACACTTGTTGCTGTCGTCGCAGACCTTGGACGAGCCGCCGACGCACGCGCCGGCCTTGCAGGTGTCGGCCAGGGTGCACGCGCTGCCGTCGTCGCACGTCGCCTTGTCGGCCAGCGTCGTCCACGCCTTGGGGGTCTTGTCCCCCTGGCACGCCGTGCACGGGCTGCCCGGCTTCCGCGTGCCGGCACCCCAGCACACACCGCCGATGTGGCAGGCGCCCGCGGTCAGCCGGACCCGCCGGACGCGACCGTTGGAGTCGTCGCCCACGAAGAGCGCGCCGGCCGCCGACACCGCCAGCGCGGACGGGTAGTAGAAGCGCGCCACGTTGGCCGGGCCGTCGACGTAGCCGTAGCTGACCCCGGCGACCTTGTCGACCAGGGTCGGCGTCACGCGGCGCAGACGGTGGCCGTTGCGCTCCATGACAAACACCCGCTGCGCGCTGTCCACGGCGATGCCCCACGGGTAGTAGAACTGCGCCTTGCTGGGTGTGCCGTCGAGCCCGCCAGCGGTCCCCGAACCCGCGATGGTCGTCACCGTGCCGTCCGGCGTGACCTTGCGAATCCGGTGATTGCCGTAGTCCGCCACGAAGATCATGCCGTCCGCCCCGCGCGCGAGGCCGATGGGGTAGCGGAAGCGGGCCTTGGCCACGTCGCCGTCCGCGTAGCCGATGCCGATGCCGCTGTACGAGTGCACCGTGCCGTCTGGCTCGACCCGCCGGATGCGGTGGTTGTAGGCGTCGGCCACGAAGAGCATGCCGTCCGGCGCCACGGCCACGTCCGTGGGCTGGTTGAAGCGCGCCGCAGCGCCGAAGTCGTCGTTGTAGCCAGCGGACCCGCTGCCCGCCAGGGTGGTCACCTTGCCAGCGCCGTCGAGCTTGCGAATCGAGTGGGTGTACCGGTCGGCGATGTAGGCCGTGCCGGTCACGTCGACCGCGAGCCCGCTTGGGCCGTTGAACCAGGCCTTGTCGCCAACGCCGTCCACCAGGCCAGCCTTGCCGCTGCCGGCCAGCGTGCTCACGGTGCCGTCCGCGGCGATGCGGCGGATGCGGTGGTTGCTGTGGTCCGCGACCCAGACCCGGCCCTTGGCGTCGACCGCGAGGCCACGCACGTTGTTGAACTTGGCCACCTTCGCCGGGCCGTCCACGTAGCCCTTGCCCGCGCCTGCCCAGGTGTCGACATAGGTCGCCGGCCCCTGGCTGCACTGGTTGTTCTTGCAGGTGGCGCCGAGCGTGCACGGGTTGCCGTCGTCGCAGTGGGCGTCGAGCTCGCAGTAGCCCTTGCAGCCGATGATCTTCTTGTGCGTGCAGGCGCCGGTCGCGGTGTCACACGCGTCGGTGGTGCAGGCGTCCTTGTCGTCGCAGTCGTTGGCCGCGCCGGCGCACTTGCCACCGGTGCAGGTGTCGCCCTGGGTGCAGAGCTTGGCGTCGGAGCAAGGCTGCTTGTCAGCGACGGGGGTCCAGCCCTTGCCGCTCTTGGCGCCGTCGCAAGCGCTGCACGCCGCGCTTGGGTCCCGCGTGCCGTTGGCCCAGCAGCGCCCGCCGATGAGGCAGGGCAGGGCGGTTGGACGCACCTGCCGCAGCTTGTGGTTGCCTGCGTCGCCCACGGTCACGGTGCCGTCCACGCCGACGCTGACGCCGCGCGGGCTGTTCAGGCGCGCGCCCACCGCGTTGCCGTCGATGTAGCCGGCGCCGGCGCCCGCAAAGGTGGTGACCACGCCCGCGAGCGTGACCTTGCGGACGCGGTGGTTGTTCTGGTCGGCCACCACGAGGTAGCCCTGCGGGCTCCACGCCACGTCGCGCGGGTAGTTGAAGCGAGCGGTAGCGCCCTTGCCCTCGACCAGACCAGCCTTGCCGGCGCCCGCCAGCAGCGAGGTGGCACCCCCGGGGGTGATCAGGCGCAGGCGGTGACCGCCGTGCTCCACGACCACCAGGTCGCCGGAGGGCAGCGCCGCGAGGCCGATGGGGGTGTGCATGCGCGCCGCTGCGCCGACGCCGTTGACGTAGCCGGCGCTGCTGCCGGCGAGGGTGGTCACCACGCCGTCCGCCGTGACCCGCCGCACGCGGTGGTTGCTGTAGTCGGCGACGAAGAGGGTGCCGGCGCTGTTGGTGGCGATGCCGTAGGGGTTGTAGAAGCGCGCGTTGGCGCCCTTGCCGTTGGCGTAGCCCGCGTTGGAGCCCGCGAGCGTGCTCACCTGGCCCTTGCTGTCGATGGCGCGGATGCGGTGGTTGCCGCGGTCACACACGTAGGTCACACCGCCGGTGCCGAAGGCCACGTCCACCGGATCGTTGAAGCGCGCCGAGAGGGCCGCGCCGTTGGCGTAGCCCGCCTTGCCGCCGGCCACGAGGCTCACCTTGCCGCCGCTGACCTTGCGCACCTTGTGGTTGTACCGGTCCGCGAACCAGACATCGCCCTTGGCGTCGGTGGTGAGGCCGTGCGGCTGGTTCATGCGCGCCGTCTTGGCGTCGCCCTCGAGGTAGCCGCCAGCGCTGCCCGCGAGCGTGGTGACCCAGGTCGCGGTGCCCGGCTGGCAGCTGCCGCCGCTGCACACATCGCCCGCCGTGCACGCGTTCTTGTCGTCGCAGGGCAGCACGTTGTTGGCGTGCTTGCAGGTGCCGGGCACGCCGGCCTTGGCGCCCTCGCAGGTGTCGGTGACACAGGGGTTGCCGTCCTCGCAGTCGCTGTGGACCTGGCACCAACCGTCGCAGCCCTGAATCGCCTTGAACGCGCACGCGCCGGTCTTGGGGTCGCAGCTGTCGGCGCTGCACTTGTTGTTGTCGTCGCACGCCACCGCCTTGCCCTTGCAGGACCCGCCGGCGCAGGCGTCGCTGGCCGTGCAGTAGTCGCCGTCGGTGCAGGGGCCGCCGTCTGCGGTGGCCGACCAGGCCGTGGTGCTCTTGGCGGCGTCGCAGCTCGCGCAGGGCTTGCCGCTCTGGCGCGTGCCGGCCGCGTAGCAGGCTCCGCCGATGGTGCACGCGCCCTTGGTGGCGCGCACGGCGCGCACCTTCTGGTTGATGTAGTCGGCGACGTACACGGTCCCGGCGGCGTCCACCGCCAGCCCCCATGGCTCCCGGAAGCGAGCGGTGGTCAGCGCGTCGCCGTCGGTGAACGAGGCCGATCCGGTCCCGGCGAAGCGCGTGACCAGGCCGCTGGTGCTGATCTCGCGCAGCCGGTGGTTGTAGCGGTCGGCCACGATGATCCGCCCGTCGGGGAGCTCGAGCACGTCCCACGGGCGGTTGAAGCGCGCCGACGCGGCCGCTCCGTCGACGTAGCCGCCGATGCCGGAGCCCGCCACGAGCGACGCCACGCCCTCGGCGGTGACCTTGCGGATGCGGTGGTTGTTGTAGTCCGCCACCAGCAGGTCACCTGCCCCGGTCACCGCGATGTCGATGGGGTAGTTGAAGCGCGCGGCGGCGCCCTTGCCGTTGACGTAGCCGGCCGCGCTGCCGGCCAGCGTGGTCACCACACCCTCGGCGGTGACCTTGCGGACGCGGTGGTTGCCCGCGTCGGCCACGTAGACCACGCCGCCGCTGGTGCGGTCGAGCCCGTAGGGGGTGTGAAAGCGCGCGGCGGCGC
This sequence comes from bacterium, assembly GCA_030425545.1. Lineage (GTDB taxonomy): Bacteria > Myxococcota_A > UBA9042 > UBA9042 > UBA9042 > UBA9042. The sequence continues at coordinate 2,033 of JAUIAC010000161.1, read as the reverse complement.
CCTTGCCGTCGACCCAGCCCGCGCTGCTGCCGGCGAGCAGCGAGACGTTGCCCTTGGCGTCGACCAGGCGCAGGCGGTGGTTCGACGTGTCGGCCACCACCACGGTGCCGTCTGCCGCTACGGCGACGTCGGAGGGGTAGTAGAAGCGCGCCGACCCCGGTCCGCCGTTGACGTAGCCCGCAGCGCCGGATCCGGCCAGGGTGGTCACGGCGCCCTTGGCGTCCACACGGCGGATGCGGTGGTTGTGCCCGTCCGCGAGCACGAAGCCGCCCTTGGGGTGCACCGCGAGGCGGCGGGGGTAGCGCAGCTTGGCCTTGGTCTTGTCGCCGTCGACGTAACCTGCGCTGGTCCCGGTGAAGGTCGTGACCTCGGTGCGCTGGCCGGGGGTGCACTTGCCCGACGCGCACACGTCACCCCACGTGCAGGGGTTGCCGTCGTCGCAGGCCTTGGTGTGGGCCGTGAACGCGCACTTGCCCTGGACACAGGCGTCGGTGGTGCAGCCGTTCTTGTCGTTGCAGTCGGTGTCCTTGGCGCAGTTGCCGCCGCACCCGACGATGGGCTTGAACTGGCACGCCCCCACGCCGCCGTCGCAGGTGTCGAGGGTGCAGGCGTCCTTGTCGTCGCAGGTGAGCTTGGTGCCCGCGCACTGGCCTGCCTTGCAGCTCTCGTTGGAGGTGCACAGGTCGCTGTCCTGGCAGCTGGCGCCGTCGCCCGCCGCGGACCACTTCTTCTTCTCCTTGGCTGGGGCGCACTGCAGGCAGGGGCTCTTGGGGTTGACCGTGCCCTCGGCCCAGCACGCGCCGTCGATGTGACACGGCTTGCGCGCGTCGACCACGGTCCGCACGCGGTGGTTGTGGCCGTCGGCGACGTAGATCACGCCCTGCGGCGACACCGCCACGCCGGCGGGGTAGTAAAAGCGCGCAGATCCGGGCTTGCCGTTGACCCAGCCCGCCGAGCCGGAGCCCGCCCAGGTGGTCACCACGCCGCCCTCGATGCGGCGGATGCGGTGGTTGTACCGGTCGCCGACCCAGACCACGCCCGCGGCGTCCACGGCGATGCCCCAGGGGTTCCGGAAGCGCGCGGTCGCGGCGCCGCCGTTGAGGAAGCCCTGGCTGCCCGAGCCGGCCAGCGTCGTCACGGTGCCGTCGGGCGCGACGCGGCGAACGCGGTGGTTGCTCTGGTCGGCCACGAACATGACGCCCTTGCCGTCCACGGCGATGCCGATGGGGTAGTAGAAGCGGGCCGCGCTCCCCTTGCCGTTGGCGAAGCCGGCCTTGCTGCCCGCCACCGTGGTCACGACACCACCGGAGATGCGGCGAACGCGGTGGTTGTACGTGTCCGCCACCACCAGGGCCGAGCCGTCGCCCGCAGCCGCGACGCCGTAGGGGTACGACAAGCGCGCCTTGCTCACAGGCCCGTCGGTGGCGCCGCTCGCGCCGATGCCCGCGACCGTCGTCACCGTGCCGTCGGGCGCGATCTTGCGAATGGCGTGGTTGTTGCGGTCCGCCACGTAGACGTCGCCCTTCGCCGAGGTCGCCACGCCGTAGGGCGCGTTGAAGAAGGCCGCGCTCGCCTTGCCGTTGAGCAGCCCCGCCTTGCCGGTGCCCGCCAGCGTCGTCACCGTGCCGTCCTTGGCCACCGCGCGGATGCGGTGGTTGCTCGCGTCGGCCACCACCGCCACGTCGCCGAGCACCGCCACGCCGTAGGGGTAGTGGAACTTGGCCGCGGCGCCCTTGCCGTTGACGAAGCCCGCGCCGCTGCCGGCCAGGGTCTGGACCGTGATCCCGGCGCCGGACACGCACGCCCCATTGGCGCAGGTGTCCCCGGCCGTGCAGGGGTCGCCGTCTTCGCAGCTCCCGCTCGCCGGCTTGTGCAGGCACTTGCCGGTCTTGCTCTCGCAGCTGTCGGCGGTGCAGGCGTTGCCGTCGTCGCAGCTCTTCGCGCCGCCCTTGCACACCAGGGTGGTGCCCGACTTGGCGCACACGTCCTTGTCGGTGCACGGGTTGCTGTCGTCGCACTTCAGACCCACGGTG
>JAUIAC010000866.1 GCA_030425545.1 bacterium | reverse complement strand
CGTCGTGCCGCCGCGGGCAAGGCCGGCGGCCTCGCCGACGCGCCGGTGTTCAAGGGCGCGCTCAAGCGCTCCGTCGCCGCGCCGGCGTGGTACATGTACGTCAACGCTGGTGCCGCGCTGAAGGCGTTCGAGAAGGCGATGCCGGCGCCCGTCCCTATGCCCGCCGACCGCGCGATCAGCGTGGGCTGCGGCAACCGCGAGCGGTCCTTTGCCTGTGAGATCGACGTGCCGGTGGAGATCATCAAGGTGGTGGTGGCGCTCTCGCGTCAGCGCTAGTCGCCCCACTGTAGCTCCGTTCGAACGGCGCGAGCCCGACATGACGCCGTGTGAGTCTCCCCTGCGGAGCGCTCACGCGGCGTCTGTCGTGGTGTGGCTCGGGGTCTGCGCGGCGCTGGCCAGCTGCACACGTCCGGCGCCGCCCGGAGACGACGCCTTGGGCCTGCCCGGAGTCCTCGCCAGCGATGTCGGTGAGGGCGACGACGTCGGCGCCTCGGACGCGAACGCCGTCGCGGACAGCTCCGTGGGCGACGGCGCCCAGCACGACGCCGCCGCGGCCCCCTCGAGCGACACGGTGGCCGCCGGAGACTCCGGTCGATCCTACGTACCGGTGGACGGCGGGGGGACCTGCACGCCGGGCGCCCAGTTCTGCCTGGGCAACCAGCTGGCGACGTGCGGATCTGCGGGCGACGGCTACCTGCTGACGTCCTGCTTTCCCGGTCAATACTGCGACGTCGACAGCTGCGTCGCCATCGAGAACAACCTGATCATCGTCTTCGACACGTCGGGGTCCATGAACACCCACGTGCCCGGGGTACCGTGCCAGCAGGCGGGCTTTCCGAGCTGCGATCCGACCCAGGGCTGCTCCCGCATGGACGTGTCCAAGTCGCTCTTTCTCAAGGCCCTCGACCAGGTCGACCCCAACACCAACCGGGTGGCGCTGCTGCGCTTTCCCCAGACCCTCGCGCGGCTCAAGCCCGCGGGCTGCGCCGCCGGCCACTACGCCGGGATGCCCAAGCTGAGCACCGACCCTGGTAACGTCGACCACGTCGGGCCAAGCGACGCGTGGTTCTGGGGCGCGATCCACGAGATCTTGTGCGTGCCCTTTCCGCTCAACCTCGCGCTCACCTTGCAGGCCAAGCTCGACGTCGCCCAGTGGATGGACGGGCAGGAGTCGATCGCGTCGGCCAACAAGGCCTGCACCGACAAGGGTCCGACGTGCCTGCCCTCCGCGTCGTGCGCGCCGGGAGAGTGCTGCGGCGACGCCTGCTGCGGCGGCGCCTGCCAGGAGCACGTGAAGCCGGAGCTACGGGGCCACGGCGGCACGCCCATCGGTCGCACCCTCTTCTATGTCGGCGCCTATCTCCGCCACCGCGTGCTGGTCGACGGCCGCCCGTGCTCGTCGAACGCAGGCTGCATCAACCCCAACTATCGCTGCGAGCAGGGCGCCTGTGTCGACAAGGCCCGCCACTGTCGCGAGACCGTGGTCGTGCTCTTCACCGACGGCGGTGAGGTCAACGATCCGACCCAGTTCTTCGCGCCGCGCACAGCGGCCAAGCGTCTGGCCTTCGGGCTCGCATGCACCGATCACGACGGCTGCGTCGGCGGCGCCACCTGCCAGGGCGGACGCTGCCTGCCCGCGTCGCCGACCGGCTACCACTGTGTCGCTACCGGCAAGGCCTGTGGTCCCGCGGGGAGCGGGGCCCCGTGCCTCGACGCCAAAGGCGCCGCGTCGCCGTGCCTGCCGGACCTGCTTCAGACCACGAGCGCGGCCGCGACGAACCCCCTGGACAACGT
>JAUIAC010000865.1 GCA_030425545.1 bacterium | reverse complement strand
TGGACTCCGGGGTTCGGCCATGACCTTGCTGGTTGCTCTGGGGCTCGTACGGGGCAGACCGCCTCAGGTCATGGGATCATCGACATCGTTAACACGCCAGCGTTCCTGCGAAGTGTAGCCGAAGTCGTCGACTGATTCCGTAGCTCCACCCTGGGATGTCAGCCGGGCACCAAAGCCTTGAGTTTGTGGCGGAAAGAGTCCTAGTTGTTCCCGCTGCGACCAGAGGCCGACGCGATGGTTGCCGAGTCTGGTTGGCGGACGGACGCCTCTCGCAGCGCCAATGAGGTTCAGTTGGGACGCCAGAGCTCGTCCACTAGCAGGCCACGCTCGGAAGCGAGACGGAAGCACCGTCACCCTGCTGCTCGTGGGATCAGGCTGCGAGGCTGGCGACCACGGCCAAAGCGAGCTCCTCGGCAGTCAAGGGTCCGCTGTCGAGCCACAAAACCCGTCCTGTCACACCAAGGGAGAAGCGCGCCTCGTGCTCCCGCTGAAGCGCCTCGTCGTTCGCCGGGACCAGGGTCTGATAGTCCCGCACGGTCCCGCCGCGCCGCTGGACGCGCGCACGGCGCACGGCCAGATCGGCGTGCAGGTACACCGTCAGGTCAGCGGGTCTGAGCGCGGATGCGAGGTCGTCGACGTCCAGCGTAGACCCTCGGAAGGCGGCGTACGCAACCGTGGAGAGGAAGTACCGGTCCAGCACAACCGACCGGCCCTCCGCGAGGTGCCGCGTGACCTCATTCGACGCTGCAAACACCGTCGCCAGGTAGAAGAGCTCGTGGGCCTCCTGGCAGTCGCCGAGGTCGTCGATGATCTTCCCGCGGAGCTCGCGCAGCGTCGGCGACGGCGTGGTCAGGAACACGGCGCCCAGGCGCTCGGCGACCGCTCGCGCGCAGGTGCTCTTGCCCGAGCCATCGAGGCCCTCGAAGACGATGAAACGGGGTTGCTGGGTCGGGCTACGGCTCATGCGGCCTCCTTGAGCGGCGCTGGCCGCCATCGGGTGTCATCAGGAGAGAGCTCCGCGGCGAGCGCGCGGAGCGTGCGGATGCTGGTTGGGTGCCGACCCTCGGTGGCCGCCAGCGCCTCGGAGAGCCGGGCCATCTGGAGCCACTCGTCGTGGTCGAAGCTCGCCGACGCGATCACCTTCGGCATCGCACCTGGCTCAGCGATGAGGCCGTAGCGGGCCCGCTCGCGGTCGAGGGCGGTGCCGCGGAGGAGCAACAGCGGGAAGGCCTTGATCACGGGTACATGCCGCTCGAGACACCACGCGATGGAGGCCTCGAAGGAGCTCAGAGTCTGTCGCGGCAGGCCGAAGATCAGCGAGACCTCATGGCTGATGCCGGCTCGGCGGACGTTGGCAAGCACCTCGTCGACCCGAGCGAGGTGGTTGGTGCGGCGGATGGCCTTGCCTTCCTCGCGGTGGATCGACTGCAGGCCGAACTCGAGGTGGGTGTGCAGCGCGGACGCGGCGTCCAAGAACGCCGGCCGTGTCGACTCCGCGCGACACTGGAGGGAGAGCCGGCCGTCGTAGCCCCCTCCGGCGAAGCGCTGCAGGACGTCGACGGCGTGCGCCCCCATGTTGAAGGTTGGGTCCAGCACGGCGATGTCTCGGACTCCGGACCGACAGAAGAGGTCGACCTCAGCTGCGATGCGGTCCGAGCAGAGGCTCCGTTTGACCAGCCTCTGGCCGGCCTCGCGGTGCTGGCAGAAGGAGCATGCGAAGGCGCAGCCCCGCTGCGTCTCCCAGCGGACGAAGCTCTGGCCATCGAGCGGGATGAGTCCAGACAGCCACGGCGAGGGG
>JAUIAC010000160.1 GCA_030425545.1 bacterium | reverse complement strand
GACACGCGGGCGCCCTCCGCCCCATCGACCAACCGCCGCGCCGAGGCGCGCTACGGGACCGACTCCATGACGCCATCTCCGCCACCCTACACAGACGCGAAGCGGCGAGACGCGACCCGGCCGCCGCGCGCGGGCGCCACTCTGCTGCTCGTGGCGCTCGCGCTGGCGGGCTGCGAGACCGACGCGGGTGCAGGCGGCACCGGCACGTTCGCGACCCAGGACACCCAGGGGGGCGGCGCGGACGTCGACGCTGGGGCGAGCGGCGACGGCGCGGCGCACGACGGCGGGACTCACGACGGCGCGGCGCACGACGGCGCCACGCACGACGGCGCGGCTCAGGACGGCGCGGGTCACGACGGCGCGGCGCTGGATGGGGGCGACGCGGGCCTCACCGGCGCGCTCGTACCAGCCGGGCGCTACGCCTCGGTTCAGCGCTTGTCGACCGTGCTCAAGCTGCCCCCGGCGGGGACGGAGTCCGTCAGCGTGAACACGGCCCTGTCCCTCCACGACGTGACCCACGTCGGCGGACAGGTGCGCGTCACGAGCCGCACGTGCGCCATCTCCCAGCCCAAGCTGAGCGGGGTCGAGGTGGTGTTCACCGACAAGTTTGTGGCGAGCATCCCGGAGTGGACCTCGACCATCAGCGTCGCCGCGAACGGGGGGGGCAGCTACAGCTTCGCGCTCGCGGAGGGCACCGTGCTCTTTGGCGTCAAGCTGGCCAACCCGCTCACCGATCCGCTCCCGACGAAGGGCGACGACCCCTCAGTGACCGACCCAGACGACGACGGCAAGCCTGGTGGCACCGTCAAGCTGGTCGGGCTCATCCAAGGGGAGATGTACGTGGTGCAGCGTCGCTCCAGCGGCCTGCAGGGCACGGTCAACGCGACCACGGGCGCCGCCGACGGCCTGCTGCTCGGCAGCGTCGAGCAGGCGATGGTCGGCGCGAGCTCGGACCTGCTGCTCGCCTTCGACCTCAACGCGAAGAAAGATCCAGACGCGAGCGCGAGCACCTTCAGCTGGCGGCCTGTGGCCGCGGACCTGACCTGCGCGGCCCTGCAGGCGCAGGCCTCCACGCTCTTCGGCGACTGACCCGACACGGGGACATCGGGCCCTTCGCCAGGCCTTTCGACGTCGGACAGACAGTGTCTGATCGACGGCATCCCGGCATTGTCTGCCACGCCGCACAGCGGTAGCCTCCGCGCCCCGACGATCGCTGGAGGCCCCTATGCCCACCCCCGCCCAGCTGCGCACGCGCGCGGCGCTTCTTGCCATGGCACTCGCTGCCGTGTTCTCCCCCGGTAGCGCCACCGCTGCCGCGCCCCTGCCAGGTGGCGCGACGCCGGTGAGCGCCGCCGCGCCGGCGCCCGCCAAGGCGAGCAAGGGGACCCTGAGCACCCTGGCCGGCGCGCGGGTCATCGGAGGTCGCTACAGCCCCTTCGTCGTGGACACCACCGGCGCGGAGACGAGCGGCAACACCGAGGTCAGCACCCGGCTCACGCTGCAGGCGGACCTCGACACCCGCTTCGGCGACCTGCGACTCGAAGCCCGCCTCGCGACCGACATCGCGCGCGGCACCCTGAGCGGCCAGGAGACCCTCCCCGGCGACATGATGCCGGCGACCTCGTTCGACGCCTTGCTGCCGACCGACGCGTGGGTCGGCGTGCGCTGGAAGGACAAGGTCGTCGTGCGCGTCGGTCAGATGACGTCCAACTGGGGCATGGGCCTGCTGGCCAACGACGGCCGCGGCTGGCTCGACCGGCGGCAGGACGACTACTTCGTGCGCACCGAGACGGGCGACCGAGTCCTGCGGGCCCTGGTGCTGGCGCGCCCCTTCGCGGGCAGCAGCTCGCGGGCTCAGGGTCTGGTGCTGAGCGGCGCGGTGGACCGGGTGGTGTCCGACGACATCCTGCTGCGGCCCGACAACAAGGCTCCGAACCTCTTCGACTACAACGAGACCGAGGTGGCCGTGCAGGGCATCGCCGCGGCCCGCTTCTTCGTGTCGAAGCTGAGCTGGTTCGGCGTGTACTACGTCTACCGAGACCAGCAGCACACCGACGGCAAGTGGCTCAAGGTCAACACCGTCGACTTCGCTGCGGATCTCACGGGCAAGCTCTCGTTCGGCACGCTCCGCATGCGCGGCGAGGCGGTGTTCATCAACGGCACCACCAACCTGTCGCCGACCCCCGAGTACCCGGAGCACGAGGTTCGGCAGGCGGCCATCGCGGCGCAGGGGCGGCTCGACGTCGGCCGGGTCCGGCTCGAGCTCGACATGGCGTGGCTCTCTGGCGACAACAACTTCGACGACAAGTACCTCACCGGCTTCAAGGCCGACACCAACTATCAGCTGGGCATCGTGCTCTTTCCGCGCTTGCTGGCGGCCTGGACCGGCCGGGCCCGCGGCACGGCGAGCAACCCCGACGTGGTCGGCGTCCCCAACGAGGATCTCGAGCGGCTCGCGACGCGCGGGCAGGTCACCAGCACCATGTCGTTCTTCCCCAAGGTGGGCGTGCGCTTGCCCGGAAACCTCGACGTCTACGGCGGGCTGCTCGTGGCGGTGGCCCCCAGCGCGCCCGCTGACCCCTTCCACACCAAGACCTCCGGCGGCGGCGAGCCGCGCAACGCGCTCAACAAGCCGCAGGGCTCCCTGCTGGGGCTCGAGGTGGACCTGGGCGTGCGCTGGCGGCTGCCGCTGGCGATGCGCTCGGCCATCTTCGTCGGCGCTGAGTACGGTGTGTTGATGCCCGGCGACGCCCTCGAGGGCCTGGCGGGCAACGTGCACGGCGGCCGACTGACCTTGGCCTTCGCCCCGAACCTGCGCCAGAAGTGAGGGACACCATGACGACGCACCGACCGACGCCACCCGCCGTCCGCACGGCGCTCCTCCACGACGACGCCAGCCCTGGGTGCAGCCGGACGGGGCTGTCGGCCTGCGCGCTGCCACAGCTCGCGACCGCGGCCGTGGCGCTGTGCGTCGCTCTGACAGCGCTCGCCCTCGGGGGCTGCGTCGAGAATCCGCTCCAAGGCCTGCAGGCCGCCGAGCCGGCCGACACCGTGGTGAAGATGGACTTCATGCACCGGCCGCTGCCCGAGCTGCCGCTGCCCAACGATCTCGCGACCATCCACGACGCTGCGGCGGACACCAAGCGGCGCATCAACGCGTCCATGGTGGCGCCGACCGCGTTCGAGCGGCGCACCCGCCGGCGCATCGACGCGCTCGACGGCTGGGGTGTGTACACGCCGATCACCATCCCAATGACCGGCCTCATCGACCTGCAGGGCGTCCTCAACGCGCACCACGGTGACGACTACGCCTTTGCTGACGACCTGGTCTACGTGGTCGACATCACCCCCGGCTCCCCCACCTACGGCAAGCCGCACCCCCTGGATCTCGGCAACGGCAACTTCCCCGTCCACCTGGAGAAGCTGGACCACTACTGGGCCGCTGACCCTCGGCGCGACACCATCAGCGCGCTCTTCGACGAGCACGACGAGGACACCAACGGCAACGGCAAGCTCGACCCCGGCGAGGACACCGACCTCGACGGCGTGCTCGACAAGCCCAACTACCTGCCGGGCATCAGCCGCTCAGACACCGGCGACGACCTGGTCAAGCGCGCCGACGCGTTGATGAGCTTTTACGAGCGCGAGACCAACACCCTGATCTTGCGACCGCTGGTGCCGCTGCGTGAGCGCACCACCTACGCCGTGGTGGTCACCCGACGGATGAAAGACGCCAAGGGCAAGCCGGTGGGCTCCCCCTTCCCGTGGGTGCATCACCTGGGCCAGACCGACGCGCTGAGCGCCCTGCCCGACGTGCTCAGCGCCGGTGCGTCGACCTTCGGCAACCTGGCCATGGCCGACGTGGCCTTCGCGTGGACCTTCAGCACGGGCAGCGTCACCTCCGACATCGTCGCGGTGCGCGAGGGGCTCTACGGCTACGGCGTGCAGCGCCACCTGAACGAGGCCTTCCCGCCCAACCTGGAGCTGAAGCGGCTGCACGACGACAAGCCGAGCAAGAAGTACGAGTCGGTGTGGACGCTGTCGGGCGAGACCTTCGCCACCGTCGCGCAGCTGGTCGCGCAGGGCGGCATCGTCTCGCTTGGCGGCCCTGAGCAGCAGCAGCGCTTCAAGGAGTCGCTGAAGTACGTGAACTACCACGTGTTCGGCACGTACAAGACGCCCCGCCTCTACCCGCTCACCGACGCGGAGGGGCACTTCCTCGACTACAACGACCAGGTGTGGCCGTCCGACCTGGCCAAGAACAAGGCTGAGGCCTACGCCGAAGACGTGACCTTCTGGATGAGCACGCCGCGCAAGGAGGCCACCAAGGACGGCAAGCCGCGCGGCGTGGTGATCCTCGGGCACGGCTACACCGGCTCCAAGACGGAGATGTTCTCGTTTCACAGCTTCTTCAACCAGATGGGGCTGGTGGTGGTCGCCATCGACAGCGCGAGCCACGGCTTCACCCTCGGAGAGAAGGACCGCAAGACGCTCAACGAGGTCTTCGGCCTGCTCGGCCTGGGCAAGCTCGCCGACGCGCTGACCAGCAACCGCAGCCGGGACCAGAACCTCGACGGCGAGGAGGACTCGGGCGCGGACTTCTGGACGGCCTACGCCTTCCACACGCGCGACGTGGTGCGGCAGACGGCCGTGGACTACATGCAGCTCGTGCGGGTGCTGCGCTCGTGGGACGGCAAGAAGCTGTGGAAGCACGACATCAACGGCAACGGGGTCGAGGACGACGTCGCCGGTGACCTGGACGGGGACGGCACCGTCGACGTCGGCGGGCCGGACATGCCGATCACCATGATGGGCGCGTCGCTGGGGGGCATCATGGCCGCGGTGGTCGGTGGCCTCGAGCCGGAGATCGACGCCGTGCTGCCGATCGCCGGCGGCGGCGGGCTCACCGACGTGGGGATCCGCTCGCTGCAGGGCGGGGTGAAAGAGGCCATGACGCTGCGGGTCATGGGTCCGCTCTATGTCGGCAAGCCCAGCAAAGAGGGCGTTGTCACGATCCAGACCGTGGTGCCCGACACCAACAACACGGCACGGGTCCCGGTGGCCTCGCTCGACAAGGCGACCGCGAGCCAGCTGAGCGTGGGCGACACGGTGCGCGTCGACAACCTGGACAACGGCGAGTACGACTGCGCCAGGCTGATCGCGGACGCTGGCTGTGTCGCGCAGTGCCAGGGCGACAAGGCGTGCGAGTCGACCTGCTGGAGCTTCCGGCTCCACATCGCGTCGGACGTGATCCCCGCGCAGCGTCAGCGCCACAGCATCGCGTTCTACAAGGGAGACGCGTTCGTGGTGGGCGAGCGCGACGAGGTGGCGCAGAAGGCGTGCAAGCTCAAGGACGGGGCGACGCCGGTGCACACGGTCGACAAGTTCGGTGTCGACGTGAAGTTCCACTTTCAGAGTGCGCCCTTGGACTTCAAGGCCGGCGACGCCCTGAGCCCGCTCGCAGAGGGCCTGGGGCTGCACCGCGCGCGCCCGGAGTTCCGGCGCTTCATCGGCTTCGCGCAGCTGATCCTCGACCCGGGTGATCCGGCCGTGTACGCCCAGCACTTCACCAGCGGCGAGATCAGCTACAGCGACGGCAGCACCGTGAGCACGCGCGCGCTGGTGCTGAACACGGTCGGCGACATGAACGTGCCCGTGAGCACCGGCGCAGCCATCGGTCGCGCCGCGGGGCTCCTGGACTACACCACCCCAGTGGCCGACTGGGGCGGGCGCACCGTCAACCAGACGCTCATCGACACCAAGGTCCTACAGGCGGTGGACACCATCCCTCACTTCGTCGACAGCGCCGGCAAGGGCGTGCTCTTTGACCCCGAGGACCTGAGCGGCAGCGCCACGGCGGCCGACAAGCTGCCCACCAAGGGGGTCAAGGTCGCCTACGCCCAGCCCATGGCGCGCGGCAAGGACGGCTATGAGGTGCCGCGGCTGAGCCCGCCGCTGCACACACACGCGGTGACCAAGGACCGCGCTGGCGGCATGTCGGGCACCTTCTTCCCTTACGTGAGGCCCGAGGGTCAGCACGGCTTCTGGCAGCCCGGCGAGCACACCGACTACCTGATCAAGGCGTGCAAGGCGGACGCGAAGGCCAAGGGCACCGACGAGTCCGAGTGCAACAAGGGCAGCTACTTCGACCACGGCGCGCTGCTGTGGAACGCGCTCGGCCGTTACCTGGCCACCCGCGGGACGGAGTTCTCGCTCGAGCCCTGCATGATCACGTTCAGCTGCGCCGACGTGCTGCCCGCTCCGAAGGCGCGCAAGTAGGCCGACTCGCTGGGTCGCGGCGGGCCGGCGCGGGCACGGCGGCGCGGGCGGGTCGGGCGCGACGCGGAATCTCTCCCAGGTCCGCCGGGTTGTTCAGGCGCGCGCCACCGGTGGGCGTGAGGGCGGAGGGCGCGTGACAGAGCTGCTGGGCATCGCGCTCTTGGTGGCGCTCCTGACGGCCTCTGGGGCGATCTTCCTCTTGCCGTGGGAGACGCTGGCGGTGGCCGGCTTCTGGCTCATCGCGGCTGGCGCGGTCCTGGGTGTCCCGACCGGCGTCCTCTACCATGTGCGCCTCTATCAGACGCTGCATCCGCGGGGCGTGCTGCCGGACAACTGGTTCTGGAACCCCATCACCTACAACGCGCTGCTCGAAGAGGGCGCTGAGCGACGGCGGGTCATGACCTGGTGCGCGCTGGGAGCGGCGGGCTTCGTGGTGATGGTGCTCGGCGTCATCGCCCTCGCCGCTGCGGCGGTGCTGGTGTTCGTGCGCCCCGGATAGGGCCGCCTACTTCCACCCGCAGACGCCCCAGCCCCCGATCTTGAAGATGCGCGCCCGCTCCTGCATGAGCAGCCCGGTCTTCTCCCACTTCTGGTCGGCCGCGTAGGGGTAGAACACCGGGCCGAGCCCGAGGCTCACCAGCCGCAGGTTCATGTTCACCCACGCCCCACCGGCGTCCGGGTCCTTGTAGTACACGTAGCGAAGCAGCCGATCGTATTGATCTTTGTCGCCCTCGGCCGGGTCCATGATCAGGCACACCGTCTTGACCTTCTTGACCATGGACTTGGTCCACTGGTGCGCGTTGGTGGCGTAGCAGTCCTTCTTGCTCAGCTCCGGGGTGTTGACCACCAGGAAGCGCACGATGCTGCCGTCGATGAGCTGGAGCGTGTCGCCGTCCTTGGCGTACTCGACGTTGTAGAGGTTGCTCGGCTTGTTGCAGTGCGCCGTCTCGCCGGGGTCCGCGACCTGAAAGTCGAGCTTGGCGCCGGGGTGGCACTGGTCCAGGTAGTCGCCGCAGCACGTGCCGTAGCGGCTGCAGTCCCAGGTGCACTGGCACGTGGCGCTCTTGTCGTAGGGCTCGTCGCAGCGGCCCTTGCACGACGCGGTCTCCGGCTTGCACAGGGGGCCATAGTCGGCGCAGCAGTTGCCGAACTTGCCGCAGTCGTCGTTGCACTGGCACTTGAGCGTGGGGTTGTACTTGGCGCCACACTTGCCCTGGCAGCTCAAGGCGCTCGGGACTCCGGCGTCCTTGCCCGCGTCGTGGGGTGCGCCGGTGTCGGGCGCGCCAGAGTCGACAGCGCCGGTGTCCACGGCGGTGGTGTCCTGCCCTGCGACCCCGTCGACCGCGCCGGCTCCGGTGTCGTACGACGCCGGAGGCGCCGCGGTCCCCGGACCCACGTTTGCGCAGCCGACCAGCAGCGTGGCCGCCGCCAGCATCAGCCCGCACCGTGAGACGTGTGCCTGTACCGAGCCCTGGAGGACAGACGTGCGAAGTCGGGGCTGCGCGGGCATGGGCGCTCCAGTCGACCTTGAACATGGGCCGGTTGTGAGGTGCGCAGCGTAACGGCGCCATGGGACCCTCCGCAAGCGCAAGCGCGACGGCCCGAGGGGGGCATCGCAGCCGCCGCGATGACGCCACGATGTCGACGCCGACGCGTCCTCAGGATCGCCGAGGAGCGCCCCCACGCCACCCTCTGTAGGTGTCGACCCTCTGTAGGTGCCAGGCGATTATCAGTGAGCTGTATCTGGCGGTCATGTGACGAAAAACTCGCCGGCGCGCGTCGGACTCTAGGGGGCCCCCTTTTCACCACAGCCTCCCGAGGAGGCTCCGCATGCGACCCATTCGTCACGTCCAGCCCGCCCACATGGTCGAGGTCACCACCCGCTGCATCAACGGCACAAAGCTGCTCAGACCCAGCAAAGACGTGCACCGCATCATCGCCGGCGTCATCGGCCGGGCGCAGGAGCAGTCGGGCATCGAGCTCTACGCCTTTGTCTTCATGTCCACGCACTACCACATGCTGCTAGGCGCCAAGGACGCCGAGCAGCAGGCAAACTTCATGCGCCTGCTCAACGGCAACATCACCGTCAAGCTCAACGACCTCAACCGCCGCACCGGCAGCGGCTGGGCGCGTCGCTTCCGCGCCATCCCCGTCTCCAACGACCGCGCCACGCAGCGCCGCCGGCTGCGCTACCTGCTCGCCCATGGTGTGAAGGAGCGGCTGGTCCGCCGCTGCAAGGACTGGCCGGGCCTCAGCGCGCTGCCCTGGCTGCTCGAGGGCACGCCCATCCGCGGCGTTTGGACCAGCTTCACCGACCGCTACCACGCCCGCCGCCGCGCTGGCTACGTGCCGGTCCCTGGCGAGTTCGACACGGTCTACACGCTGCAGATGAGCGTGCTGCCCTGCTGGCGCGAGTTGGGGCCACCGGAGTGGCGGGCCGAGGTGGCGGACATGGTGGCGGACATCGAGGCGACCGAGGCGGCGCGCTGCCTGGAGGAGACGGGCCAGCCGCTAGAAGCCCAGGTTCTTGGCGTCGACGCGGTGCTGGCGGCCGAACCGACGGACCGCCTGGCGTGGCAGCGGCGGACCCGCGCGCCGACGGTGCACGCGGTGGCGAAGGACGTGCGCAAGCGACTGTGCGCCGAGCTGGCGGCGCTGCGGGAGGTCTACCTGGCGGCGTCGGAGCGCTTCCGCGCGGGCGAGCGCGACGTGGCCTTCCCCGTGGGCACTTTTCGACCGCTGGGCGGATTCGTACGGCCGACGCAGCCACAGCAGGGGGCCGGGGCGGCGGCGCCTCTGTCGCTCGTGCGCTAGGCGAGGCGCGCAGGGCAGCCGGCGAGCCAGAGTCAGCAGCAACACACGCCATGATCGACGGCACGCTGCGTCAGACCGCGGTGGCGCACCGACGACACGAGAGATGCACGGGAGGGGCCGAACACAAGCAGATAGCGACGTGAAACGCGCGCGGGCGCGGCGGGAGTCGTGCGCCCGCCCGCCGTCGGGGCGCCGACCCCCAACGAATGCACGTATTGGGAGGGCACGTATTGGGTGGGTAGGTGGCTCCGACTAGGAGGAGGCACCGCCGTCCCCGCTGAGGTCCGGCGCCGGCCCGAAGCGCTCGTGCAGCCAGCCCCGCAGGTCCGCCGGCGACAGCCGCAGCGCAGCGTCGCACGCGTCTCGTACGAAGTCCGGGAAGTCCTTGCTCCGAATCCAGCGCAGGTAGCCAGCGTCGGGCCCGGCCGCGAGCTCCGCCAACGGCCGCCCCCGGTGCTTGCCAAAGCCCACCACCACGTCGCCGTCCTCGGTCCACATCAGGTGCTGCGTCCCGCCGATGCGGGCCCGGCGCTCGGGATCGATGTGGTCCGCCAGCGCCTCCCAACTCAGCGCGCCGACGCCGAAGCTAGCGCGCATGCCCTGCAGCACCCGCCCCGTGGCCGCGACGTCCGCTTCTGCGCTGTGGGCGTCGCCAAAGTCGCCACCGGCGAAGCGCTTGTGCGCGTCCACCAGCGAGCGCGGCTCCGACCGCACCCACAGCCGGTAGGGGTCCACCATCAGCACGCCGTCGAGGTCGAGCGGCGGTTGGCGCAGCCGCTGGTACTCCGCCTGAACCATGTCGACATCGAAGCGCATGTTGTAGCCCACCAGCACGTCCGCCGAGCTCAGCAGCGCCCGCACCTCGTCGGCGATGGCGGCGAAGGGCGGGCAGTCGACCAGGTCGTCCATGCTGATGCCGTGCACCGCCTGTGCCCCGGGCGCGATGGGCACGTCCGGCCGAATCCGCCACACGTGGACCTCCGGGTCGTCGCCCAGCCCCACCTGCACGCAGAGCTCGATGACCTGGTCCTGCCGAGGGTCCGTCCCCGTGGTCTCGGTGTCGAACACGAGCACGCGGGCCCCCTGGTCGTCGAGGCCGTGCCCCGCGTCGCCGTCCGGGAGCGTCGCCGCTGGCGTCGCAGGGGGGGCCGCGGCCACAGCCTGCTTCGGCACGTCGGGAGCGGCGGGCGCAGGTGCCGGCGCGGCGAAGAGATCGACCTGAGCGGCCGCCAGCGCAGACGCCCGCGCGGCCTTCACGTCGTGGCGGGCGCCACGGCGACCCTTGCTCGCGCCCTTGCCTGTCGACCCCTCACTCATCTGTCCCTCCGCGCGCCGCAGCGCCAGCGCTTGCACACACCTTGCACACACCGCGACACTCTGCACCAAGTCGCCTCATGACGCCCGCCTCGCCGTCACACCAAGGGCATAGAGTGCAAGCTGCCGTCGACCTGCGTTGCACGACCTGGGCGCGGTCCCACCACGGCGGGTGACGACGCCCCGCCCCTCGCCCCGGAGCTCACCATGTCGCAGTCCCTGGTCCTCATCGTGGACGACGAGCCTCACATCCGCGAGGTGGTCCGCTTCGCCGCCGAGAAGGCCGGCTACGCGACCGAAGAGGCCGGCGACGGAGAGGCCGCGCTCGCCGCGTACGCACAGCACTCGCCGGACCTCGTCGTGCTCGACATCAAGATGCCGCGCATGAGCGGGCTCGAGGTCTGTCGCACGCTCCGCACCCAGGGCGACATCCCGATCATCTTCCTCACCAGCAACGACGAAGAGATCGACCGCATCCTCGGGCTCGAGATGGGCGGCGACGACTACGTGACCAAGCCCTTCTCCCCCCGCGAGCTGGTCAGCCGCATCGGCGCGGTCCTGCGGCGGTCGCAGCGGACACCGGCGGCGACCGAGCCGACCTCACAGCTCAAGCGCGGCGACCTGCTGCTCGACGAAGAGCGTCACGAGGTCCGCTGGCGACGCGAGCCAGTGGCGCTCACCGTCACCGAGTTTGGCCTGCTGGCCGCGCTGATGCGGCGACCGGGCAAGGTGTTCACGCGCGACGAGCTCGTCGACCGCATGTACCGCTTCAACAACCACGTGGCCGACCGCACGGTAGACAGCCACGTCCGACGGGTCCGGCAGAAGTTCGCCGCCCTCGGCGGCGACGTCGTCGTGACGGTCCACGGCGTCGGCTATCGGCTGGGGCCGTGCGGCCAGGACGCCGTCCATGGCTGAGGACGTCGCGGCGCCAGACACGCGGCCCCCGACACGGGCTCAGCGCCTCCGCGACCGCTTTCGACCCCGGCTCCGCACGGTGCTCGTCGCCGTGAACATGCTGGTCCTGGTCCTGCCCGTCGCCGGCATCGGCGTGCTGCGACTCTATGAGAGCGAGCTGGTACGCCGCACGGAGGCCGAGCTCATCGGGCAGGCGGCGCTCGTGGCCGAGAGCTATGCGCAGGCCGTGCGCGGCGCCCAGACCCAGGGTGTGGGCGACGGCACGCCCTTCGGCTCCCCGGTGCGCAACCAGCGTGCGGCGCGGCGCCTGCTCGCCCGCCAGCCGCAGCTGGACCGCTCCACCA
>JAUIAC010000864.1 GCA_030425545.1 bacterium | reverse complement strand
CGGCCGGCGCGGTAGTCGGCGAAGGCCTGTCGGATCTCCGCCATGCTGTTCATGACGAAGGGGCCGTACTGCACGATGGGGTCGCCGTGCGGCGCGCCCGCGAGCAGCAGGGCCTGCATCGGGGCCTGGGCGGTCGACGGCACGGCGAAGGTGACACTGTCGCTCGCTGGGGGTTGGCGCTCCGGGGCCTGGCCGGCGCGCGCGACCGCGTCCCGCGCGAACTGGGCCATGTCGCCCTCGCCCACGGCGGTCCCAGCGGCCCCAGTCACGCCCGCGCCGCGAAAGACGTAGAGGCAGGCGTTGTGGCCGGCCGGCATGGGCTGCGTGACCCGCCCGCCCGGCTGCACGATCCAGTGCTGGTAGACGATGGGCGTGTGCACGTCGATCCGAGCCTGCACGCCGAGCGCCTCACCGGCGATGACCCGCACCTTGGCCAGCCCGTCGGCGCTGGTGGCCTCAGGGAACTGGTCGGCCTGCACCTCCTGGTAGCGGGGGGTGGTCATCTTGAGACGTCGCGGCAGGTTCACCCACAGCTGAAAGCCATGCATTCGCCCGCCCGCCTGTTTCATCGCCGACGGCGGCTCCTCGGCGTGAACGATGCCGCTGCCGGCGGTCATCCACTGCACGCCACCAGGCCCGAGCGTGCCCTTGTGCCCCAGGGAGTCGGCGTGCTCCACGCCCCCCTCGAGGATGTAGGACACGGTCTCGAAGCCGCGATGCGGGTGCGCCGGAGCGCCCAGGGCCTTGCCCGGCGGCCAGTGGATCGGCCCCATCTCGTCGAGCAGCACGAAGGGGTCGAAGTGGCGCAGGCGCTGCGTCGGGAAGGGGCGGCGCACCGGGAATCCAGCACCCTCGAGCTTGCGGGCCGCCGGGATCACCCGGGCGACGCGGCGCGGGCGGCTCGGCGCAGGGGCCACGCGCGCGGCCTGGGCGCCCGGCGCACCCTCGCTGGCCGCGTCGTCGACCGCAGCCGGCTTGGCCGGCCCCTTGGGTCCCTCGATGAGGTCCAGACCGACCTTGCCGGCCGCCGCCGCCGTCGCCACTGCGACCGCCACCTTGGTAAACGCGCGCCGCTCCATCGAGACCTCCCGAGCGCCGCTACGCGCTACCAGCGCCAGAATACGGCGTCCGAGCGACAACGCACGCGCAACACACTGTTCCCGCCGCACCCCATCCCCGGCGCGCTCAGGTCACCGCGCTGTACCGGTAGAAGCTGCCGTCGGCCCGAGCCTCGCTCGTGCGCTCGATGGCCAGCTCGTCGACCCGCAGCTCGGCGCACCACATGGGCTCCGCGTAGCCCTTGACCTTGACCTCCCGCGGCACCTTGCGCACGCCGAGCGCCGCGAAGCCCAGGGGGTTGATCGCCGCCATGGTCGCCGCGTTGGCCATGATGTGCCCCACCGGCGCGCCACCCTCCATGCGGTTGGCCAGGTTGGTCGGCTCCCCGATGACGGTGTACTCCAGCTTGGCGTCGCAGCCGATGGCGCCCACGACCACCTCGCCGGTGTTCAGGCCGATGCGCATCTCGAAGATGACCTGTCCGGCCGCGCGGCGCTCGGCGTTCAGCTCCCGCATGCGCTGCTGCATGCGCACGGCGCACTGAATCGCCCGGTCGGCGTGGTCGGGCACATGAACCGGCGCGCCGAAGACCCCGACGATGGCGTCGCCGATGTACTTGTCGACGAAGCCGCCGTGCTCCTGGACGATGGGCACGAGCACGCTGAAGTAGTCGTTGAGCGCCGCCACCACGTCGGCCGCCGCCATGTGCCGTGAGATGGTCGAAAACCCTGCAAAATCCGTGAACATCACGGT
>JAUIAC010000863.1 GCA_030425545.1 bacterium | reverse complement strand
TGGGCGATGGCGTCGAGCAGCGGCTCGGAGAGCACGTAGCCCGGCGCGCGAAAGCCGACGACGGGCTGCCCTGTGGCGTCCTGCAGCCGCTTGCGGGCGTCGCCCAGCTCGGTGGCCATGGCGGCCGGCGATTGCAGGCTCAGGTCGTAGGGGTGGGTCAGCGAGTGGCTGCCGATCTCGTGGCCCGCGGCGACGCACTCGGCCAGGACGGCCTGCACGTCGGCGTGGGCGAGGTCCTGAGCGACGACGAAGAAGGTGCCCTTGACCCCGCACCGGTCGAAGAGATCGAGGAAGCGGGTGACGCCCTTGGTCCACACCGTGGCGTCGGCGCTGGCCGGGTCGAAGCCCGCCGCGTTGCCGCTGCCGCCCGCGTGGCCGTGGATGCGGTCGTAGAGGTAGAGCCCGTCCACGTCGACATTGACGGCGGCGTGGCGGTGGTGGGCGAGCTGACCAGCGAGGGCGGAGGTCACAGCGGCCTACCGGTTGCGGATGCGGACCACCCAGACCAGGCGCGCCATGTTCTTGAGCACGTTGGGCACACGGCGGAACAGGTGGATGCTCGGCGGCCGCTTCTCCTCGATGGTGATCGGGATCTCCATGACCCGCAGGTGGTAGCGCTGTGCGCGGATCACCAGCTCGCTGGCGAAGAGGTCCTTGTCGACCACGCAGCGGTTCACGGTGTCGAGCACGCGCTGCCGGTGGAAGGCCTTGAGCCCGTGGGTGTCGGTCCCCTGGAAGCCGAGCAGGACGCGCAGCATGCCGTTGATGACCTGGGTCGCCGTGCGCCGCAGGGCGGGCCGCTTGTCGTCGGCGTCGGGGTGGGCCTTGGACCCGACCACGAAGTCCGCCTCGTCCCGGTCGAGGATGGCGAGGGCGCGCTTGTGGAAGTCGAGATCGCACAGGTCGATCTCCTCACACAGCACGAAGGTCCCGCGCGCCGCCTTGATGCCGCGCCGCAGGGCCTTGCCGTAGTTGGGCTCGTCGCTGTGAAGCGCCCGCACCTCGGGGTAGGCCCGCGACAGCTTCTCCGCGATGGCGCGGGTGTCGTCCTTGCTGCCGTTCTCGCTGATGAGGATCTCGAAGGAGCGGCCGAGCTCGAGCAGCCCGGCGTGGAGCTCCTCGACGGCGCCCCAGATGATGGCCTCTTCGTTGTAGCAGGGGATGACCACGGTCAGGTCGGGGGCGGCCTCTTCCACGGGCGCGGCGCTCTTGCCGGCCTGGGTTGACGGTGCCTTGCTGGACGCCTTCTTCGTTGACTTCGCCACGTTCGCACTCCGCGCCGAGCTCTGCCGGCTGCTGCTCGCCCCTCTGCCCACCAGGACCGCAGCACGGCCTGAGGGCGCGCCACCTTTGCGAAAACCCCGGAGCGCGTCAACGCGGCCGCCCCGTGCGCGTCGGTGACCCAGCCAGCGCGCCCCCGGGTGGAGCCTTCGTCCTACAGCATGTGCCCCAGACGCGCGCGCTTGGTCTCGAGGTAGCGGGCGTTGTGCGCCGTGGGCGGCAGCACCAGCGGCACCCGCTCGTGGACGGAGACCCCGAGGCGCTCCATGGCCTGGACCTTGTCGGGGTTGTTGGTCAGCAGACGCACGCGGCGCACGCCCAGGCTCTGCAGGATCTGCGCGCCAGCGGCGTAGTCGCGCTGATCGGCTGCGAAGCCGAGCTCCAGGTTGGCGTCGACCGTGTCCGCGCCCCCGTCTTGCAGCGCGTAGGCCTTGATCTTCCCGACCAGGCCGATGCCACGGCCCTCCTGGGCCAGGTAGATCAGGACGCCGTTGCCGGCCTCTTCGATGCGACGCAGCGCCTCGTGCAGCTG
>JAUIAC010000862.1 GCA_030425545.1 bacterium | reverse complement strand
GCGCCATGGCTGAGGCGCGCGAGGGTCACGTCGGAGAACGCGGTCGCCGACGCGGTCCGCGGCGCCTCGTCGACCATGGACAGCAGCCCGATGAGCGTAGGGGACTCATTGAGGACGAGCAGCCGGTCTTCCACGGTGATGGCGACCTCCCCGTCCACGACGATGAAGAGCTCCGGCTCTGAAGCGTCCTCTTCGATGAGAAAGCAGCTCCCCGCGCCGATCTGGTCAATCTGCAGGTCCCGCGCGAGCTGCTTGCGCGTCGCTGCAGACAGCCCGCCGAAGATGGGCATCTCCAGCACCTGCGCTGTGGCGGCCTTCCGCTTCATGGGCGGGCCTCGCCGATGCGCACCGCGCACCGGAAGCCGAGCGTCGGGCGGGACGCGAGGGCCGACGCGTGCCCTCGTTGGTACACGTACCGCAGCTCGCGTGCGCTCTGGTTGTAGTGCCCGCCGCGCACGACGTGGTGGTTGCCGTCGAGGTAGGCGGGGCCTCGCTCGTAGGGACGCCAGCTCGACGCGGTCCACTCGGCGACGTTGCCGGCCATGTCCAGCGCCCCCACCCACGAGCGGTCCGCCGGCGTGCTGCCCACGGCCCGCGGCCCCTGGGCGCCGCAGCCACCGCCGTCGGCGAGGGTGCGGATGACCGAGAGCTTGCAGGTCGGCCGCTGCGAGCCCCACGGAAAGCGGCGCTGGGCGCGGCCGCGCGCGGCGACCTCCCACTCGGCCTCCGTGGGCAGTCGCCAGCCTCGCCAGGAGCAATAGGCGTGGGCCTGGGCGACGCTGACGCAGGTCACGGGCGCGTCGCGAGACTCCGGCACGGCGCACTGGCGCCCGGTGCGCGGCTTGCGGCACGGGCCCTCCTGCACGCACTCGTCGTAGGCGGCCACCGTGACCTCGCGCTCCTGAATCGCGAACGAGGGCAGCGTCACCATGCGGGCGGGCATCGACGAGGGCTCGCAGCCGTCGACGGTCGCGCGGCATCCCAGCGGCCACCGGCCGGCAGGGACCTGCACCATGCCCTTGGGCACGGCTCCCACCGACGGACGCTTGCGCGTCAGGAGGTCTGGGTCGACGACGCGCGCGGCGCGGGCCGGCGTGGCTGCGACGTAGCCGGGCATGCCGGGGACTCGGGCACGCGCAGGCGCTGCGGCCAGCGTCGGAGCGGCCGGTCGAGGGCTCGGCTTGGCGACCTGCGCGGGCGCGTCCTTGGTGGGCGCGCGCTTGGTCGGCGCCGGCGCCGCGTCCTCCTCGCCCTCGAGCAGGACGTCTTCCGTGCGTCGCCCCGCAGCCACAGGCGCCTTGGCCTCGGCCGCAGCCGGCTTCGCGCTGTCGTCTGGCTTCGCGCTGTCGTCTGGCTTCGCGCTGTCGTCCGGCTTCGCGCTGTCGTCTGGCTTTGCGCTGTCGTCTGGCTTTGCGCTGTCGTCTGGCTTTGCGCTGTCGTCCGGCTTCGCGCTGTCATCTGGCTTTGCGCTGTCATCTGGCTTTGCGCTGTCATCTGGCTTTGCGCTGTCGTCCGGCTTGTCGCCCTCGTCCGGCTTCGCGCTGTCGTCCGGCTTGTCGCCCTCGTCCGCCTTGGCGCTGTCGTCCGGCTTGTCGCCCTCGTCCGCCTTGGCGCTGTCGTCCGCCTTGGCGCTGTCGTCCGCCTTGGCGCTGTCGTCCGGCTTCGCGCTGTCATCCGGCTTCACGCTGTCGTCCGCCTTGGCGCTGTCGTCCGGCTTCGCGCTGTCGTCCGCCTTGGCGCTGTCGTCCGCCTTGGCGCTGTCGTCCGCCTTGTCGCCCTCATCCGGCTTGTCACGCTCGTCCGGTCCGTTGGCC
>JAUIAC010000861.1 GCA_030425545.1 bacterium | reverse complement strand
CGATGATCGCGTAGGTGTCGAGGATGTGTGGCAGCTTGCCGTCTTCGAGGCGGCTGCCGAGATCTTCGCCCTCCAGGTACTCCATCACGATGAAGTAGCCCGCGAGCGGGTCGTGGCCGTAGTCGACCACCTTGACCACGTTGGGGTGCTGCACCCCGGCCTCGGCCTCGACCTCCCGCTTGAAGCGGGCCACCGCCACGGCGTCCTGGGCCCGCTGCTTGCTCAGGACCTTCACCGCCACGCGAATCGGCAGGCGCTCGTGGTTGGCCTCGTAGACGACGCCATATCCGCCAGCGCCGAGCGCCTTCTGCAGCCGATAGGCGTCGGCGATCACGTGGCCGAGCAGCGGATCGCTCTGCTGGACCGGCGCGAGCACAGAACCGTCGTGGCCGCAGAACTTGAACGAGTCCGCGTATCGCGCACCGCAGGCGGGGCACTCCATCATGTCGGACCATCCGAGGAGGGTGAGAGGGCTTGGGGGCCCGCGGAGGATAGCGGGTTTGGCCTTCTCCTGCCACAGCCCGCGCCCGTGAAATCCACGGCGATGAGCCCGTCTCGTCGCGCATCCATGCGCGCGCGGCTGTTGCCGTCTAGGCTGCGCACCATGACGCCGCCACCACCCAGCCCCGCTCCGTCGCAGCCCCCTGTGACACCCCAGCGACGGTGGCACGTGCTCGGGCTGCTCGGGGCGCTCTACTTCGTGCAAGGCCTGCCCTTTGGCTTTCAGGCGACCGCGCTGCCGGTGTTCCTGCGGCAGAGCGGCGTGTCGCTGACGGGCATCGGCCTGCTCGGGTTGCTCGCCCTGCCCTGGGGGCTCAAGGCGCTCTGGGCGCCCTGGGTCGACAGCGCCAGCCCGGGCCGCTTGGGTCGTCGCCGCAAGTGGATCCTCGCCGCGCAGGCCGGGCTCCTGGTCAGCTGCGCGGCGGCTGGCCTGATGGCCCCCGAGACCCACCTGGTCGCGCTGCTCGCGGCGGTGTTCGCCATGAACGTCTTCGCCGCGACGCAGGACATCGCGGTCGACGGGCTGGCGGTGGACGTGCTCGGCGAGGCCGACCTCGGGCCTGCCAACGCAGCGCAGGTGGTCGGCTACAAGGTGGGCATGCTCACCGGGGGCGGCCTGCTCGTTTGGGCGAGCGCGCAGCTCGGCTGGTCGGGCCTCTTCGGCGCCATGGCGGCCTTGGTTGCGCTGGTGTGGGTGGCGGTGTGGGTCGCGCCGATCCGTGAGCCCGCGGTGGTCGACGCCGGGCGCCCCGTTCGCGTGGTCCTCGGAGGGCTCTGCCGGGCGCTGCGGGTCGGGGGCTGGGGTGTGGTCGCGGTGGTGGCGACCTACAAGACCGGCGAGACCTTGGTCGACGTCATGTTCAAGCCCTTTCTCGTCGACTCCGGCTTCGCAGCGGCCGACATCGGCCTCTGGGTGGGTACATGGGGCATGGCGGCGTCGGTGCTGGGCTCGCTCGGCGGCGGCTGGCTGGCGAGCCGCGTGCCGCTGAGCCGCGCGTTGATGTGGACCGCGGCGGTGCGCGTGGTGCCGATGCTCGGAGAGTGGTGGCTCGCGGTCACCGGCGCGACCAGCGGCGGCGTCATCGCCGTCACGGTGGCCGAACACCTCGCCGGCGGCGCGCTCACCACGGTCATGTTCGCGTGGATGATGGCGCGCACAGACCGGCGCGTCGGCGCGAGCCACTACACCTTGCTGGCGGCGGTCGAGGTCGTCGGCAAGTCGCCAGCGGCCTGGATCTCCGGCCCCATCGCAGAGCGCGCCGGCTTCGCGGTGACCTTCGGCGTCGGCACGGCGCTCGCGCTGGCCTTCCTGGCG
>JAUIAC010000860.1 GCA_030425545.1 bacterium | reverse complement strand
CCCTGCGCGCGGCGCCGGGCGCCTGAACCGCGATGGGCACCGTGCTGCGCGAGATAGCGACGCTCGTAGGCACGGCGCTGCTGGGGACCGTCGCTCCCGCGTCACCGGCGTCGACGCCGAAGCCGTCGCCGATCTGCGGCATGGGCGTCACGGTCGTGGCCGCGCTCTCGCGGGAGCCGTCGCGCTGCGCTCGGCCCGTCGTTGCGGGGTCGACGCGCGCGGGGTCGACGGGCGCCGGTTCGACGGGCGCTGCGTCGACGAGCGCGGGGTCGAGGACCGCCGGGTCGTGGTGTCCATGGGCCGGGTCCGGGGCGCTGGGCGAGGACGCCTGCACGGGCGCGTCGCCGGGCGCGAGGCCACCCGTCGTCGGCGCGTCTGGTGCTCCCTTGTCGCTCACGGCGTCCCCTGGTTCGGCGGGCTGACGCGGTCGCCTCTCGGGCGGCCGTGTGGTCCCCAGGTTAGCGGTCGAATCGATTGCCGCAAACTCACGGCGCAGAGGCCACCCTGGCGATGCAGCGCGGGGTGGCTTACTTTGGCGCTTCACCAACGAGGAGGTAGCCATGGGCCAGGGAACTGAGGTCGGGCGCAATGACCCCTGCCCTTGCGGCAGCGGCAAGAAGTACAAGCAGTGCCACCTGGGTCAGGACGAGACGTCCCCGCAGGCCGGCGCGGACGCGGTGCGCAGCGACAGCCGCGTCACCGGCGCCATCGCCATCGCCGGCGCGGTGCTGGGCGTGGTCATCGGCATGAGCCAGGGCGCGGACATCGGCATCGCGGTCGGCGGCGGCATCGTGCTCGCCGTGGGCGCGTGGGTCATCTTCCGCAACCCGCCACCACCGAAGCAGGGGGGCGACGATCCGGCTGCTATCAACTTCGGTGGTTGATGTTTGTCAACGTTAGGCCTGGCTAGTTGAGCACATCGCGGCTTGGCTGGCTTGGCTGGCTTGACTGGCTTGGCTGGTTTGGCTGCTTGGCTGCTTGCCTGCCCCGTCAGCCCTTGAGCCCCTTGGCGTCGACGAGGGTGGCGACGAAGCTACCGACGATGACCTTGCTCTTCATGCGCACGGGGATGCGGTACTCGTCGGCCGAAAACCAGACGTCCATGCGCGCGCCGGGGCTGCGCTCGAAGATGCCGCCGACGTCCTTGAGCTCGGGCACCACGTGCCACGTGTCGATGGGCTGGTCCGCGACGGTCAGCCGCTCCTTGCCGATGACACGCACCTTGGCGCGGATGGTCTTCAAGCCGTCGGTGGCGCTCATGACCACCGCGCCCGGCTTGTCGAAGCGCTGGCAGCGAAAGCCGTAGAGCAGGCCCAGCGGGTCGAAGGTGTTCTTGTAGAGCGGCTTCGGCGGGAAGGGCTTCCACTGGTTGCGGTAGACCGCGCGCTTCTTGCGCCAGTTGAACGCCAGGACCACCTCGCGATGGTAGCTGCCCTCGTGCTGGCTCTTCTCGTGGTGGAGGGCGAAGCGCATGCGAGGGTCTGCCCAGCCGTGCATGTGGTCGCGCACCTTGTAGATGGCGTCGGCGTAGCTGTTGGTCCGCGCCTTCATCTCGAAGTGCCACGCCGGCTTGCCCTTCCAGCTGATGTCCTTGGTGACGGTGAACTCGGCCTTGCCCACGGGGATGCCCATCCACGTCAGCTGGTAGGTGAGGACCTCGCCGGTCTGGAAGGGGATGTGACCGCGGGCGCCGCGGGGGGCGCGACGGCGGTGGTGGCGGCGGCGCTTGGCCTTCTTCGGCTTCCGCTTCGCCTTGGCGACAGACTTCGCGGACTCGACAGACCTGGCGGAGTTGGCGCTGGCGCCACGCTGGCGG
>JAUIAC010000859.1 GCA_030425545.1 bacterium | reverse complement strand
CCGGGCGCCCACAGGCCTGGGCGCTGCGGGGGTCGCGAGCGTCCCCCCCGCAGGGCTGTCGGCGGCCGGCGTGCCTCGTCCCGCGCCAGCCGCTGCGGGGGCCTTGGTCGGGGCGCCGCGCATCGGCCGCTGGGCCCCTCCTGCGCCACGGGGGGCCTTCACCGGACCCCTGGGTTGGGCCCGAACGTGTCCAGCGCCGGGGCGCGCGGCGCTGGCAGGACCGGCGCTGGCGCCGCCATGACCCGTGGGCCCCTTGCGGGTGCCGGTCGGCGCGGGGACCGCAGCAGGCGGGGTCGCTTGAGCGCCGCGAGCGGCCGGCCCCTTGGACGCTGGCGGCGGCGCGCCGACCACCGTCGCGAGGTCGTCCACAATCTGCTGGCCGAGCGTCCTCGACACCGTCACCCAGCCGCCCGTCGACTCGGATCGCGCCCAGAAGAGGGCCTGACCCTTGGCGTCTGTCCCCCGCATCAGCGCGACAGACACCGTCACATCTCCGGCAAAACGGGCCTGCATCACGGGCCTCGCTTGCACCGCGGGGCGCTGGTCTTGCCCCGGCCGGGTGCCCTTCGCAAGCCACGAGATGGCGCGCAGCCGCAACACCTTGGCGAGCCAGTTTCCGTAGAGCTCATTGCGCTGTTTCGGCGTCGCCGCGTCCACCCACTCCGCGTCTTTCAGCACACGTCGGTTGAGGTGCGTCAGCCGGCGCACCTTGCCGTACGCGCGGACCTCAGCGCTCGCCAGCGCGGTGCGCGACGCCGCGACGAGCCGCCGTTCGACGTAGCGGCTGTCGGCCAGCCGCACGTCGCTGATGAGCGTCGGGTCGACCAGCCAGACCAGGCCCCCCGCCGCCGCGCCGTCCATCGGCGCCATTGGCTCTCCTGGGGGGAGCGCCTGCACGTAGCGACCGCCGCCGCCGTAGCTCGCCGTCCCGACCTGAAAGCGCCGCGTCTGGCCGCCACAGGTGACCGTCAGCTGCTCGCGCGAGCGACCCGGACCGCTCAGCCCTAGCGCCGGCAGCCGCGACGGGGTCACCACGCCCAACGCCCGCTTGGCCAGCGCCGGCTCGTAGCGCTCCCGAAGCCGCGCCACGCGCGCGTTGGCCGCCATCTCCAAGGTCTCGGTGGGCGTGACGCCGCCCGGCAGCCGCGGGGCGTGCGCGACCGGCCGCGTCAGAGCCACGCGGGCCATGTCCGCCGTGAATCGCACCGAGACCCGTCGGGCTCCGGCCACGAGCGCCAGCTCTTCGAGCTCCCCGCTACCGCAGGCCACAAAGGGCACCTTGCCCGCGCTGACCTCCAGCTTGGCGTCTCCCTTCCATGCCCACGCGGCGAGCCCCAGGCCGAGCAGCGCCAGACCTCCGCTCCACACCACCTGTCGCACGTCGTTGCCCATGGTCTACCTCCCCCCTGTGCGGCGGCGGCGACCGACCCACAGGCCAAGCAGCAGCAGCGGCAGCGGCACGGCGAAGGTGGTTGCGTAGAACCAGACTCGGTCATCGTCCTTGCGGTGCTCGATCGGCACGTCTTCCTCGCTGCTGAGGTCGCCGGAGACCTGGTCGTCCCCGATGAGCCAGCGCAGGCTGTCGACAAACACCAAGGCGTTGCCCCCAGTCTTCATCAGGCCGTTCGACGCGAAGTCGCCGTCGCCGATGACCACGAGGCGCCCCTCGCTCGAGCGCCCTGGGTCCGGCCCCCCGGCCGCCTTGGGCTTCGGTCCCGTGGCGGGGACGCTCACCGCCGCCATCAAGTTCAGCTTCTCGCGCGGCTCTGTCTTGCCACGCACCAGATCTCCGTCCACGTCTCGCCAACAGTCGGCGCT
>JAUIAC010000858.1 GCA_030425545.1 bacterium | reverse complement strand
TGGCTCGATCAGGTCGTCGCGCACAGCCCCCACCGCCGCGCGCTGGCCATGGCCAAGGCGACCTTCGGGGATCTCTCGGCCCCCATGGCGCCGCCCTCCCCCACCGTCTGGCTCGCCAAGAGCACCGTGAGCGCGCTGCCCGCCAAGAAGGGCCGCCGCCTCTACGGCTACCTCCCCTACTGGACCATGAAGGGCATCCAGCTCCACTGGGACGAGCTGACGCAGCTGTCCTACTTCTCGGCCGAGCTCGGCAGCGACGGCAACTTCGGCCCGCTCCACGGCTGGGGCAGCAGCAGCGCCAAGGCCCTCATCAAGACCGCCCACAGCAAGGGCGTGCAGGTGACGCTGACCGTGACGCTCTTCTCCAAGAGCGGCATCCACAACGTCATCGCCACCGCGGCCAAGCGCACCGCGCTGGTGAAGAAGATCACCAACCTCGTCGTCTCCGGCGGTGGCGACGGCGTGAACATCGACTTCGAGGGCATGGCCAAGGCCGACAAGGCCAACATGAGCGCGTTCATCAACGAGCTGAACACGACGATGAAGAAGCAGCTGCCCGGCGCCGACGTGACCCTGGCCACGCCCGCGGTCGACTGGACCGGCGCCTGGGACTACGACTACCTCGCCGAGCACAGCGACGGGCTCATGGTCATGGCCTACGGCCTGCACTGGTCCGGCGGCCCCCCCGGCCCGAACCTGCCCATGGCCAGCGGCGGCCCGTGGAATCACAAGACCCTGCCCTGGGTGGTCGACGACTACGTCAAGTACGGCAAGGCCAAGAACATCGACAAGTTCATCATCGGCCTGCCGCTCTACGGGCACGCCTGGCCGTCGAGCAGCGCCAAGCCCGGCGCCAAGGCGCTGGCCAAGGGCAAGAGCGTCACCTACGAGAAGGGCCTGGTCGAGGCGCCGACCAAGGGCGGGTGGAAGTGGGAGCCGGTGAGTCAGTCGAGCTACTACGTCTACAAGACCGGTGGGCAGTGGACCCAGGCGTGGACCGACACCGCCAAGGCCTTCGACATCCGGGTGAAATACCTCGACAAGCGCGGGACGCAGATGGGCCTGTGGGCGCTGGGGTACGCCGACACGTCCAAGGACGTGTGGGGCTCGATCGGGTGGTTCATGGACCAGGGCAAGCCCGCCGGCGGTGGCACGGACGCGGGGGCCACGGACGGCGGCGCGGCCGACGGTGGCGCGTCGGACGCGGGGGCGCAGGACGGAGGGACCAGCGACAGCGGGGCGCCCGACTCTGGAGCGCCCGACACAGGGACGCCCGACACAGGGACGCCCGACACAGGGACGCCCGACACAGGGACGCCCGACACAGGGACGCCCGACACCGGAGCGCCCGACAGCAAGACCTCGGACACAGGCACGCCCGACACCGGCACGACCGACAGCCAGACCTCGGACGCAGGCTCCCCAGACGCGGGCGCCCCAGACTCTGGCACCCCAGACTCCGGCACCCCAGACATCCACGCAGCCGACGTCGCGCCGTCCGACGGCTCCAGCCCCAGCGACGGCCTCAGCGGCGACCGGCCCGACGCAGGCGTCGCCCCGAGCAACCTGGCGCCGGCGGCGAGCAGCTCGGGGTGCGCTGCTGGCCCGGAACATCAGCCTGTCAGCGGCTTCGGCTGGCTGCTCCTCGCGGTCGGGCTCGCCCTGCTCTGGCGCCGCTACACGAGCTCGCGCCGCTTGGCGGCCGGGTCGAGCTGCGGCGGCCGCTTGTAGGTCCCGCTGAGCTTGGTCAACCCCTTGTGCAGCTTGCACTCGATGTTGGTGGGGTTGGCGTAATACACCGGGCAACGGCCGATCTCCAC
>JAUIAC010000857.1 GCA_030425545.1 bacterium | reverse complement strand
CACCGGGGTGGAGCTGCGGCAGGGCAAGGTGGACCTGGTGGCCGAGAGCCGCCTGAACGACGCGCCGCGGGTGATGCGCGCCGTCGGCTGGGACACCGACGTGCAGTCGCTGCGCGCGACCCTGCACCTGCCGCCGGGCTGGAAGCTGCTCTCCGCCGACGGGGTGGACCGGCTGCCCAACACCTGGCTGTCGAGCTGGACCCTCTTCGACTTCTTTCTGGTGCTCATGGTGGCGCTGGGCACGGCGCGGCTGGTGGGCTGGCCCTGGGGTGTCGCCGCGCTGGCGGCCCTGGCCCTGGCCCACGGCGAGCGGGGCGCCCCCGAGTGGGTGTGGCTGAGCCTGCTGGGGTCGCTGGCCCTGGTGCGCGCGCTGCCGCCGGGCTGGTTCCGTCGCGGCGCCCAGGTGTGGCGCGGGCTCTCGATGTTGGTGCTGGTGTTGATCTTGGTGCCCTTCTCGGTGCTGCAGGTGCGCCACGCCATCTATCCGCAGGTGGCTCGGCCAGGGCACACGGGCGGGTGGACGGACCTCAACCTGGGCGGCATGGCCGACAAGGCGGTCATGGCCACGGAGGAGGCGCAGATGAACGACGCGCCGGCCGCCGCGCCGCGCCCGAGCCGGCTCAAGCGGGTCGCCAAGAAGCTGGACATCGGTAGCCGCAGCCAGGGCAGCTTCAAGTCGAAGGCCTACCAGAACCAGCGGCTGTCCCAGGTGGACCCCAAGGCGGTGGTGCAGACCGGGCCAGGGCTGCCCGACTGGCGCTGGAGCTCCTGGCCGCTGCAGTGGAGCGGGCCGGTCGGCAAGGGCCAGACCCTGAAGCTGGTGCTGCTCTCGCCGACCGCCAACCTGGCGCTGGCGCTGGCGCGGGTGGCGCTGATGATCCTGCTGGGGCTGGCGCTGCTCGAGGTGCCCAAGCTGCGCGAGGGGGTCCGCCGGTGGATGCAGGGGAGCGACGACGATCCGCCCTCGGACGGCGCGCCCGGTGGGTCGGTGCCGCGCGCGGGTGCCGCCACGGCGACCCTGCTGGCGACCGCGCTCGCGTTCACCGCCCTCTTGGCGCCGCAGCCGGCCGTGGCGAAGAGCCCGCGCGCCAAGGCCGCCAAGGCCGCGCCGAAGAAGAGGCAGGTGCTGCCCGAGCCGGCGCAGCAACAGGCCACGCCGGTGCGGGTCGCCCAGCGCACGCCGGGCGCAGGGGGCGCGGGCGTGCCGCCGACCTGGGCGCTCGACGCCCTCGAGGCGCGCCTGCTCAAGGCCGACGCGTGCCCGCCGAGCGGCTGCGTGGTCACGCCGACGGCCAAGCTGAGGGTCCGCGAGGGTCAGGCGACGCTGACGGTGGAGGTGCACGCCCTGCGCGCAGCGGCGTGGACGCTGCCCGGCGGCCTGCAGGTGGCCCAGGTGCGGGTCGACGGCCAGCCCTCGGCCCAGCTGCGGCGCGACGGCAACGACAACCTGCAGGTGCGCGTGCCGGCGGGGCGTCACGAGCTGACCGTGACCGGCTCCCTGCCCGCGGGCCGCGTGGTGACCCTGCTGCTCGACGCGCGCAGCCGCCCGGCGTGGCTGCAGGTGGACGCGCCGGGGTGGCGCATCGACGGCCTTGGCCAGGGTGGCGTGCCGGAGGGCTCGGTGCAGTTCACGCGGACCGACGGCGCCGCGGGACCGGCCCGCGCCGAGGCCCTGCAGACCGAGCTGCCGCCGTGGTACGCGGTGGACCGCGAGCTGCTGCTGGGCCTGCCGTGGAAGGTGCAGACCACGGTGCGCCGCGAGCGGGCCACCCGCGCCGCGCTGGTGCGCCTGCCGCTGCTGCCGGGCGAGGCTGTGATCA
>JAUIAC010000856.1 GCA_030425545.1 bacterium | reverse complement strand
CCGTCCAAGGGCGACGAGGTGCGCAAGATCATCGGCCTCCGGCGCCGCATCAGCGAGAACATGCGCGCGAGCCGCGCCAAGAGCGCGCACTTCACCTATGTCGACGAGATCGACTTCACCGAGATCAGCCGGTTCAAGCGCTCGCTGCGTGACGCCGGCGTGCGCACCACCTTCCTGCCCTTCGTCATGAAGGCCGTGGTGATCGCGCTCAAGGACCCCGAGTTCGAGACGCTCAACGCGTGGACCGACTACGACGCCGGCACCATCACGGTGAAGCGCGACTACCACCTCGGGATCGCCGCCGCCACGGACGCGGGCCTCCTGGTGCCCGTCATCTTCGACGTCGACCAGAAGCCGCTGCGCGCGTTGGTGGACGAGCTCACGGAGCTCGGCGAGAGCGCACGCCAGGGCCAGCTCCCCGTCGGGAGCCTGTCGGGCTCCACCTTCACCATCACCAGCCTCGGCAAGCTCGGCGGCATGTTCGCGACGCCGATCATCAACGCGCCGGAGACGGCGATCCTGGGGCTGCACAAGATCGAGAAGCGCCCCGTGGTGGTCGACGACGAGATCGTGATTCGGGAGCGCATGTACATGAGCTGCAGCTTCGACCACCGCATGATCGACGGCCACCTCGGCGCCGCCTTTGTGCAGCGGGTGAAGGCGCTCCTCGAGAGCCCCGCGCTGCTGCTCTCGGAGCTCGCGTAGCCCCACCCGTCCGCCCTGGCCTTCTGCAACCGCGCGCCCCCGGTCCTCTCGCAGGGCCGGGGGCGCACGCACCTCTGACGCAGCCCTGCGGGTCCCGAGCGCGACGGACGAGCGCCCGGTTGGTCTTTTTCCGCTTCGCTGTGAATAATCCGTCAGCCGGGTCGTTCATCGATCGGGCCGGGAGTACGCGTGACGCAAGATCTCGTGGACAAGCAGGCTGAAACCAGGCTGGTGAAGGCTGCCCTCGGGGGCGATCGCGACGCGTTCGGCCGGCTCATCGACCGCTACAAGCGCCTTGTGTTCAGCATCTGCCTGAGCCACACGCGCAACGAGGACGACGCGATGGATCTGGTGCAAGACACCTTCTTGAAGGCCTGGACCAAGCTGGACTCGTTCCAGCCGGACAGCAACTTCAAGGCCTGGGTCTGCCGGATCGCCGCCAACGCCAGCATCGACAAGCTCCGCCGCCGCAAGACGCGGCGCGCCGGTGAGCTCGACGATCGCATCGGCGCGGGCGACCTGTCTGAGGGCAAGGTGCCGTCCATCGGGACCTTCGGCCGCCAGTCCCCGCTGAAAGAGACGGAGCTGCAGCGCATGGGCGAGGCCCTCTGGGCGGCCATGGACAAGCTGGCGGACGGGCATCGGCAGTGTGTGCTGCTGTGCGACGTCCAAGGTTACTCCTACCAGGAGATCGCCGACGAGCTGGGCATCCCCAAGGGCACGGTGATGAGCCGGCTCTTCTACGCCCGGAAGAAGCTGCAGGCCGAGCTGGCCGAGTACCGCGAGGAGGCCGCCCGTGCGTAGCCTCCCGACCCTGAAGGTGACGACAGGCCACGCACGAGCGGGTGTCGTCGGATCCACGCGGACATTGGTACGTTGGAACAGGGGTCGACGCCCCTGCGGACGTGCGGTGTCGAGGAGGCGGCCATGTCGTTGACCGAAGCCCAAGAGATGCTGCTGATGGCCTATGCCGACGGCGAGCTGGCGGGTGACCCGGCGCAGCTGGCGGAGGCCGAGGCCCTGCTGTCCGCCCAGGACGTGGCGCGGCACGCGGTCCACGACCTGCAGGTCGGCGCGACGGCGCTGCGTGACTATGTAATGAGCGACGCCCTGGCAGCTGG
>JAUIAC010000855.1 GCA_030425545.1 bacterium | reverse complement strand
CCCCCGTCAGCGTCCGCACATAGGCGGCGACCCCCATCAGCAGGCAGACCACGAGCATCACGCGGGCGAAGCGACGACCGACGAAGAACTGCCCGAGGAGCGGGAGGATCGGCAGCCACATCAGCGCGGGCGCGTGGAGCCCGCCCGACCAGACCAGCAGGCTCACGAACAGGGTGGCCCAGCCGCAGGCCCAGGCGCCGGCGCTGCGGACGCGCCCGCTCCGTCGCAGCACCCAAGGGACCGCGCCGAAGACCACGGTGATCCCGCCGAGCGCGACGAAGTTGAGCAGCCGACTGGTCGGGACACGCAGCGCGTTGAGCAGAAAGACGCCGCCCACGGTCGCCAGGAGCACCGACGCGCCGACGAGCACGCGCGCGCGGCGCCGGTCCTCCACGTCGGCGAGCAGCTCTTCCGGTAGCAGCCGGTCGATGAGCCGGCCGATAGTCTCGACCACCGCGCCCCCTGGCTCGTCTCCTGGCACGACCGGCGGCTCGGGCTGGCTCACGTCAGATCAACAGCTGCGTCGTGAACCGCGACCGGTACTCGTCGCGCACGGCGATCGGCGGCATGGTCTGCGCCACCGCGGCGATCAGGCCGATCATGCCCTCGGTCGCGGCGCCGGCGACCTCCTTGACCTCCGCGTGGTTCAGCGTCTCGCCGCCGAGCCCCGCGCCCATGTTGGTCAGGCAGCTCAGCCCGAGCACCTCCATGCCCATGTGCCGCGCGGCGATGACCTCGGGCACCGTGGACATCCCCACCGCGTCGGCGCCCATGGCCCGCAGCATCCGGATCTCAGCTGGCGTCTCGTAGGCCGGGCCCAGCACCCCGGCGTAGACGCCCTCGTGCACCCGCAGGCCCTGCTCGGCGGCGATCTTCAGCGTCAGCGTGCGCAGCTCGCGGCTGTAGGCCGTGGTCATGTCGGGGAAGCGCGGGCCGATGCGCTCGTCATTGGCGCCCATGAGCGGGTTGCCGCACTGCAGGTTCAGGTGGTCGCTCAGCGCCATCAGATCCCCGGGGCGATAGTCCGAGTTCACCGCGCCCGCCGCGTTGGTGACGATGAGCGTGTGCACGCCGAGGCCGCCCAAGAGCTGAATCGGCAGCACCACGCGGGACAGATCGTGGCCCTCGTAGCGATGCACGCGGCCCGAGAGCACGATGACGTCGCGCCCCTGCCAGGTGCCCACCACCAGCGTGCCGGCGTGCCCCTGCACCGTCGACGAGGGGATGTGCGGGATGCGGTCGTACGAGAGCGTTCGAGGGGACTCGACCTGGCTCGCGAGGCCGCCCAGCCCCGACCCCAGGACCATGCCCAGGGGCGCGCGCACCGGCCCAAGCTCCGACTCGATGACACCGATCGCTTCGCGGATCGCGGCGACGCTACTAATGGCCATGCATCCTCCAATCAGGTCCGCCGACGCACGCGGCGCGACCGAAACGCAGCGGGGCATGATCGCATGGCCGCGAGCGTTCGCCAAGATCCCGGCGCGGGTCGCCTCGTCTGTGCGTCGCCTGCGGCCTGGAAGCCAAGCGCGCGGCCCGGCTCGCTGGGGGCGCCCTTGACGTCGCGCGCGCCGCCGTGGCACCCGAAGCGCGCCTCGCCCGCCACGCAGGCCCCCACCCAGGAGCACCCCATGACCCCCTCTGCCACCCCGGAATCCCGGCCTTTCCGCGTCCTCGGCGTGCAGCAGATCGCCGTCGGCGGGCTCGAAAAGGGTCGGCTGCGGCACCTCTGGGTCGACCTGCTCGGCGTCACGCCGCACGGCGCCTACCGCTCGGAGCGGGAGAACGTCGACGAAGACATCCTGGTGTGTGGCGAGGGCGACGCGGCCGTGGAGA
>JAUIAC010000159.1 GCA_030425545.1 bacterium | reverse complement strand
GCTCTTCATCGACGCCGACCTGTGTCAGCTCGAGGCCCAGTAGGTCGCCGGTCGCGCGGCCTGCCGGAGATCGGGGCTGCGCTGGGCGCTCAGATCCGGCAAGGTCCGCGCCAGGAGGGCGGCGCCAACCATGAGCCAGGCTGCGACCAGCGCCACGGACCGACCCGCGGCGGCGATGCGAGCGCGCTACGACGTCGTCGTCATCGGCGGCGGGGCGTCCGGCATGGTCGCGGCGATCTCCGCGGCGCGCATGGGCAGCAAGACGCTGATCTGCGAGTCGTCACGGCGGCTGGGCACCAAGGTCCTGGCCACCGGCGGCCGGCGCTGCAACCTGACCAACACGCTCTCGACCGAGGAGTTCATCGCGCGGGTCAAGCCCCACGGCCGCTTCATGGGGCCGGCGCTCGAGCTGCTCGGCGGGCCGAAGCTGCGGGCCTTCTTCGACGAGATCGGCATGGCCACGGTGGTGCTCGACGGCTTCCGCGTCTGGCCCGAGACGCGGCGCTCCGCGACGGTGCTGGCCGCGCTGCTGGCCGAGCTCGAGCGGCTCGAGGTCGACATCGCGGTGCGCACCCGCGTCCGGGCGACGTCGCGCGACGAGGACGGGTTCCTCGTGGAGCATGACGGCGGCGCCTACCGCTCCGACCGGCTGATCCTCGCCACGGGCGGCCTCGCGCTGCCCCGCTCCGGTGCGCTCGGCGACGGCTACCAGCTGGCCGAGACCTTCGGCCTGCGCACCACCCCGCGCTACCCCGCTGGCGTGCCGCTGGTGACCGCCGAAGACTGGACCGCCCGCTGCGTCGCCCACACCGTCGGCAAGGCCCATGTGCAGGTGGCGCTGCCGAAGTGCGGGCGCTTTACCATCACGGGCGCGCTCATCTTCACCAAGCAGGGCATCCGCGGGCCGGTGGTGCTCGACCTGTCGCGCGAGATCACGCCGCTGCTCGACAAACACGGCGAGGTGCCGCTGATCATGAACCTGTGCGAGGGCAAGAACGCGGAGGACTGGCACCGCATCTTCAAGGCCGCCAAGGCGAGGGGCAGCGCGACAGTGGTCTCCGTGGTGGCCGAGCACCTCGCCGAGCCCATCGCCGAGTGCATCTGCGAGCTCGCCGACATCGACGCCCAGACGACCATGCACGCGCTCACGGGTCGGCAGCGCGACGCGGTGACCCGCCTGCTGGTGAAGACGCCGCTGACCGTGACCGGGACCACCGGCTACGACGGTGCGTTCATCACGCGCGGCGGCGTGCGGCTGAAGGAGGTGCGGCCCGACACGCTGGAGAGCAAGCAGCAGCCGGGGCTCTTTCTCTGCGGCGAGGTGCTCGACATCGACGGGCCCTGCGGCGGCTTCAACCTGCAGTGGGCCTTCGCCAGCGGCTACCTGGCCGGTCGCTGCGGGCGGGAGGGCTGAGGGGGGACGGGGGTCGCGACGGTGATGCGCTTCGACAAGGCGAACGACGTCACGGTGGCGGAGCTGCGGGTGGAGCTGATCTTCCCGGCGGACGCGGAGAGCGCGGCGGTGTTCGCGGACTTTGCTGCGCAGGGTGGGTAGCGGCGCGACCGCGGGTGTCGGCAGGCTGATCTGCTAGTCTCCGACCATGCTGTCGCTCCGGAGCCACGCCCTGTTCGTCCTCGCCTTGCTCTCGGCCGCCGCGTGCGCGACGCCGGACCAGCGGTCGTCGAGCGACGTTGCCCAACGCGGCGCGCCTGAGGCGCCGGGCTCGGACGCGCAGGCGGAGCTGCCAGACAGCGCAGGCTCGAGCGCCGACGCGAGCGCCGCGGCCGACGGCAGCGGGGTGGGCCCCGACGTGACCGACGCGCCCGACACGATGGGCACCGAGACGCAGGGCACGCCGGACCAGGACGCGCTGCCGTCCGACGTGGCCGCGCCCGACACGGTCGCCGTCAGCCCGGCCTGCCCGCAGGGGGTGCCCGCGGCGTGCGCTGTGACCTTCACCACCCCGGCGACCTCACCGCTCGCGCAGTCCTACGTCTGGCTCAGCGGCGACCTGCTCACGCCGGCGTGGCCCAAGTCGGCGCAGGACGGGGCGGTGCCGCTGACCCTCGCCGAGGGCTCCTGGTCCGCCACGGTCGACCTGCCCCACGGCCGCGTCGTCGCCTACAAGTTCCTCGCCGGCTGGCCCGACAACCCCGGTCCGGTGTGGTTCAACCAGGCCGGCGCGTTCGGCGACAGCCCCAACAGCGTGCGCGTGGTCGACTGCAGCGCGCTGGTGTGTGGGGTGCCGTCCACGCGGGCGCAGCTGGTGGCGGCGACGCTCAAGGCGCACGGCGACGAGGTGCGGCTCAGCCAGGGGCTCGTGGGGCTGGGTGTGGGGGTCGTGGTCGACGGCGCGGTGGCGGCCCTCGGCGGCTTTGGCCTCGCCGACCAGGCCAAGGCGGTGCCCGTCGAGCCGCTGCAGACCCGCTTTCGCTGGGCCTCGGTGAGCAAGACCCTGGCTGGAGCCCTGGCCGCCCGACTCGCCAGCGCCGGCAAGCTCAAGCTCGACGACGACGCCGCGGCCGTGCTCGACAGCCAGGGCGTGTACAAGGCCCCCACGCACCGGGTGATCCCGTGCAAGGGCGGCACCCTGACCCACAAGGGCGAGACCATCGCCTGCGCCAAGGGCTGGTTCACGGTGCCCCTGTCGCCCGCCGAGTCCAAGCTCAGCTACCGCCACCTGCTCGGGCACCTCGCTGGCGTGCCGCACTACAGCAACGGCATCAAGAACCCCTCGCCACCCGCCAGCAAGGCCGACGACCCGGCCGTGAACACCGGGCCGGCGTGGGCGCTTTCGTACCTCTCGGGGCTGCCGCTCATCGGCGTGCCTGGGGCCGCCTACAGCTACAGCTCCTTCGGCTTCAACCTGGTCGGCGTGGCCTTGGGGGCGAGCCAGAAGACCACCTTCGAGGCCGC
Source organism: bacterium (assembly GCA_030425545.1). Lineage (GTDB taxonomy): Bacteria > Myxococcota_A > UBA9042 > UBA9042 > UBA9042 > UBA9042. The sequence goes on along the minus strand of JAUIAC010000159.1, from coordinate 9,005 downwards.
GGTGAAGGCCGAGCTGCTGACCCCGCTGCAGCTCACAGGCGTGGTGCCCGACCGCGAGTGGACGTCGATTCCGCACCGCGCCACCGGCTATTGGAAGGGCGACGACGGCACCGTGCTGCCCCAGGGCTCGACCGACGTCAGCTGGAAGCTGCCCGGCGGCGGCTACGTGTCGACCGTGGCGGACCTCGCGGCCTGGTGCCGGGCGCTCAGCCAAGGCGCGCCGCTGGACGACCAGGCCAAGGCCCTGGCGTGGACCAAGCAGACCACCTCCGGCGGCAAGACCGTGGGCTACGGCCTCGGCTTCAGCGTCAACAAGCGCAAGGGCAAGACCTGGGTCGGCCACAGCGGCTCCCAGCAGAAGGTGCGCAGCAACCTGCGGCTCTACCCCGCCGAGCAGCTCTGTGTCGTGCTGATGACCAACAGCACCTGGGCCGACGTGGGCAAGCTCACCAACCGGCTCGAGGACCTGGTCCGCGCGTCCCTCGCCGCGGCGACGCCTTGAGCGACAGAAGGGCTGATCAGGGGGTCCCGGGCGTCGGCCCCAGGGCCACGCAGGCCGCCGCCACGCAGCTGCCCGCCAGCGGGCCGTCGGTGCAGTGCAGCCCCTTCGCGCAGGTGCCCGTGCACGGCTGACCCAGGGTCGGGCCGCCGTCGGTGCCCTGGTCCGGCGCGCCGAACATGCACACCTTGCCCACCGTCACCCCCGCGCAGCGCAGGCCGTCGCTGCAGCCGGTGTGCTGGTAGCAGGGCCCGCCGGCCTGGGCCACCGGCTCGCAGACCTGGCTGACGGGCCCGCAGTGCAGGCCCTGGGCGCAGTGCCACGCCTTGCTGCACGCCGCCCCGGCGCCGCTGCGTGCGACGCACACGTTGGCCTTGCACCAGTGGCCGCCGTCGCAGTGCACCGCGGCCTTGCAGGCGCCGCCAGCCCCACGCGGCAGGTCGCAGACGTCGGCGCCCGACCCGGCCGGCAGACAGAGCAGCGCCACGCCGCCCTGGACCCCGCCGCAGGGCGCGTCTTTGCACGCCTGCCCCGGGGTCGCCATGGCCTTGCAGGGCACGCCGGTGGGCGTGGGAAAGCAGAGCGCCGCGCCGCCCTTGCCGCAGCGCAGCCCGTCGGCCTCGGCCGCGCAGCTCTCGCCGGGCGCCGCCTTGGCGACCACGACCCGCTTGCACACGTCGGCGGTCACCGGGCCGCCCGCGACGTCGCAGGCCTGGGCGGCGGCCGCGTACAGCGCCGCGCACTGCGCCGCCCGCGTCGGGTCGAAGGTGGCTGCGCCGCTGGCCACCAGCTGGGTCTCGGTGGCGCTGGCCTTGACGCAGGCCTCGGTCAGCGCGGTGACGCAGGCCGCCTCGGAGTCGAAGCGGCTCGCCTGCCCCTTGCAGCAGCCCCCCAGCGGCGCGCAGCTGTGCGTCGCGATGGCCGCGCACAGGCCCGCCATGTCGGTCGGCCCGGCGCCCGTCGCGTCTGACGGGGTCGCGTCGGAGGCGACCGCGTCGGTCGACGCCGTGTCCGTTGCGCCCGCGTCTGGCGTCGAGGTGCCGTCGGTGGCTCCCACGTCGGCGCTGCCCGTGTCGGGATTTCCGGTGTCGGCGCTGCCAGTGTCGGCGCTGCCAGTGTCGGAGATACCAGTGTCGGGGCCCCCAGTGTCGACCACCGCCGTGTCTGCGCCGCCCGCAGGCGTGTCACTGCATCCCCACAGCGCGAGCGCGACGACCCACACTCCCCACGCGCACCGCCAGCGCGCCGACGGCATCACCGCGCCACCCGCACGCGGCAGTCGACCGCCACCGCCCCCGACGGCAGGGCGAGCAGCGGCAGGCCGCGCACCGAGCGCACCAGCGCGCCCCACATGGCAGAGTGCTTTCATGGCGTCGATCCCCCTGGTTCCTCGACCGGAACACGACGCACATCCTAGCCTTCGAGGGCGACAGCCAGGCGGTGTGGTTCCGCGGGGACTATAGCGACTTCGACAAAGAGCGCTGCAAGCGCCTGGGCGCGGACACCGACCAGCCGAGACCCCTGCGCTGCCGGCCGATGGAGCGTGGATCGGCGGGGCCGTCCGCGAGGTGTCCGCCGCTTCGGGACGTGCGACCGACACCTCCCCGGCCAGCGCGACCGTCTGCCACGCATGGAACGCCCCCCAACCCACCCGCCGCGACAAGCATCGACGGCGGCGCTACGGTGCCGCCATGAGCCCCGACGATCGCCGCCCCATCGACGCCCAGCACGCCCAAGCCACCGCAGATCAGGCCGGTCTGACGGGCGCCCCGACGCTCCTCGGCGCCGGCTGGGACGCCGCGGTTTGGCAGGTCGGCGACGCCGCGCTCCGCCTGCCGCGCACCCCGGCGGCCGACGCGAGCCTGGCGGTCGAGGCTCGCTGGCTCCCCGCCCTGGCGCCGTCGCTGCCCCTGGCGCTGCCGACCCCGCGCAGCCTGCTCCCGCAGACGGCGGCGCGGCCCTATCCCGCTGCGGTCGTGGACCTCGTCCCGGGGCGCGACCTGCTGCAGGCCCTCAGCGACCTGGCGCCGGGGGACCGACCCGCGGCAGGCGCGCGCTGGGGCGCGACGCTCGGGTGCTTTCTCCGCGCGTTGCACAGCCGCGCTGCGCCCGCAGAGGCGCCCGCCAACCCCTTCCGCGGCGTGCCCCTGTCGGAGCGCGACCCGGCCGTGCGCGCCCGCATCGGCGAGCTCGGCGCGACCGACCTGCCAAGCGCAGCCCACGCGGCCTGGGACGCCGCTGTGCAGCTCCCGCCCTTTGCCGGTGTGGCCCGCTGGTGCCACGGCGATCTGCACCCGCTGAACCTCATCGCGCGAGACGGCGCCCTCGTCGGGGTCATCGACTGGGCCGACCTGCACGCCGGCGACCCGGCGCCCGATCTGGCGGTGGCCTGGCTGCTACCCAACGCCGCCGAGGCGCTGTTCGCCGCCTACGGCTTGGCAGACCCCCAGCTCGTGGCGCGGGCACGGGGCTGGGCGCTGTTCTTCGCCATCACCTTCCTGGCCCACGGCATCCGCATGGTGGAGCCGGCCTATGCGACCATCGCTCGAACCGCGCTTTGTGCCCTCGACCTCTCGACACCGGTGGCCTGATGTCGCTGAACGCGCTGTCGGAGATACCCGACAGCGCAGGGGGTTTCAGCAGTGGCGTGTGTCCTCTGGAGGATGGGGGACGGCACATGCTGCCGACGGCATGGGAGTCTGGAGATTCGCCTCTGGCTTCGAGAGCGTGCTACATGCGTCGCACTCGACCTCCTGTGGCACGCAGCGTGGGGTCGCATGACCGGGTTGCCCCATGGATCACGCTACCGTCCAGTCCTATGACGTACACGGCGAGCGCTACGCGCGGAAGTGGCTCACGCAGACCATGCCGGCCGAGACGCAGCGCGCTGTTGAGCAAGCGTTTCAGCGCGGCCTCGCCAGCGTCGACGTGGGGTGCGGCAGCGGTCGTGATGTGGCCTGGTTGGTTGCGGCGGGATATCCGACCGTGGGCCTCGAGGCGTCCTCGACCATGCTGCGTGTAGCCCGGGCCGCTTTTCCGGACCTCGTGTTCGAGGAAGACGCGCTGCCTGCGTTGGCCAACACCCAAGCACGCTTCGCGCAGGTTCTCTGTCGAAACGTGCTGATGCACCTGCCGCCCGCCGCCCACGGTGCCGCCGTGCGCCGGCTACTGGGGCTCCTCCGGCCCGGCGGCGTGCTCGTGCTGACCTGGCGCACCGACACCGATTCTGGCGTCGCGCGCGACGGCGACGGTCGCCTGTACAGCCACGTCGCGCCGGAGCTCGTGGCGTCTGCCGTCGCTGAGTCCGGTGGACGCGTGCGGGCGCGCGAGGCCGTGAGCAGCGGCGCCAGCGGCAAGACGCTCGCGCTCTGGATCGTCGACGGGGCCTGACGGGCGGAGCAGGGTGTCAGGTCCCGGGCATCGAATCACGGAGATCACGACGGCCGTGGCCTGGCCAGCAGCTGTGCCGCCCCCAGGACCACGAGCACCACCGTGTAGGCCACCGCGAGCGACGCGGGCCAGCGCGCGTCCCCGATGTTGAACCAGGGGCGACCGTGGAACCACGTGAACCCGAGCCTGGCGGCGACCAGCGCAAGACCGAGCCCCCACCGCCACGTCGACCAACCTGAGACGAGCATCCCAGCAGCCAGCGCGTGCAGCGCGGGCCACCAGAGGTTGCCGAAGAAGAGGTATCGCACGATCCCTTTGAGGGCGGCGCCCAGCACCTCGTCTCCAAACAGGACGCCGAAGAAGAGGCCGGCCACCCTCAGCGCGCCCTCGCCCGCCGCGAATGCCAGGTCGACGTGTCGCTGAGCTCGCCGGGGGAAATACCGGACATTTTGTCGCTCCTGCGCACCGACCACGACGAGTCAGCGCCGCCCGCAGGGGTGTCGCTGCATCCCCAGAGCGACAGCTGGTAGAAGCGCGCGTCGTCCCAGGATGCCTTCTCCCGCAGCCGGACCTGACCACGTGCGACCTCAGAGCGGCCTCACGTGGCGGGCTCGAGCTCAGGCGGCCCGATGAGGACGTCAGCCGGGACCCCGAGGTGCCCATGTAGGCGTCGAATCACCACGCCAACACGAAGGTGTAGCTGACGGCCACGACATGCATCCAATCGGAGAAGTACCGTCCCTCGAGGGGGATGACCGTGCCTCCCAAGGCATTGAATTGCCGGCCGAGGACGTAGTTGACGCTGAGCGTCTCCGTACCGAAGCGCACGCCAACGTCCAGTGTTGGCTGCCGCCCGCCGACGAGGACGCCGAGGTTGACCGCGCCGTCAGATCCCGTGCTTCGCGTGGCCTCGACGCCAGGCTCGGTGGACCAAGGCTGCTACCCCCGCACCCAGATCCCCAAGAGCCACCCCCTCGGGAGCGTTGCAGCCGCTGTGAGCTTCACCCCGTAGAGCCGAGACCCCACCTCCACACCTGCGCCGACCGCGAGGTCCGGTGTCTGCCAGAGGCCATGCAGTGTCGCGACGACCGCGCCACCGTCCTTGAAGCTGCCACGCTGGTTGCCAAAGCCAGGGCCGTAGATGCCGCCGATCAGGCCGACGTGCTCGCTGACCATGCCCATGGCCCCGACACCGACCTCGATTGCGGGCCCAGTGGCGTCGCCACTTCCCATCTCCTGGCAATCCGCGTGGCAGCCGACCACCCGGCCGCTCGGCACCATGACGCCACCGGTCGCTGTCGCGTAGAGCCCGGGTTTGGCGCGAAGTGGATGATTCAGGCCGCTGAGGCAGGCGGGAAGCACCGCACTGGCGAGGACGAGGAGGAGCCCGCGCGAGAACAGCTGTGTCATGTCGATGTCGCCTTTGCCCCGCGATACAACCAGGATGTCGGGCTCCGGGCGCTGCTGCAAATGTATGCCGTCTCCGTTCACAGGAGACGCCACTCAGCCGGCGCCTCCACCGTGTGGCTGCGGGCTACTTTTTCTGCACGAACACCCAGCGGCGCCAGCTGGGCGCGCCCACCGCCGTATCCCACACCAGCGTATTGCCATCAGAGCAAAATGCCCCCGACTGGCTGTGACCCGCCCCGCCTGTGAGCGTCAGGGTCGCCTCCTTCGCGAGCCACACGCCACGGTCGGCCCGTCTCGGGCGCTTGGAGCCGAAGGCCAGACAGTCGCAGCGCCCCTCGTTCGACTTGCACTTCAGGTGGAACCCGCCGTGGGACCAAGTCTTGTCGCATGACTTGGCGTACATCTGCACAGGCCTGACCTTGGCAATACACGCAGCCGACAGCACCCAGCGTCCCTCCAGGGAATCCACCGAAGTGAGGGACATCGAGCCGTCGGCCTTCATCTTGAGGTGGTCATTGCGGGACCACCAGCAGGCGCTCTCGTTGTCCTCGCCCTGGCACTCGTCGAACTCGGCGCTCGGAGGGGTGCAGGGGGGCTGGCCGGGGGTCATCGCACCGGGACACGGGGAGACCGACACCCAATCACCGACCGGCTGGCTCGTGCACGCTGTGGGTGTGACGCTGGCGCACAGGCCCGTGACACCTAGCTGCTGCTTGTCGTCGTGGGGCGCGAGTGCCGAACGTGGGCATGCATCGCCCCACGCCCCGTCGAAACAGACGCGGTCACCCTTGCAAAGGGTATAGGAGGTCGTTTCGCACCCTGGGGATCCACCGCAGCTGCACACCTCTGTTGGCGAGATGCAATAGCCGTACATCTCTCCCCAACACTTTTGCGGGCATTTCGGGTGGTTCTTGCCGTGGCACACGGGGCCATCCGGCCCCCACTGGGTGCTGTCCGGTGCACGACTCGTCCCGTCGGCGCTGGAATCATTCAGCTCGCGAGCGTCGACCGTCGAAGCGGTCTCCGACTCCACGCTGCACCCGCCGACCAGAAACGAGGCGGCGAGGACATGGGACAAGATCCGAGAAAACGCTGGGCGGACGCCACTGGATGAACAGTCCTGTGACCGCGAGAGGCACCGTCGCACAAGCGCCGTCGGTCCATGGATTGGCGCAGCCATCGGACTCCTCTAGTTCTCCGCCTTCCGAGGCTCTGTCGGTGGACCCAACATCACGCCTCCACAGCCGCGAATCAAGCCTTCTGCGGGTTCGGACCACAGCCTGCCTGGCCAGCCCCTCCCTTCGGGCCGCGGCGTCAAACGTCAGCCCTTGGCTGAGTTGTCGCTGAGCTCGCCGGGGGAAATACCGGACATTTTGTCGCTCCTGCGCACCGACCACGACGAGTCAGCGCCGCCAGCGTCACTGCGCCACCCGCACGCGGCAGTCGACCGCCACCGCCCCCGAAGGCAGGGCGATCAGCGGGTTCAGGTCGAGCTCGGCCACCTCGGGGCACGCGCTCACCAGGGCGCTGAGCCGCAGCGCCACGTCCTCCACCGCGCCCACGTCCGCCTTGGTCGCGCCGCGGTAGCCGTCCAGCAGCGGAAAGCCGCGCACCGAGCGCACCAGCGCCGCGGCGTCGACGTCGGTCAGCGGCGGGATGCGAAAGGCCACGTCCTGCAGCAGCTCCACATGCACACCGCCGAGGCCGAACATCAGCAGCGACCCGACCGTGGGGTCGCGCGACACGCCCAAGATCGTCTCGACCCCGCCGCGCACCATGGCCTGCACCAGCGCGCCCGACATGGTCACGCCGTGGGCCTCGGCCGCGCGGGCCAGCGACTCCCAGGCGGCGAAGACCTCCGACTCGTTGCGCAGGTCCACCTTCACGCCGCCGAGGTCGGTCTTGTGGCTCACGCCCTCGGCCTGCAGCTTCAGCACCACCGGGAAGCCGAAGCTCCGGGCCAGCTCGGCCGCCTGACCAGCCGAGCTGGCCTCCGCCGTGGCCGGTCGGCGCACCCCCAGCGCGTCGAGCAGGGCCGACACTTCGGGGTCCGTGAGCATCTCGCCGGTGTCGTCGCTCGCCCGCGAGAGCGCGCCAAGGATCACCGCGCGGGCCGCCGCCACGTCACACCCCGCCAGGGTCGGCACGTCGCCCACGGGCCGCTGCAGCCACGCGCCGTAGTCCGCCGCCCGCGCCAGCACGCGGACCGCCGCCTCGGGGAAGGCGTAGCTCGGGATCTGCGCCGCCTCGAGCGCGCCGGTGGCCTCCTCGACCCCGTGGTGCCCCATGAAGCAGGCCACCACAGGCTTGCCCGACCCGGCCGCTCCCCGGGCGATGGCCTCGGCCACGTCGCGCGAGTCGGTGATGATGGGCGGCACGAAGATGGCCAGCAGCGCGTCGACCTCCTCCGAGTCGAGCAGCACCTTGGCGCAGGCCGCGTACTGCTCGGCGCTCGCCGAGGCGATCATGTCGACCGGGTTGTGCACGCTCGCGGCCGCCGGCAGATGCTCCTGCAAGGCCGCCTTCAAGCCGTCGGAGAGCTCGGCCACGTCCAGCCCCGCGCCCTCACACGCGTCGGTGGCCATGATGCCGGGCCCGCCGGAGTTGGTCAGGATCGCCAGCCGCCGGCCCTTGGGCACCGGCTGGTGGGCCAAGAACGCGGCCTGGTCGAAGAGCGCCTCCACCGAGTCGACGCGGATCAACCCGCACTGCTCCACCAGAGCCTGCACCGCCACGTCGCCGCCCGCGAGCGAGCCCGTGTGGCTCGACGCCGCCAGCAGGCCGCGCGCGCTGCGGCCGCTCTTGACCGCGACGATGGGCTTGCGGCGCGCCAGCTCCCGCGCGATGCGGGCGAACTTCTTCGGGTTGCCGAAGCTCTCCAGGTAGAGCAGCACCACCTGCGTGCGCGGGTCGTCGGCCCACCACTCCAGCAGGTCGTTGGCCGACACGTCGGCCTTGTTGCCGATGCTGACAAAGCTGCTGACGCCGATGTTCAGCGCCTCGGCGGCGTCGAGCATCGCCACGCCCAGCGCGCCGGACTGGCTGGCCATGGCCACCGAGCCACCCCGGGGAAAGGTCGGCGCGAAGGTGGCGTCGAGGTGGATCTCCGGGTCCGTGTTGACCACCCCCAGGCAGTTGGGCCCGACCAGGCGCATGCCCCGCTCGCGGCACAGGTCGCGCAAGGCCAGCTCCCGCGCCGCGCCCTCGGGGCCGGTCTCCTTGAAGCCCGCGGTGATCACCACCAGCCCGCGCACCCCCTTGTCGGCGCAGGCCTCGGCCACGGCCAGCACCCGCTGCGTCGGCACCGCCAGCACCGCCAGGTCCACCTCGTCGGGCACCGAGCCGATGTCGGGCCAGGCGCGCACACCGAACACCGCGCGCTCCCGCGGGTTCACCGGATACACCGGCCCCTGAAACGCGTAGCCCAGCAGGTTGCGAAAGAGCTCCGCGCCGATGGTCGCCGGGCGGTTCGACGCGCCGATGAAGGCCACCGAGCGCGGCTTGAGCACCGCGTCGAGCGAGGGGCTCTCTGGGAGCGGAGGGGTCGGAGCCTGGGTCATGGGAGATCCTGAGCGGGGGACAGGGGCCGCCGCGCGGCGGTCGGGGGCCGCGGCCAAGGTAGCCCGCGCGCGGACCCGCGTCAGCGAGCCTGCGCGTCCGCGCCGCCGGGCGGGTGGAGCTCGAGCACGTGCTGCCACTCCCAGAG
>JAUIAC010000854.1 GCA_030425545.1 bacterium | reverse complement strand
GCGCTCGCCGGTCCACCTTCCCGCGCCGAGCGTCCGCCGTCCGCGGCACGCGCGCGCTCTTCGACAAGCAGCGTTCGCCTCCGCGTGCGGGTCCGCAGCGCGTCCGTCAGCGCGTTGCGCGCGACGTGAAAGAGCCAGGCCGTGGGGTTGTCCGGCACGCCGCCGCGGGGCCACCGTTCCAGCGCCCGCAGCAGGGCGGTCTGGGCTGCGTCTTCCGCCAAGGCGAGGTGCGCGACGCCCACCCGTCGGGTGAGCGTCGCCACCAGGCGGCCGTACTCGTGGCGAAAGAAGTGGTCGACGAGCGGGCCAGCGCTCACGGGGTGTGGATCTCCACCACCTCGACGCCCGACCCGGGCCGCACCAGCCCCGGGCAGGCGCTCGCCACGGCGATGGCGCCCTCCAGGCTGTCTGCGCGTACGATCATGTAGCCGCCGACCAGCTCCTTGACCTCGACAAAGGGGCCGTCCGCCGCCTCCGGCACGGTCACGAGTCGACCTCCTCCGAGCTTGCCACCCATGTCGACGATGGCGTCTGCGTGCTCCTGCTGCCAGGCGGCGAAGCGGGCGTACATGGCCTGCATGTCGGCCGGCGAGGGCTGCGCGTGGGCGGCACCCGCGCTGTCACGCTGGGTGTCGGCAGGGGTGGGCAGGCTGCGCTGCAGGCAAAGGTAGTGGGCCATGGGTCCTCCTGGGTGGCGCCGGCGCCGAACTTGGCGCTGACGCGGTCGTGTCGCGGGGGCCTCCAACGTCGGTCACCGTGACCGGGGGGAGCGCCTCGCTCGACCCACCTAGACGAACAGGTCGCGGTCTCTTGGACACGTCACGCGAACTTTTCTCAAGCGGCGGCGCACGACGCCACGGTGGCACGGGCGGGCGCCGCCCGTGTAGGGGGGCGCGAACCCCACCGCTACGGCGCGGCGTCACGGCCGACCCTTGCCGCGTCCACGCAACATGCCTAGACTTCGTACGACTGTCGCCGCGGCCCTACCGGGTACGCCGACCGCCCCCGCGCATGGCACGCCCGTTCGTGCCGTCGCCCACCTGGAGATCACCATGCCACGTTCGTCAACGCTCGGGCGCCTATTCGGCGCCCTCGTGTGCGTCGCGCTCGTCTCGACGCCCGCCGTCCCCACGCTGCTCGCAGCCGGCGCCGACGCCGCGGGCGTCAGCGCGCTCGCCACCACGCTCGGAGCCGCCGGGACAGCCCACGCCGCCATCATCCGACGCGGACTGCTCACCAAGAAGGGCGGCGGATCCAGGTACCGAGTGACCGCCCTGGTCGCCGAGGACCCCGGCAACACCGTCACAGCGGTCGCCGTTTCGCTCGAGCGCATCGGCGGTGGCGGCGCGTCCACCTGGGCGGGGACGGCCACCTCGGTCTGCCAGGGCAAGCCGACCGTGGTCTCGGACTATCAGCCGCTCCTCACCGGCCCCTGCGGCGTCTTCTCGGCCGACGTCGGTGACACGCTCGTGGCTGGCGGCGAGGCAGAGCAGACCTTCCGCATGACGACCTGGATGCTGACCAACTCCGGCATGTCGCTGCAGTCGTCGACCACCACGGTCCGAGTGCGTGTGACCACAAAGGGTCAGAGCGCCCCCGCTCCTGTGGGGACCACCGTCATCGGCCACCTGCCCAAGATCGCCAGGCCCTCCGGCAAGCTTCAGCAGGCGCTCCGTCTCACCACGAGCGACACGGCTGGTGCCAGGACCGTGGCGGTGATCGTGCGCGGCACGCTCTACGACGCCGCGGGCAAGCCCGTCGGCAAGCTGGCGACGAGCCTCACCAAGCCCTCGACGACCACGGCGCTCTACGACATGCCCCTGGCCGGCGGGCCGTC
>JAUIAC010000853.1 GCA_030425545.1 bacterium | reverse complement strand
CACGGGCGACCCGCACGACGCACGCCGTCGCGGCCGCCACGCCGAGGGAGTCGGACGCCACGCGGACGCCGACCACCGCGCCTTCGGGGCCGATGAGCATCTTCAGCTCGACGCGGCCGGCGAGCTCCGGCGCCTGCTGCAGCGCGCGCTGGTAGCAGGCCCGAAACGCGCCACCGTGGCGTCGCATGACCTTGCGCACCATGGCGCTGGTGAGCCCACCGACAGCCCGGGTGTTGCGCCGGTCGTGGTGGACCCGCGCCACGCGCTGGGGCTTGGGTCCGCGCAGGGCGGGCCGGGCGACCTGCTGCTTGCGCGCCAGGGGCCCACGAGCGCGGGTCGGCGCGGCGTGCAGCGTGCGGGACGGGGGAGGGAAGGCCTGGGCCGCCACGCTCCGGGGAGGCCGGGCCGCGGCCGGGTGCACGGGCTCGCTGGGGCTGAGGTCCACCGGCCTGGGCGCCGGGGCGGCCGCGATCAACACCTGATCGGTCACGGCCTGGACCGAGTCCCGCACCACGACCTCCAGAGCGCGCCGGCGGCGCCGGCCCGGCTTCATGGCGAGCGCCTCGTTCAGCCGCGTGGGGTCGACCCAGGGCGTCGTGGGCGCGGGCGACTCCGGCCGGGCGACCTTGGCGGGGCGCGCGCGGGGCGGCGGGACGGGCGGCGGGACGGGCGGCAGCGGCGGCGCGAGCCGAAATTGCGTCGCCGCGCCGACGCTGGGCGCGGGGTCCGCGACGCGGCGGTCGGGTCGCGCAGACGTCGGGAGGGGCGGCGTCGGGAGGGGCGGCGTCGGGCGAGGCGGCTGCGGCGGTGGCGCGATCGCCACGGTGTGGATCGGCGACGCGGGCGCGCGGGGTGGTGCGCGGAGCTCCGGCTGAGGCCCGGCGTCGGCCAACCAGAGCGGCGGCGCGGTCAGCGCCAGCGCCAGCAACAGGCTCACCGCCAGGGCGGGGGCGTCGTCTTCCAGCCAGCCCCGCGAGAAGCGCACCGGCGCGGCGGCGTGGGTGATCAAGAGCGTGAAGTCGCCCAGCTCGATCACGGCGCGGGCCCCAGGCACCAGCGCCACGCAGCCCTCGTTGACGCGCGCCAGCCAGCGCAGCTCCTCGCCGCCGACCGTGCGTAGCCCCTGTCGGATCACGGCCCGCCCCAGCACGTCCTTGGGCAGCCCGACCCCTCCGTCGTGCGGGCGGATCACACACAGCGAGCGCCCCTGGGTCGCCTCCGCCGGCAGCACGACGGCTCCCTGAGGACCCACGGTCAGCGCGCGACGACGGCGAAAGGTCCGCGTGCTCAGCAGGTCACCCCGCCAGAGCACCACCACGTGGAGCCCGTGCCAGCGGTGCGCTGCCAGGTGCCCTGTCTCCCGAGTTGTCGAAGCCATGTTCTCCCCCGGCGGCGACGCCGCTGCTGGCCTCGGCGACCGCGCGCAGCGGCCCAATCAGGTCAGACGCACGAAGTCCGGGATGGATCTAGCGGTCGCTTGGCTCGAGCGAAGCGGCGCGCTGCCGGCGGGTTGACGGCCCGGGGGTCCGCGGGTTCCCTTCCGGCTGCCCGGCCGGACGCCATGCGCGCGCCGCGGGCCCCTCGCCACCAGGAGCTGCCCCATGCCTGACTTCACCTGCACTGTCTGCGGGACGCCCTTCTCCCTCTCGCAGGAGCTCATCGACCGCTACCCCGGCTGGACGCCGCGCTTCTGCCGCGCCCACAGCAAGAAGAAGTCGGCCTCCGGGTCGAAGTCGTCGAGCAAGCGCAGCGCGAGCAGCGGCCGGGGCGGCGCCGGGCGCAGTGGCTCGGCGCGGGAGGAGAACCTGCGGCTGGAAGAGGTGCTGGCCCGGTACCACACC
>JAUIAC010000852.1 GCA_030425545.1 bacterium | reverse complement strand
TGGCGCGCAGCGATAGGCGGCCAGCGTCGGGGTGCTCCCCGGCTTGGCCAGCCACGCCCAGGTGACGCCCTTGGCGGTCGGAGGCGTGGCGGCGACGCAGCCGGGGATGGGGCGCGTGCGCTTCGCGTTGGCCGGCGAGACGACCTGCGTCCCGCCCAGGTCGACCCACGGCGCCGCCGTGATCACGGCGTCTCGACCTGTGAGCACCGCGCAGGTCTGTCCGGGGCCCGCCGTGGCGCCGGACGCAAAGGGCAGCCCGCGGCCCTTGGGCGCCGAGGCCCGCGGGCTCAGGTGGCCGCCCTTCGCCGCCGGCTTTCCGTCTGCGCCTCGGATGGTGGCGCTCACCTCCAGCGGCCCCTTGGGGCCCTTCAGCCCCAGCCAGGCGACGAGTGAGCGTCCGCCCTGGCTGCCCTTGGCGATGCCGATGTCGGTCAGCGGCGCCGGGGCGGCGCGCAGCTGGCCGAGCAGCTCGCCCGCGCCGAAGTCGAGCACGGTCCACTCCAGGGACCCACGCTTGAAGGTCTTGTCCGCCGGCAGCGCGTCGACGAGCGCGAGCACCTCACCGTAGCGCGCCACGGCGGCGAGCTGCCCCGTGGCCTCGTACACCACCCGCGCCCGCTTGGACGCAGCGTCGATGGCGGCGATGCCGCCCTGCCAGACGAAGAGCGGGTAGGGGCCGCCGATGAGGGCACCGGGGCGGGGGGGCGCCCCGCTCGTCGACGGCTTGGGCGGCAGCGACGCCTGCCCGTGCTTGCGCCCGGTCACCGCGTCACGGATCTCGACCGTGTGACGCTCGATGGGCCCGGACTTCAGCGGCAGTCGGCACGAGCGCGGCAGGAAGAGCACGTCGCCCACCACCACAGGTGTCCCGTAGCGACACGATCGCATGGCGCGGACCTTGGCGCCTGCGGCGACGCAGGTGCCCGCCGCGGCAGCGCGCACCGGCGCGCGCGCCGCCTTGGAGAGGCCCAGCACCGAGGGCGCGCCAGCGCTCCCTGCCTGTCTGGGGGGCGCCGCGCTCGCGATCGTCGCGCCACCCATGAGCGTCGCGCCAAACGAGAGCGTCAGGGTGAGCGCGAACACCACGGGGACAGGGGTGCGACGCGGGGACGTCGCGGGCCCCTCGCCTGAGCGCGGTGTGGGCTGAGCCGGGGTCGAGATGGTCACAGGGCGCTCCGGGGTCGTGTGGTGTCCGCGCGAGGGGCGCGCGTCGCGTGCGCGGTCGCGGCCGCGCCGGCGACAGCGCACCGCGCTCCGGCTGCCCAACGCGGCCCCCCTACATTGGCTTCACCGGAGAGATTCGTCACCTGTGGCGGCCCGCCGCGGTGCGTCGCCCTCCGTGGCGCGGTCGGCGGCGTGGTCCGGGGCGCGCCGCGGACGCTTCCGCGGCGGCTGCTGGCGGCCGCGTTCTGTGGCAGCATCTGCGCCCCTTGGTCCCAGGACTGTCTTGTGTACCGACCCGCAGGCCACCTCACGCCCCGCGACGTGATCATCGCAGCCTGTGCGGTGCTGCTGCCCGCGTGCTCCGCGCTGTGGGCCATGTCCCTGCTCTTCTGACCTGATCCATGGCTGCACCTCCCCCCAACCCACCGACGGCCGACGCCGAGCGCACCTCCGAGGCGGGGCCTGCCGCGCCCTCGCGCAGCCCGGTCGCTGCCGGTGTAGCCCCCGCCGAGCCGCCGGCCGGCCGGCCGACCCCGGTCACTACGTCGCCGGCGCCGGCCGGCCGGCCGACCCCGGTCACTACGTCGTCGGCGCCGAGCTACTCGGACGCCGTCGACCCGTCGATGCAGGCCCTGGCGTCACCCACGTTGACCCGCGCGCGCGCCACGGTCGTGTCCAC
>JAUIAC010000158.1 GCA_030425545.1 bacterium | reverse complement strand
CTGGTGGGGCAACGGCAACTCGTACTCGAACAGCTGGAAGACGCACGCGGTGTTCGTGCGTTAGCGCAGCCAAGGTGTGACATGCGGCAGCGAGCGCCTCCCTCCCGGGGGGCGCTCGCTGTGCTTTTGCTTGAGGGCCAGCCGCGCGCCCCATGCTGAGCTCGCCGCGCGCGTGACGACGGGCGGCGGCGACCCCACCGTCAGCCCGCGGCGCAGAAGTGGTCTGATGTGGCCGACCTGCGGCGCTTCGACGCGATGCGTCAAAAATTCGTACGGTTGGGTGCGTTGACAAGCGTTTTCAGTCCAGGCATCCACCTGTCCCCCACGCTGCCTGCAGCGGCCCCTTCAGACCCAGGTGCGCATGATCCTCATCACCGACGCGACCCGTGACTATGTGCTCTCCAACCGTGGCAGCCGCGCGCTCCCGCTGGACCAGAGCCATAGCGGGCGTCGCGCGACGGGTCGGCTGGGGGAGACGTCGGTAGCGGACGCCGAGCTGGAGCCAGGCAGCCGGGACGCGGACGCCGCGCAGGACGACGGCGAGCCGACCTGCCCGCCAGCTGAGGCGTAAGCAGGCGCAGCGCGAAGGCGCTGGACCACGCCGCGCGTCGACAGGCGACCGCACAGCGGTCCATGCCGCGCGTTCAAGACCCGTGAGCTAGACCACTAACCGAAGCCAAGCTCGAGGCGCGCCTCTTCGCTCATGCGCTCCATGCTCCAGGGCGGATCAAACACCAGCTCGACCTCGGTCTCGTCGACCCCGGGCAGCCGGCTGAGCTTGCGCTCGACGTCGTCCTTGAGCACCTGACCCATGCCGCATCCCGGCGCGGTCAGGGTCATCTGCACGTCGACACGGACACCGCCGGTCTCGGTCTCGACGACGTCGCAGCCGTAGATCAGCCCCAGGTCGACGATGTTGACCGGGATCTCGGGGTCGTAGCAGGTCGCGAGGACCTCTAGCACACGGTCCTCATCGATCTCGCCGTCGTCGTCGATGAGATGCGCGGCGTCGACCTCTTTGCCGATGGCGTCGGCCTCTCCGCCGTCGATGCGCACCAGGTAGCCGGTGTCCACGCGGATGGTGTAGTTGCCGCCGAGCAGCTGCGTGATGACGCCGGCGGTGCCCTGCGGGACGCGGATGCGAAAGCCGTCGGGGATGATGATGGCGTCGCAGTCGCGGACGAAGGTCACCTCCTCCCACCGAGACTTGGGCGGGGACGCGTCGACGGACGCGTCGGTCGCCGGGCTGTCCGCGGCCACATCAGGCGCGCCCGGTGGGTTCTGTGGTGCGTGCTGGTCTCGCGCGTCGTGCAGGTCGTCGCTCACTCGCGTCCTCCCATGTCGGCGTGACTGCGAAGTGCACACGGCGACCGATGAAGGCCCTTATCCTCCCGCTGCGACAGACGCAAGACAAGGTCGGCAATGGCGCGCTGACATGGCGTTTTTCTGAACGTCGCCGGCGCCGCCGTCAGCGTCGCGACGGGCGCGGCGGACCGCTGCGCAGCGTACGCAGGGCGTGCTCCAGGGCCTGGTCGTCTTGGAGGAGCCGCTCGACGCGCTCGTCGGCCAACAGCGCGCCCCAGTCCTTGCGGCGAGCCGCCTCGCGAAGGGCTGGATCGCGCAGCTTGCGCACGCTCCCAGGCCGCGGCACGCGCTCGACGGCGTCGTCGTCGATCTCGCCCGACGCGGCCCTGGACCTACGCGCCGCCTCGGCTGCTCGCGCCGGCGCAGCGCCCGTGTCGCGGCCAGCGTCCCGAGCTCGCTTGGCGTCGCGCCCGGTCCCTGCGGCCTCAGGCGGCTCGAGGGCCTCTGGATCCGCGCTCGGCGTGCCGGTCGCGTCGTCGGCGCGGTCCGCCAACACCCGCTGCAGCGCGGCGAGACGCCGCAGGCTCATCTCCGCGACGGGGTTGTACGTTCGCGTGAACGCCACCGCGTGGCTCTCTTGCCAGTGTGGGCGGAGGGCTGGCTCGCGCTCCAGCAGCGGACCTTCGACCAGCACGAAGGCGGCGAGCACGATCCACATCAGCGCGAGCCCTCGGAGCCCACCCAGGACCGCGCCTAGGCCGCTGTCGACGCGCTTGGCCGAGAGGCTCCACTCGCCGACCGCGTCGGGCAGCTTCGCCTGGGCGATGCGAAACACCAACAGCACGACGGAGAAGGCCAGCAGCGCGCTCGCCACCGCGACGCTGCCCGCGGTGAAGCCCCGCCCGCTGAGGACGGGACGGATCCATGGCGCGAGCGCGGGAGTGGCGAACCAAGCCACGACCAGGCCCGCCCAGCCGAGCACCTGCCCTAGGAAACCACGCCACCACCCGAGCGCGGCGAGCGCCGCGACGGCCAGCGCTACGGTGGCGTCAACACCCACGAGTGGCCTCCTGCGTCGGCCCGGTCGCCTGACCTTCGGGCCCGGCCTGGCTCGCGCAGCGGGCGAGCCCGACGGAGCCGCGTCGGCTCGAAGGGTCCGTCATCGCGACGCGTCAGGAGAGGGCGCCGCGCCCCCGTCCGCTTCGGCTGCCTCGGCCACGGCGGCGTCGAGCAGCTTCTTGTAGCGCGTGTTGTCCGGCGCGAGTGAGACGGCCTTCTTCAGGTACATCACCTTCAGCTTCACCCGCTTGCTCTGCTGCGCGAGCATCACCAGCTTCGACGCCTTCGTCTGCGCGGCGGACACCTTGGTCGTGCCGTCGCCCACGGGCTTCGCGACCACCTTGCGCTCGGTGTTGCACGGCGTGGCCCACTTGTCCTTGTGCAGAAAGTCGTAGCGCCACACCTCGTTGCCCTCCTGGTGGCATCCGGCCGCGACGCGGACACCCTTGGAGTTGTAGAGCGAGAAGGGGCCGTGGCGCACCCCGGTGTGCACCGTGTAGTGCTCCCGCTTGCGCCCCTGCTCGTCCAGGATCAGCCAGGCGCCGTGGGGCTTGCCGTCGCGGTAGCTGCCCACCTTGAGCACCTGCTCGACGCAGGGCGGCGGCGTGCCCTTGGTGCGCTTGCTCGGGGGGGCGGGCTTGGCGCAGACGAAGTGCAGCGCGGGCCCGGTGCGACGGCCCATGTGGTACGTGCTGACCGTCTGACGCACACGGCAGGCCTGGCTGACATCGTAGACCGTCCAGGGGCCATGCCGGCGACCGTCGGCCAACATGCAGCCAGCCTGCTTCGGCGTCTCACACCGACGAATGGGCGCGTTGTCCGGCACGGTCTGCCAGGTCGCGCCCTTGGGGCAGGCGGACTGCCCAAGCGTGGTGACCGGGCGCGGCAGCTGCTGCGCGGTGGCGAGGGCGGGCACCAGGAACGTCAGCGCTGCGCTGGTGAGCACGGCGTGGCGGCGCAGCTGCGTGCCGGCGGCGGCCACGGCGGTCCGCAGAGCCCCGGCGGCGCGGACGGGCGGCCTCGGCTGCGTCTGGCGGGAGTTGGGGTGCATGGATCCTCCGGGAGTGACGAGCGCGACCTTCGGCGCGCAACGACGGCGCAGTCTACCCACCGGCGTGGGTGGCGACCAGAAACGACGCCGCACGGGCCTGGCTCTGACAACGGAGGACGCGCCGTCTCACTTCACCCGTCCGGCGAGGCGGCACGCGCTGTCGGCGCCTACGGAAGGCTCCAGGTCCACTTGGCGACCACAGACTGGAACTCGCTCTGATCCGAACCGAAGATGCCCTGCCAGACGATGAACACGTCGCTGTTGGGTCGCCAGGTCCAGCGCAGGCGCATGTTGACGGGCACCTGTTCTGTGAGTCGGTTCCAGCCGACGAACATGTCGAGGTTCAGGTCTGGCGAGAAGCCCACGGCGGCCCGGCCGTTGATCACGACGGCGGTGAACGAGGGACGGTCATCGCTGAAGGTCACGCGCGACACCGACCAGCCGGCCTCGAGCCGAAAGTAGCCGCCGGGCCTCAGCACCAGCGAGCCCGAGCCCTGGAGCATGCTTCCGCCGAAGTAGTCACGCAGGTAGAGCCACGCGCTGGCGCCAGCGGCCCGCACCCACGGTGTCGCCACGCCGCCGCCGATGCGGGTGTGGTGGTAGACGCCTGTGTCGATGGCTGTGGACCTGCCGACCGTGAAGGGGTCGCGCACCGTCACGCGGGTCTGATCGGCGAGCAGGCCGACGTGGTAGCCGCTGTTCCAGTAGAGGTCTGCGCGACCGCCGGCGCCGGTGTCGAGGAGCGCGCCGTCCGTGGCCGCAGCGACGCCGTTGGCCCACCCCTTGAGCGTGAGCTTCTCCAGGTCGTAGCGACCGATGCGTGGCTCGACGATGAGGTCGGCGGCGCCGGTGTGGACCCCGACGCGCCGGAAGAAGCCGAGGTCGGAGCGGAAGCCGTCGTCGAACCAGCTGTAGGCCAGCGTGGGTCGCACGAGCAGCCCGCGCCACGAGACGTCCACCGCCGCCCCTGCGCGCGTCTTGCCGGCGTCGGGATCGGTGGCCGCCACCGCGCCGACGTCCGCCGTCGCGCCACCGATGCGGCCACCGTTGCGACCGACGAGGGCGAAGGCCTCGACCAGCAGCGGCGTACCGGCGCCGCGGAAGGCGCCGTCGAGCCCCAGCACCGTGTTGTGGTCGCCCTGAAGCTGCAGCGACTGCCGGTGCGTCCACATGACCCCGACGTTGGAGCCGTCGTCGAACTGCCACTGGGCGCGCGCCACGCTGTGGTTGGTCCACGGCAGGGCGACGTTGTCTGCGGTGGCGTCCAGCGGTCGCGTGACCACGTCGAGCACGCCAAAGCGGAGGTGGTCGCCGACCTGCGCCACGCTCTTGAAGCCGAGCAAGATGGGGATGGGGCGTCCGCTGTTGAGCCCGATGCGCCGGCTGTGGAAGAGCTGCGCCTGCTCGGCGCGACCAAAGGTGAACACCTCGACGTCGCGCAAGAAGAACTCACGCTTCTCCGGCATGAAGAGGCTGAAGCGCCCGAGGTTCACCACCTGGTCGTCGACGTTGACCTGGGCGAAGTCGGTGTTGACCGTCAGCTGGGCCCGCAGCTTGCTGCCAAGCCGGAAGTTGGCGTCTGCGCCGGCGTTGACGGTCCACGCGAGCTGCTGCTTGCCGCTGGCGTTCGGCTCGACGCGTCCGCCGGACAGGACCCAGGGCACCGCGTTCCAAGCGGCGTCGTCGGGACCCTGCTCTCCCTCGGTTGGCGTCGCCTGGCGCGGGAGTCCAGGCAGCGACTCGAAGCCGGTGAGCCGGCCGTAGAGGCTCGCGGAGATCGGCCGAAAGGGCGGCGGCATGAGCGCCCAGTCGTAGGTGGCGTTGCGGTGGGCGTGATCCCGGCTGAGGTTGAGCCCCATCACCGGGGGCGGGTCCGCCGGGTCGACCCCCAGCGACGCCCAGGGGATGCGGAACTCGGCAGACCAGCCGCCCGGCACCCGCGCCGACGCGCCAAACCAGCGCGTGTCGAACTCGCGGCGCATCTGGCGCTCGTTGATGCCGCGGTAGTCCAGCCGTGCGCCCGCGGGGTTGAGCACGAAGCCGGCCGTGGTGCGGCGGTCGTGGTCCGCGTCGATCTTGATGCTGATCGCGTCGTCGCTGAAGACCGCGAAGCTGTCCCGGGCGGTCGTTCGAGCTCGGATCAGCGCGGGCTTGGCGTCTGCGCAGAACACGCCGATGTAGAGAAAGGATCCGTCGTAGATGACGGAGAACCAGGTGTTGTCGCGGGGCGTCGCGCGGAGCCGCGGCTTGCGCTCGACGAAGCCTCCGTAGCGCCGCACGTGGCGCCACGCCGGCTCGGAGAGGCGCCCGTCGATCTGCACCGGGCCCCGAGCAACGGCCGCGCGGGCTTGCGGCACGCTGCGCTCGGCGCCGCTGGCCGCCCACGACGCTGCGGGCTGCGCCCAGCTCGCACCCCAGACCAGCGTCCAGGCGAGCGCCAAGGACGCCCGACGCAGGGGACGACGCATGAGACGGCGCGACGCGCCGCGGGTGCTGGAGGGGCCGGGAGGTGACATCTGGACCGAAGGCGGGGGCGGGGGGGCGCCCAAGGTGCGGCCTCGACGCTCGCGCGGTCAAGCGGGGTCAGGGCTTCTGCGGGTCTCCCGGGGTCTGCAACCAGAGGGTCGCGAGCGCTGTCGGGTCGAAGCCGGTCTCCGCCTTGAGCGTGGCGAGGAGGTCCGTCATGCGGCGCGCCTGGCCGATGTTGGCCTTGGCGAAGGCCCCGAGCGCGGCGTCGACCTTGGCGTAGCTGGTCTGCTCAGCGACCGCCCGGAGGAAGAGCGCACCCTTGTGGTAGGTCAGCTTGCCGTTCAGCCCGCTGCCGTCGACGTCGACCTCACCGCAGGACTGCGGCCACACGACCATGTCCTTGAGGCCGCCCGCTTTGCTGGCGACGTTGGCCGACATGGCCGCCCACATAGGCGCCATCGCCTCGTCGCCGAGCGCCGCCGCGCGTGCCCGCACCATGAGGTAGTCGGCGACGCCCTCTGAGAGCACCAGATCTTCCCAACAGGCGATGCGCACGCCGTTGCCGAACCAGCCATGCGCCGCCTCGTGGCAGTGGACCGCGAGATCGGCCACCGCACCGTCAGAGACGTGGTAGACCGGGTGCATCTCCAGCCCGCCATAGGCAAAGAGCCCCCACGGGACGCTGACCGCAGCCATGCGCTTGCCGAATGGATAGGGTCCAAGGGTGCTCTCGAGCCACGCGACGGCCTTCGGAAAGTCGGCCAGCGCCGCGGTGGTCGACGTCACCTGGTCGGCCTTGAGCCACACGCCGACCTCCAGCCCGCCAGGCGTGGTCCCGAGCTTGGTGTAGGCATAGGGGCCCACCGCGAAGGCGAGCGCGTAGCTCGGCGCAGGGACCGTCATGGTGTCGGCCCCGACGACGGTGTGCCCCGGCGGAGCGCCGCTGACCTCCCAAGACCAGGTCACGCCCTCAGCCGGGTTGCTGTGGCAGGGAAAGAGGTTGCCGCAGAAGTCGGGCCAGGTGACGACCGAGCCCGCAGCCATGAGCCCGGTCATGCTCGCGACGGACTCAAAACTGTAGCGAACGGTCAACGTGATCGGCGTCTCGCTCGGCGGGAGACGGACGTGCAGCTGGCCTTCCCGGACCTCGTAGTCCTGCGGTGTCTCGGGCGCGCCCGACGTCACCGCCGCCACGATGAGCCCCCCGGCCTCGAAGGAGACTGAGCCGCCGAGGGGCGCCGCCGCCACGCGCCATGTGGCTTCGCCCTGCCCTGGGCTCTGCGCAGTGGGCAAGGTCAGGCGGAGATCCAGGTGCTGTAGTGGGTGCGCGAGGTTGGCCACGATGGGGCCCCGGTCGAGGGTCGAGTCCGCTCCGGCGTCAAGCCCCGCGGCCGCAGCGCTGTCGGACGTGACCTCCCCAGCGCTGACGTCGCCCTGCCCGGCCGGGTCGCCCACGTCGGCGCGCGGGGCCGTGCAGCCCAGGCCGAGCAGCGCGGACAACGAGAGCGAGAGCAGCGAGCGGCAGGGGAGGTCCATGGAGCTCCGAGCGGAGGTCGGCGACTGGGGCACAGAGCGCGGTGGGGGCCGTGGCCAGGTGAGAGCCTGCCTCGCGCCGCGTGAATCGCCCAGCGCTCATCGCTCGCCGCCCAAGAAAAGGCCCCCATACGCGTCGAGGCGCCGCCCATTGCTGGACGACGCCTCGAAGCTTGGAAACCGAAGAGACCTAGTCGAAGACGCGGTCCTTGAGGCCCTTACCAGCCTTGAACACCGGGACGGTGCGGGCGGAGATGGTGATCTTCGCGCCGGTGGCGGGGTTGCGGCCCTCACGCTCCTTGGAGCGGCGAGTGCTGAACGTGCCGAACCCGGGGAGGGTCACCTTGCGGCCGGCGTCGAGCTCGACGGCGATGATGCCGCTGCCGGGCTTGGTGTCGAAGATGGCGTTGACGACGTCCAGGGCCTTGGCCTGGCTGAGGTCGGTCTGCTTTGCGAGCTTAGCCGCGAGCTCCTTCTTGGTCATGTCTGAGTCCTCCAAAGGTTTTTTCCGAGAGCGTCCGCTTTGGACGCGTGGGGCTTCGGAAGCGGACTATACGCACCGATCGGAACACGACAAGGCAATCGAGGCTGAAAAATCAGGCTTTCTGACACACAGCGTCTCGCGTCGGCCCTGGGCGGGCACCAGGACTGCCCCCAGCGCATCCCACAACAACCTGGAACCTCGGGACTTTCTGCCCCCAACCCCGCTGCGTCACGCGTGTGCGTCGGCGTCCGAAAATTCCGTGTCGGCGCGGATCATTCGTGGCACCGAATCGTTGTTTGTGATCGCTACGGCCCCCGAAATCTGCACATTCGCGCCGAAGACGACGTCGCCGTCCACCCTCAGCCGGGTGCATCGCGCCAGGGAAGGAGCCCCCTCGGGGAAGCGCCGCTCCAGGTCGTCGACCAGCTTGAAGTGGGCCGGGTCGAGCGTGATGACCGGCGGCGCCGCCTCGGGGTCTGACTGAACCACGCGCCCGGCCGCGTCGACCCGGTAGAAGTCGGAGCGCAGCCGCAGCAGGTCGCTCGTGGTCTTGACCGGCACGAAGCGGGAGCGCGGCACCCGAACCGCGGCCGCCCCCGGGAAGACCTCGAGCGCAGCGCCCATGGCGGTCTCCAGCTGCACCACCGCTGGCGAGGACGGGTCGGTCGGGTCAAGGTGCTTGTGATTGCAGATCAGCGGCAGCCCCATGACCCCGTCCCTGGACTGGAGCGCGGCGTCCAGCGCGTCGAGGTCCACCCACAGGTTGTTGGTGTTGAAGTAGCGGTGGCGCCGCCAGTCCTGGAAGGTGTCGACCTCGTCGGCTGGGCATTGGGCGGCCTCCCGCAGGAGCAGGCCTCCACTGGCGGCGCGCGCGAGGTGTCCGCCCTTGCGATCCGTCTCGGTGCGGTCGGCGGCCTCCATGAGGAAGGGCAGCTGGTGCGTGACCACGTAGCCGAGGATCTGCGGGTCGAGCACGGCGCCGAGGTTGTCGGCGTTGGAGACGAAGGCCCAGCGCACGCCGGCCTGACGCAGGGCGGCGAGGGTGCCCGACGTGAGCATCGCGGTGTACAGGTCACCGTGCCCTGGCGGACACCAGGCGTGCGGATCGTCCGCTGTGCTCGCCGGCTCCAGCGAGCCAGCCAGGAGCTTGGGGACCTTGTGCTGGAGAAAGTCCAGCGCGACGCCCGGCAAGGTGGGCAGGTCTGCGTGGGCCGCGAGCGCGTGCAAGCTCGGCTCCCGTGTGCGGAAGCTGTTCATCAGCACCAGCGGCACGGTCACGCCGTGACGCCCGCGCAGGGCGACGCTCTGCCGGGCGATGAGGTCGAGGAAGCTGAGCCCGGGCCGCACCTCCACCAGCGACTTGGGGCCGCGCATGCCCATGGACGTGCCCAACCCGCCGTTGAGCTTGATGACGACGCATTGGCCGAGCGCGGCGATCCCGGCGGCCTCGTACTCCGCGAAGGTCTCCGCGTCGGGCAGCGTGTCCACCGGAGAGATGTCGGACTCCCGCACCTTGCCCGAGGCGCCCGCGCGGAGCTGCGCCACGTGGTCGAGGAAGGTGCGAATGGCGACGTCGGGCTGCCCGGCCGCGCGCATGCGCTCAGCGATGTGCGCGTCGACCCGGTCGGGGCCATGGCTGATGGAGGCAGCAGAGGTGGTCGGCGCGGTCATGGTCGCTCCAGCGTGGCGTGCGAGGCGCGCGGCCCAGGGGGCGCGACGCTGCAGCTTTGTAGCCGCTGGGCCGACAATGGGCCAACGCGGCGTGGTCGGGGTGTCGGGGACGAGCCTCAGCCCTCGCGCCACGCCTCCCAGGCGTCTTGCTTGTCGCTGAGCTGCTCCCAGTCGGCGTAGATGCGGTCGCGCGCGTCGTTGGCGGCGGTCAGCTCCGCGGTCACGCTTCGCAGGCGGGCGTGATCGGCCAGGACCTCGGGGCTCGCCAGGGTCGCCTCGAGCGCGGCCACCTTCGCCTCCGCCGCCTCGACCTCCGCTTCGATGCCCTCGAGCCGCAGCGACTCCGCGTAGGTCGGCTTGGCCGGCTGGGGTCCTCGGTCCGGCGTGGGCGCCGCGTCCACGGCCGTCGCCTGTGCCTCAACGAGCTTGCGCGCCTCTGCGCGCTGCGCGCTGACCCGGCCGTGCCAGTCCGACCAGCCCCCCGCGTGAAGGTCCCAGCTCCCGTCGCCGGGGAGATGCAAGACGTGGCTGCACACTTTGTCGAGGAAGGCGCGATCGTGGCTGACCACGAGCATGCAGCCCGGGTAGTTGATCAGCGCCTCCTCGAGCACAGCCAGGGTTTCCAGGTCCAGGTCGTTGGTCGGCTCGTCGAGCGCCAGCAGGTTCATCGGCCGTTGCAGGGCCCGCGCCAGGAGCAGCCGAAAGCGCTGCCCGCCGCTCAGGGTGCTCACCTTCTGCCGCAGGTCGGTGCCGCGGAACAGGAAGCGTTCGAGCCAGCTGGCGACGTGGACGCGCTCGGTGACGAGGTCGCGCCCCTTGCTCCGCACCACCTCGACCCAGTCGCCGCCGGTGTCGGTGGCCGACTCGCGCACCGTCGCCGCCGCGTCCAGCCCGCTGCGCTCCTGGTCGATGTAGAGGACCTCGGTGTTGTGGCCGTGCTTCACGCTGCCGCCCAGTGGTGGCAGCTGCGCGATGAGGGTGCGCAGGAGCGTCGTCTTGCCGGCGCCGTTGGGCCCGATAACGCCAACACGCCACCCGCGGGCGAGGGTCAGGGTGACGCCGCTGGCGATGACGGCCGCGGCTTGTCCTGGCGCGCCGGCGTAGCCCACGTCGAGCTCGCGGGCCTCGAGGATCGACTTGCCGAGCCGCTGACCCTGATGCACGTCGAAGTCGACCACGCGGCGCGACTCGTAGTCGGACTCCATCAGCGCGTGGGCTCGCTGGATGCGCGCCTTCTGCTTGGTGCTGCGCGCCTTGGGCGAGCGACGCAGCCACGCCAGCTCGCTGGACAGCCGCCGCTTGCGGTTCGCCTCCGTGCGGGCCTCGAGGTCTTCCTGGGTCAGCCGCGCCTCGAGGTAGGCCGAGAAGGTGCCCGGGTAGGACCACAGCCGCGCCCGGCGGACCTCGATGATGCGGTCGACCACCTGCTCCAGAAAGTAGCGGTCGTGGGTGATCAGGATCACCGCGCCCGGGAAGCGCGCGAGCCAGCCCTCGAGCCACTCCACGGAGTCGACGTCGAGATGGTTGGTCGGCTCGTCGAGCAGGAGCAGGTCCGGCGCCTCGAGCAGCGCCGCGGCGAGCGCGGCCCGACGACGGGTCCCACCGGACGACTCTGCGACGCGCAGCGTTGGGTTGGGGACCCCGAGCTCAGCCAACATGCGCTCCGCTGCCAGCTCGCAGGCATAGGGCTCGAGGGCGTCACGGCTGCGCGCGGCTCCCGCGGCGGCGATCTCAACCAGGGTCGCTTCGGGGTCGAGCGGCGGGTCCTGAGGCAGCCAGGTCTGGGTCATGCCAGTGCGCCAGGCGAAGGCCCCTTCGTCGAGCTCGTCGACGCCCGCGAGCATGCGCAAGATGGTGGACTTGCCGGATCCATTGACGCCGACCAGGCCGATCTTCTCGCCCTGCCGCAAGTGCAGCTCGGCGTCGTCGAGGATGTGCGTGTCTCCATAGGCCTTGCTCAGGCCTGTGGCGGTCATCAGGGGCATGGGTCGCTGTCCTCACGCGCGGTGCGCCACGCGCCCGCCTCCAGGGGGATGTCCGAGAGCGCTGTCCAGACGTCGGCGTAGGCGCCGGGCCCCGCACACAGGATGAAGCGCACCCCCGAGGCGGCCAGGCTGTCGGCGCGCTTCTTGTCGTGCGCGAGCGCGGCTCGGACGGCGTGTCGGTCCACGTCGGGGGGCAGCCTCGTCGGCAACCCGAGCCGCTGCAGCAGCGACACGGCGCGACGTGCCAGGGCGGGCGTGCAGGTGCCGACCGCCACCGAGCGGTCGAGGGAGGCCACCATGCCCAGCGCCACCGCCTCGCCGTGGAGGAAACGGGTGTAGTCGGTGGCGCGCTCCACCGCGTGCCCCACGGTGTGGCCGAAGTTGAGCGCGCGCCGAACGCCCCCCTCACGCTCGTCGGCCACCACAAC
>JAUIAC010000157.1 GCA_030425545.1 bacterium | reverse complement strand
GGGCGAGATCGCCCTGTCGGTGGCCGCGGACCTGCTGGTGCGCACGTCGCCATGAGCCGAGGTGCCCGTGCCGTGACCGTCGCCCCGCTCGACCTGCGCCTGCTCACGGAGGCCGCGCTCGACCACGCCCACGCCGGCCGCCCGCACGCGGCGCACGAGCTCTGGGAGGCCCCCTGGGCGCAGGCGCCAGCCGGCGAAGACAAGGAGCTGCTGCGGGGGCTGATCCAGCGCTGCGCCGCGGCGGTGAACGCTGCGGGCGGCCCCCGCGGCGAGGCGGCCGCGCTGCGGCAGGCCGACCGCGCCGCCCCACGCCTGGCGCCGCTCGCGGCCTACGCCGAAGACCTGGGCCTGCAGACGCCCGTGCCCGACCTGGCGCACGACCTGCACCTGGCCGCGCCCGCGTGGCCCCGGTCGACCCGAGACGCGCCGCTGCAGGTCGACGCGGTGCTGGTGGCCGGTGGGCACGGGCGCCGCGCCGGCGGCCCGAAGGCGCTGAAGGACATGCACGGCCAGCCGCTGTGGCGCTGGCAGGTGGCCCAGCTGCGCGCGCTGGGCTGCGCGCGCGTGTTCGCCGCCGTGCACCCCGCGGCGCTGGACGACGGGGTGAGCTCGCTCGCCCTCGGCGGCGGCAGCGTGGCGCTGGCGGTGGACCCCGACGGCGAGATGCTGAGCTCGCTGCAGGCGGCGCTCGCCTGCCGCGGCGCCACGGCCGAGGGCGCCACGCCGGGCTCGCCGACGGGCGCCGAGCGCGGCCTGCTGCTCTTGCCCGTGGACTGTCCGTGTCCGCCGCGGCCGGTGTGGGCCGCGCTCGTGGCCACGGCCCGCGCGCGCGAGGCGCTCGGCCAGCCGTGGCAGGTGGTGCGCCCATGGGTGCCGACCGTGTCGGGTCCGCGGCGCGGGCACCCCGTGTTGCTCGGGCCGGCGCTGCTGCGGGCCGTGGCCGCGGCCGATGGCCGCGTGGGGCGGCTCGACCGCTTGATCCAGGCCCTGGCGCCGGACGAGCGGGTCGACGTCCCGGTTGACGCGACCGAGATCCGCGCCAACTACAACGGCGACGGCGTCAGCCGGTAGGTTCTTTTGCCCCTGTCCGCGCCCCAGGCGCTACACTCCGCGGGCGCCGCGTCTGGCGCGCCCGTCAGGAGCACGCCATGGCCACCCGAGCCCCTGAGATCGCGACCCCGGACACCGCCGCGCCCGCCGCGATGCGCGACGCGTCTCCCCTCATGGAGAGCATCCGCGACGCCATCATCGGCGCCGACGAGTGCCTCGACGGTCCCTACGGCTCCCGCCGGGTGACCTACGCCGACTACACGGCCTCCGGGCGCAGCCTGGCCTTCATCGAGGACTTCCTGCGCGACGAGGTCATGCCGCGCTACGCCAACACCCACACCGAGTCGAGCGGCACCGGGCTGCAGACCACCACCTTCCGTGAAGACGCCCGCCGCATCGTCGCGGATTCCGTCGGCGCCGGGCCCGACGACGTCGTGCTCTTCACCGGCACGGGCGCCACCGGCGCCATCGACAAGCTCATCCGCGCGCTCGAGCTGCGGATCCCCGAGGGCCTCGACGACCGCTACGGACTGAGCGCCCACATCCCCGCGTCCGCGCGACCGGTGGTCTTCATCGGCCCCTACGAGCACCACTCCAACGAGCTGCCCTGGCGGGAGTCGATCTGCGACGTGGTCACCATCGGCGAAGACGCGGACGGCCACCCGGACCTGCGCCAGCTCGAGGCCGAGCTGGTGCGCTACGCCGACCGGCCCCTGCGTATCGGCAGCTTCTCTGCGGCGAGCAACGTCACCGGCATCGGCAGCGACACCTACGCCATCAGCGCCCTGCTCCACACCCACGGGGCGCTCTCGTTCTGGGACTTCGCTGCGGCGGGGCCCTACGTCTGCATCGAGATGAACCCGGGCGCAGACCCCGCGCCGGGCGGCTGCCAGCCCAAACTGGACCGCCACGGTCGCCCGATCTCGCCCTTGGCCTACAAGGACGCGGTCTTCATCTCGCCGCACAAGTTCATCGGCGGTCCGGGGACGCCGGGGCTGCTCATCGCCAAGCGGGCCCTCTTTCAGAACCGCGTGCCCACGGTGCCGGGCGGCGGCACCGTGGCCTACGTCAACGACTCACAGCATCGCTACCTCGACGCCCTGGAGCACCGGGAGGAGGGCGGCACCCCCGACATCCTCGGCTCCATCCGCGCCGGCCTGGTCTTTCAGCTGAAGGAGGCGGTGGGCCACGACGCCATCCGCGCCCGCGAGGCCAGCTTCATCCGCCGCGCCATCGACCGCTGGTCGACCGAGCCGAACCTCAGCATCCTCGGCAACCCCAACGCGTGGCGCCTGAGCATCGTGTCCTTCATCGTCCGGCACCAGGGCCGCTACCTGCACCACAACTTCGTCGTCGCGCTGCTCAACGACCTCTTCGGCGTCCAGAGCCGGGGCGGCTGCTCCTGCGCGGGGCCCTATGGTCACCGCCTCTTGGGCATCGATCTGGACACGTCACACGAGTTCGAACGAGAGATCCAGCGCGGCTGCGAGGGCATCAAGCCGGGCTGGGTGCGGGTGAACTTCAACTACTTCATCTCGGAGACCGTGTTCGCCTTCCTGCTCGACGCGGTCGCCTTCGTCGCGGCCCACGGCTGGAAGCTGCTGCCGCACTACCGCTTCGACCCGGACACGGGCCAGTGGCACCACCGCCAGGGCCGCCGCGGCGCGGCGATGCGGCTGAGCGACGTGTCGTACCGCGGCGGGCGCATGAGCTATCGGCAGCGGCGCATGACCGAGCCGGAGTGGGCCCTCGCGGGCTACCTCGACGAGGCCGCGGAGCGCGTGGCGGAGGCCGAGGCGGCGGGGGCCCGCGGGGAGCTGCGCGTCGACGACCCGTCGCTGACCGCCGACTTCGAGCTGCTGCGCTGGTTTCCGCTGCCGGCGGAGGTCGCCCTGGCCATGGAGGCGACCAGCGCCACGCCCGCCGACGGGGCGGTCCCGGAGGGGGCTGCGTTCCAGGTCCGCGCCCGGCCCAGGCAGAAAGTCCGCGATCGTTGACCCGAGCTTCGGTAGGCTGGGGACCTCAGGAGGTGCACCGATGCTGACGCTGACCCTCATCACCACCGGCCTCTTCGCCGTGTCCATGGCCGGCCTGGCGGTGGGCAAGCTCGGCGGCCGCGAGCTGCGGCTGTCCTGCGCGGCGCTCGCGGCGGACTGCGTCTGCGGCGACGACGGCGACGGCGAGCCCATGGTTGACCCGCACGAGGGCGAGGTGGTGCCGATGCCCTTCCTGGTGGCGCGTGTGCCCGAGCGGCGTCAGGCGGCATAGTTTGGGCATCCTAAAAAACCTCTGACACTGGCGCGCCAAACGCCCAGAATGTCGGCATGACCGACCCCTCTTCGACCTGCGCTGAGCCCCGCGCGCTGAGCGCCCGCCTCCCTCTCCCCGCGGCACCTCGAACGCCGACGACCCGCCAGCGCGCCCTCGGCGCGGCCTGGGCGACGCTGCTGCGTGCGCTCGCGCTTGTGTCTCTGACCGCGGCGTGCGGCGGCGACCCGGCCCCCGTGGAGGGCGACGTCACGGCGGGCGCGGACGTCGCCGTGACGCCCGTGTGCAGCGCCGACAGCGACTGCGGCGCCACGGGCGACCCGTGCGTGCTCCGCCGCTGCTCCGAGGGCACCTGCGTGGTGCTCGACCTCAGCGGGCAGCCCTGCGAAGACGGCGAGGTCTGCACCGTGGGCGACACCTGCGGCGACACAGGGTGCACCTCCGGGCCCAACCTGTGCGCGTGCAGCGCCGACAGCGACTGCCCAGCCCAGCCCTGCGCCGGCCAGGTCACCTGCGACAAGAGCGGCTTCCCTCACCGCTGCGTCGTGACCCCCGGCACCGCGAAGACCTGCCCCTCCGACAGCAACCCGTGCACGGTCGAGGCCTGCGACCCGAGCTCCGGCGCGTGCACCAGCACACCGGCCAACCACGGCCTGGGCTGCTCCGACGGCGACGCCTGCACCCAGGGCGACGTGTGCGCCGCCGGCGTGTGCAAGCCTGGGGCAAACAGCTGCGCGTGCCTGAAAGACAGCGACTGTTCCCAGTACGACGCGGCCCCCGCGCAGGGCGGTCTCTGCGCCGGCAAGCACTTCTGCGACACGTCGGGACCCGAGCCGAAGTGCGTGATCAACCCGGCGACCGTGGTGACTTGCTCCACGGCCAAGGACACGCCCTGCGTCAAGAACACCTGCGAGCCCACCCAGGGGACCTGCGCCATGACGCCGACCCCCGACGGCGGCGACTGCACCGAGAGCGGCAGCTGCGATCAGTCCGCGTGCACCAAGGGCGCGTGCACCCCGACCGGCACCAACCTGTGCGCGTGCACCAAGGACGCCGACTGCGCCAAGCAAGAAGACGGCGACCTGTGCAACGGCACCCTCTACTGCAACCTCAAGAGCGGCACCTGCACGGTGAACCCCGCGACGGTGGTCCACTGCCCGGGCGTGGGCAACTCGGCCTGCGTCAAGCAGGTGTGCCTGCCGGCCTCCGGTGCGTGCCAGCTCACCGCGGTGGAGTTCCTCGACAGCACCTGCGACCCCAAGGACCCCTCGAGCTGCACCTGGGCGCTCAAGCCGCCCGGCAGCGCGCCCAAGCTCGGCGCGTGCGACGACGGCGACAGCTGCACCCAGGGCGACGTGTGCACCCAAGGCCTGTGCAAGCCCGGCGACACCAACACCTGCGCGTGCGCCAAGGACAGCGACTGCGCCAAGCTCGAGGACGGCAACCTCTGCAACGGCACGCTCTTCTGCAACAAGCAGGTGGGCCAGTGCCAGCTCGACCCGTCGACCACCGTGGCCTGCTTCAGCGCTGACGACAGCGACTGCGTCAAGAACGCCTGCGTGCCCAAGACCGGCAAGTGTGTGGCCACCCATGTCGAGCTGGTCGAGACCTTCTGCGTGGCGCTCAGCAACGGCGGGCAGCAGTGCCGACGCGAGGTCAAGGCCAAGGCCGACCCCGCCGCAAAGGACGTGCCCTGCGACGACGCCGACAAGTGCACCGCGGGCACCACCTGCAAGGCCGGCGCGTGTCAGGGCGGCGCCGACGTGTGCAAGTGCCTCGAGGACGCCGACTGCAAGGACCAGGACGACGGCAACCTGTGCAACGGCCTGCCCTACTGCGACAAGCCCACAGGCACCTGCAAGACCAACCTGGCGAAGACGGTGGTGTGCGAGACCGTGGCCAACACCGCGTGCATGAAGGTGGCCTGCCACCCCAAGAGCGGCCAGTGCATCCCCACGGCGGCGGCGCAAGCGAAGAAGCTGTGCGACGCCAAGACCAAGCTCTGTCACTGGGAGGTGAAGGCCCCCGACGAGCCGCAGCCCCTGGTGAGCTGCGACGACGGCAACGCGTGCACCGCGAGCGACACCTGCGTGGGCGGCCTGTGCCAGTCGGGGCAGCTGACGTGCGCGTGCCAGGTGGACGCCGACTGTGAGAGCGCGGACGACGGCGACAAGTGCAACGGCGTCTTCTACTGCGACAAGTCGGGCGCCAAGCCGGCGTGCGTGTTCAACAAGGCGTCGGTGGTCAACTGCGGTCAGCAGCCCCTGGGCGGGTGCACCGTCAAGGTGTGTGACCCCAAGTCGGGCGTCTGCGGGCTGCAGCCGACCAACGAGGGCAAGTCGTGCGACGACGGCGAGCCCTGCACCGCGGGCGACGCGTGCAAGGCGGGCTCGTGCGGCGGCGCGCCGAACCCCTGCGACGACGGCGACAAGTGCACCACCGACGCCTGCGTCAAGGGCAAAGGCTGCGTCCACAGCAAGGCCAACTGCGACGACGGCAACGCCTGCACGCTCGACGTGTGCGACGCCAAGACGGGCCAGTGCACGCTCGACACCAAGGCGCTCAACGGCAAGGGCTGCGACGCCGACGGCGACCCCTGCACGCCGGTGGACACCTGCGGCGAAGGCGTGTGCAAGGCCGGCGCGCCGGTGGTGTGCAAGCTGCCCACCGGCGCGTGCGAGGAGGCGAAGTGCGCGGCGGCGAAGGGCGGCACGAGCTTTCAGTGCGTCGTGGTGACCAAGGCCGACGGCGCCGACTGCGGCGACGGCGCGGGCTGCACGGTGGGGGCGACCTGCAAGGCCGGGACCTGCGCTGCGGGCAGCAAGCAGCGGCTCCTGCACACGGGGCGCGCGCCGACGGGGTGGCAGGTGCACCTGGCGGCGAGCGCGGCGCTGCCGGGCGGGCACACGCTGGCGGTCGGCCGCGGGTGGAAGGGCGGCGCGAGCAAGCCGAGCGCGAGCATGGCGTGGGTGACCCGCTTCGACCGCGCCGGCGCAGCGGGCAAGAGCGCCGTGCTGGCGTCGCCGCAGCCAGACCCGGCCGCGGGCGCTTGGGCGGTGGCGCTGCGCGACGACGGCGACGCCCTGGTAGTGGGTGCGCTGCGGGCCGCGGGGGTTGGGCTCAACGCGCGGCTGGTGCGCTACGACCCCGTGGCCGCGAAGGTAGTGTGGGACAAGCAGGTGGGCACCCAGACCCAGGACGAGGTGGCTCAGGCGGTGGCCCTCTTGCCGGGCGGCGGCGTGGTGGTCGCGGGGTGGCGGCAGGCTGCGGGCGGGGCTCGACAGCCCTGGCTGACCCAGCTCACCGCGACGGGCGCCTTTGTGTGGGAGGCCACGCCGTGGGCCGGCGCGGGCGAGGTGGTGGCGGTGCGCGGGCCGGCGACCTCCGGTGGGGTGGTGACGGCGCTGGGGCGCGCGGGCACCTCGGCGCGCCTGGTGACGCGGCTGGCGAACGGCAAGCCCGGGCCGCTGGCGGCGACGCTGCAGCTGACGGGCGGCCTGGTCCCGCGCGCGCTGGCGCCCGATCTGGTCACCTCCGGCGGCTGGCTGGTGGTCGGCGAGACCCTGGTCAACGGCGCGCCGCGGCCGGTGTGGCTGCGGACCTCGGGCAGCGGGCAGGTGAGCTGGAGTCGTGTCGGCGAGGTGCACGGCAGCGTGGGCGCGGCCCTGGCGCACCCTGGCGGCTGGTGGCTGGCAGGCAGCACGAACCCCTCGGGTGGCAACGACGACGCCTGGCTCACGGCCGTGGACGGCCTGGGCAACCGCCAGTGGCAGCGCAGCGTGGACGGGGGCAGCGGCGACGCGGTGCGCGGCCTGACCCTGGCCACCGACGGGGACCTCGCGCTCGTGGGTCGACGCACCGACAGCCAGGGGCAGGAGACGGGGCTCATCGCCCGCACCGACGCCTTCGGCCACAGCAGCTGCGCCGCCGCGGGCCCGTGCGTGGGCAAGAAGCTGAGCGAGTGCGCCGACGGCAAGCCCTGCACCGCCGACGACTGCGCGGCGACCCAGGGCTGCACCCACAAGAGCGACGACGACTACGCCTGCCACCCCAACGACGGCTGCTCGACCGCCGGGCAGTGCAGCAAGGGCGCGTGCAAGCCGGCCGGCAAGGGCAAGCTCTTCGTGACCGGGCACGCGCACACACCGGCCTGGCACTTCGTCGGGCTGACGCGGGTGGCGGGCGGCGGGCTCGCGACCCTGGCACACCAGGACGACTACGCCGGCAGCACGCCGCGCAAGGTGTGGTTCGTGCGCCTGAGCGAGGCGGGGGCGTTGCTGAGCGCGACGCCGGTGTTCACCCACGCCGGCAAGCTCTCAGGGGTCTCGCCGGTGCGCGCGCAGGCGCTGATGCAGCGGGCCGACGGCGGCTTCGTGGTGGGGTTGGGGCAGGGCGACACCGACGGCGAGAAGTACGTGCCTCGCCTGCTGGGGCTGAGCGCCACCGGCCAGGTGCAGTGGACCCAGAAGCCGACCTCTACGGCCTGCTCCTACGGCGTGGTGCGCCGGCTGGCGGCCTACCCCAACGGCGACCTGCTCGACGTCCGCACCTGCCCTGGCGGCTACGGCGGGCGCGTGCACAGCCTGGTCATGCGGCGCAAGGCCTCGGGCGAGGGGGTGTGGGACGCGCACAAGGTCGCCCGCTACACGGTGAGCTACGCCGACGTGGGCCTGCTCGACGGCCGGGTCGTCGGCACGGACACCACCTGGGCGGTGGGCGCGATCTGGGGCGGAACCCCCGAGGACAAGGCGAAGAAGAACGCCTACGTCGCCGCGCTCGACGGCAAAGGTGGGCGTCTGTGGTCCCGCGTCTTCACGGAGAAGGCGTCGTCGGAGCTGGCGGCGCTGGCGGTGACCCAGGGCGGGCAGATCGTGGCCGCGGGCTGGCGGGCCCAGGCCGAGGTGCGTCGGGCCTACGTGGTGGGTTTGGACGCCAAGGGTCAGGTGCAGTGGACCCAGGGCAGCGACGCCGGGCCGGCCTCGCAGATCCGCGCGCTGGTCGCCCTGAAGGACGGCGCGCTGATGGCGAGCGGCACGCGGCAGCAGGGCCTGCTCGGGCAGCCCTGGTTGGCGCGGCTCAGCCCGGGCGGCGAGCAGGAGCGGGCGCAGCTCTTCGAGCTCGGGCTGCTGGCGACGCCCTCGCGCCACGGGCTCGTCCCGCTGGCGGACGACACCGTGGTGGTGAGCGGCACCGCCAGCGTCAAGGGCGCGCCCCAGGGGCTGCTGGCGCGGGCGGACCGCTGGGGCCACGTGTCCTGCGGCGAGAGCGCTGGCTGCCTGCTGAAGACCGGCGCCGGGTGCAGCGACAAGGACCCCTGCACCCTCGACACCTGCACCGCTAGCGGCTGCGTCCATGCGCCGGCGCCGTGCAGCGACGGCGACCCGTGCACCACCGACAGCTGCAACAAGGGACAGGGCTGCGTACACAAGGCGGCCTGCGACGACGGCGACCCGTGCACCGTCGACGCCTGTGACACCTTGGCCGGGTGTACGCACCTCGCCGTGGCGGGCTGCGCGCAGAGCGACCCGTGCAAGGTGGCGACCTGCAGCAAGACGTCGTGCGCCGGTGAGGTGGCCAACGGCGCCTGCTACACGGCCTTGCTCGGCGGCTTGGGCTACCGCGACAAGGCCTTGGCGGCTTGCGAGGCCCAGGGGACCACGCTGCTGTCGATTCATGACGCGGCGACCAACCTCTTCGCGATCCGGCTCGCGTCCGAGGTGGTGGGCAAGGTCAGCGGCGTGTGGACCGGGCTCTACAAGGCCAACGCCACCTCGCCCTGGATCTGGCTGGACGGCACGCCGGTAGACTACTCCAACACCTCGCTCTACAAGCCGCTGCTCGCCACGGACGCGAAGTACTCCGCGGAGGCCGCCTACATCGGGTCGGCTGGCTATTGGAACGTGGGCAACGCCAAGACGAGCGCTGTGGCCATGCCCGTGTGCATCGGCCTGCCCAAGGCCACGTGCACGGTGGGTGCGGCGCCGGACGGGACCGCCTGTGGCAGCGGCAAGGCGTGCCAGTCTGGGGTCTGCAAGTAGGGCGGGCGCTCGGCGGCGGGGCCGTGTCAGCGCGCAGGACCTTCGTCGATTGACGCTGCGCGCGGCGCCGTCGCACCCTCGACGGGCCGGAGGTGCCATGCCCGACCGTCCTCGAGACCGCGCTGACCGCGGGTCGCTGCGGCCTGTGCGTTCCGCGTCTGCTGACCGCGGCCGCGCTGGCGCAGAGCTGAGCCGCCTCGACCGACGACAGTTCTTGCGCCACAGCGTCGGCCTCGCTGGCGCCGCGGCCCTGCGAGGTGGGCTGCCGCGGGTCGTCGGCAGCGCCGCGCGTGTCGCGCTGCCCGCCAGCGTGGCGGCGTGCGCGGCGGCAGCGTCGGCCGAACAGCACCCCTTCTTGCCGCCCGCGACGGCGCCGCCAAGCGACCAGGTCGCGGTCGAAGAGGCGGTGGTCTGGATGCTGGCGACGCCTCAGGATGGGCTGCTCGCGCGGGCCAAGGCCGAGCTGCTCGCCGGGCTGCCGGTGGCCACCCTGGACGACGCCGTCGGGCTCGCGATGATGCGCCGCGTCCCTGGCTTTGCGTCCGGCGACGCCCATCGGGTGTTCGCGTGGCAGGCGCTGCGGGCGCACAAGGCGCGCGTGCCGGAGCGGGACGCGTTGGAGTGGGCGCTGTGGTCGCTGCACGGCGTGGCGGCGCCTGTGGACCAGGACCGCTGGGGCGCGTCCACCTACGTGCAGCCGGTGACCTTCTCCAGCGCCGCGACCGCCGCCGCGGACTACGAGCGGGCCGTGCTCTGCGCGCAGCCCTTCGCGGCGGAGTCGGCGGCCATGGCGCGCTTCGCCGCCGACGGGTGGGCGGGCGTGCTCGATCTCTTCTTCCGCATGAGCCTGTCGCGCCTGGGCGAGCTCGCGCACGCCGCCATCGGCGCGGTCCACCTCGCGGGGGCCGTCGCCGCGCTCGGCGAGGCGCACGCGCCGCTCTTTGTCCGCTTCGTCAGCCGGACGCAGGCCTACGTCTTCGAGACCGGTGTGGTGCCGGTGCGCAGCAGCGACCCCTACCTCCGCGCGTGGCACCAGAGCCTGGCGGCGGCGCGGGCGCTGCCGGTGGCCAGCGACGCCGGCGCGCCGGACCCCGCGGCCTCCCTCAGCGTGATCGCCCTGGTGCAGGGCGGCGACGTGGCCCAGGCCGTGGCCGGCGTACGGGACCTGCGCACGTCGGGCGTGGCGGCGACCTCGGTGTGGGACGGGCTGGTGTGCGCCGCCGCCGAACACCTGTGGGTCCGCAAGGCCACCCCGACCGCGCGGCGCGGCATGGAGGTGCACGCGCTGACCAACGTCAACGCCATGCGCTCCATCGCGCGGCACCCGCTGGCCTCGGAGGAGACCCGCGCGCTGGCCCTCTTTCAGGCCACCAGCTTGCTGACGCTCTTCGTCGTCGACGGCGAGCGGCGGCCCTTCAGCGCCCTGACGCCGAGCGCGGCCGCGGGCACAGAGCTCAGCGCGCTCCGCCAGCGGCTCGGAGGCGCCGAGCCGGAGCAGCCTGTGGGCGCGGCGCCCGCCCTCGCCCACGAGGCCACCCAGCTGGAGGTGGCGCAGGCGCTGCTCCATGCGGTCGACGCGGGCGCCGACCCGGTGGCTTGGGTCGACAGCGCCCTGGCGCAGCTGCGCGGGGTGACGAAGACGACGCACCCCGTGAAGTTCACCGTGGCCCTCCGTGAGGAGCTGACCCGCGTGGCGCCCACGCTGCGGCGCCGGCTGCTCCCGTCGCTGGGCTTCTATCTCACCGGCGCCGACGCGCCGCCGTGGGCCGCGAAGGCCGAAGCGGAGGCGGTGGCGGCCGCTGTGTTGCCCTGAGCCGCGCCCCTCCCGGCGATCCGCGGCGTGCGCCGGCGCCTCGCCTTCGCCCGAGGGCCGTGGCACAAGGAGCCCCGTGGCCACACCGCGCCGGGAGCCCCTGTGGATCTGCGTCGACTGCTGCTGAAACCCACCGCCGACCGCGTCGCGCGGCCGCTGATCGCCCGGTATCTCCGGCGTCCGCGCATGTTTCGCGGTCACGGGCTGGTGCTGCAGGTGCCCCCGGGGGTCTTTCATCCCGGGCTCTTCTTCTCCAGCGGGGCCATGGCGCGCTGGCTTCAGAGCCAAGATCTCGCGGGCGAGACCTTGCTCGACCTGGGCACCGGGTCGGGGGTGCTGGGCTTGGTGGCGGCGAAGCAGGGCGCCGACGTGACCTTGCTGGATCTCTCGCCCCGGGCGCTGCTGGCCGCGGGGGACAACGCGCGGCGCAACGGCCTGCGGGTGCGCCTGCTGCACAGCGACGGCTTCCGCCAGGTTCCAGCCGGCTCGCGCTGGCGGTGGATCATCGCGAACCCGCCCTGGTTTCCCTCGCGCCCGCCCGACGAGGCTGGGCTGGCCTGGTACGCCGGCCCTGAGCTGGGCTGGTTCCGCCACTTCTTCGCTGAGGTCGCCAGCCACCTCGCGCCGGGCGGCCGCGCGCTGATGGTGGTGGCCGACTCGGCCGACCTGGGCGCGCTCCACGGGCTCGCCGCGGAGGCGGGCTGGACCCTGACCACCCAGCACCGCACCCGGGTGCTCTGGGAGTGGCAGCACGTGCTCGAGCTCCACCCGCCCGGCGGCGCGGACGCGCAGGCTCGCTGACGCGGGTCCGCGCGCGGGCTACCTTGGCCGCGGCCCCCGACCGCCGCGCGGCGGCCCCTGT
>JAUIAC010000156.1 GCA_030425545.1 bacterium | reverse complement strand
TGCCGAGGTCGTCGATGAGCGCGAGGTGTCCGACGCTCTTCGGCGCGGCCGGCGCTGGGCCACGGCCGGCGGCCGCTTCGGACTTGGCGCGCGGCGTGCCGCACACGCCACAGAAGCTGTAGCCGTCTGGGATGGTCGCGGCGCAGCTCACGCACGAGAGGGTGACCGGCAGCCCGGCGGCGCCGTGTTCGTAGCCGGTGCCGCGGGCGGCGGGCGGTGGTGCGGCGGGCGCCCGGGCGGGCGGCTGCGCCGGCGACGCCGCAGGCACGGGCCGGCTCGGCGCTCGGCGAATGGGGTTGTGACCCGGCGGCGGCGCTGCTGGGCGCGACGGAGGCGCAGAGTCCAACGCGACGGTCGCGTCCTCGCCCCCCGCCGCGTCTCGCGCAGCGAAGCTGGGGCGCGGCGCGGCCGGCGGCGCGGGCGGCTCCGCCGCGCTGGCCGCAACGGACCCGGCGCGGCGTGGCAGCGGAGCGATCGGCACAGCGCTCGACGCCGGCGGCGCTGGGCGTCGAGCGGCCCGCGTCGCAGGCGGGGACAGGGGCTCGACCGGCGTGGGCTGATGACGTCCCGGTGGCGGACCCGGCGGCGGGCCCGGCGGCGGCGCAGCGGGCGGCGCAGCGCTGGGCGGGGGCACGGCGGGAGCGGAGGAGCGGGCCTGGGGCAACGCGGCGCCACAGCCCAAGCAGAAGCGGTACCGGCCATCATTCTCGCGGCCACAGCGCTGGCAGACGATCATCTTGCACCACCTCCGGGCGCTCCTGGACCCAAACTGGTCACGTGGAGAGCGCCGCCATTCTAGGGTGGCGTATGCCATGGGCGCAACGGGCTGCGGCACGACAACTCGCAGGGAGACGCCGCCGCTCTCGGCGACCCGGTCAGCGCGCGACGGAACTCCCCGCCGCCCCTCGCGTCGGCGACTGCGTGCGCGCCCCGCCGAGGGCCTCGGCCGGGCCTGGGAGCGGCGTGGCGTGCCGCCGACCCGGGTCAGGGGATCTGCAGATGTGTGGCGACGTTGCAGCGGGCCGCTCTGGCGCCCGAGCGGCGGTGCCTTGTCGCCGAGGTCGGCGTCGTGCTACTTCCCGGTGGTCGTCAGCCATGGGCGCAGTGTCGCGCCTTGCCCGTCTCGCCTGAGACCACGGCTGCGATGAGTCGTTCGCGACCGCGCCACCGACGCCGGAGGGACCATGTCCATCACGCTGCGCACGTACACGTTTCTCGACAGCCTGCAGCCGCAGCTCGCCTCGTTCATCGGCAAGACTGCGCGTGGGTTCTTGCCGCTCCCCGAGATGGCGAGCCTCTTCGTCGAGATCGCGCCCGGCATCGCCGTGAACCAGGTCACCGACGTCGCCCTCAAGGCGGCCGACGTGGCGCCCGCGATCCAGATCGTGGAGCGCGCATTCGGGCTGCTGGAGGTCCACGCGGAGGACAAGGGCGCCGTGATGAGCGCCGGTCGCGCCATCCTCAACGACCTGGGCCTCGAGGAGTCTGAGCGCGTCAAGCCGCGGATCGCCACGAAGCAGATCATCCGCTCCATCGAGGCCTATCAGGCCCAGATCATCAACCGGAACTCCAAGGGCATGCTCATCCTCCCGGGGGACAGCCTGTTCATCTTGGAGACCTCGCCCGCCGGCTACGCCGCCTTCGCCGCCAACGAGGCCGAGAAGGCCGCGGACGTGAAGCTGGTCGAGGTGCGCCCCTTCGGCGCCTTCGGTCGACTGTGGATGTCGGGCTCGGAGAGTGAGATCGACTCGGCCGCGGCGGCAGCGCTGGCGGCCATCGAGGGCATCTCTGGCGTAGAGAGTTGACCCGCGCGGCGCGCGACGCCGCACCATGAACCCGAACCCTGAGGGGTTCACGGCGCCGCTCGTGGCGCCAACACAGGCAGCCGCAACGGGTGCCGGCAGGAGAGGACGATGGCAGACGCCTTGGGCATGATTGAGACCCGTGGATTCGTAGCCCTCGTGGAGGCTTCCGACGCGATGGTCAAGGCCGCGAAGGTGGAGCTCGTGGGCTTCGAGAAGATCGGCGGTGGCTACGTGACCGCCGTTGTGCGTGGCGACGTCGCCGCGGTGAAGGCAGCGACCGAGGCCGGCGCTCGTCAGGCCGAGCGCCTGGGCGAGCTGGTGAGCGTGCACGTGATCCCGCGTCCGCACGCGAACGTGGATCTGGCGCTGCCGCTCGGCCGCCAGCCCGCCGGCGAGTAGAGACCGACGGTCGACCTTCACGGGTCGACCCCCGTCGGCGTCGTCTGACGTCGACGGTTGCACTGCCCGTGGTCGCGGGCGCCGCCTGACCAGGCGGCGCTTCCGCGGCCTCGGGCGCTGGCAGCGAGGGAGGCAGCGATGCTGCTCGGCAGGATCATCGGCACCGTCGTCGCGACCCGCAAGGAGCCTGAGCTCTCAGGCCTCCGCATGATGCTGGTGCGCGAGCTCGACGCGTCATTCGCAGCCACAGGCAAGATCATCGTGGCGGTGGACGCCGTGGGTGCAGGGCAGGGCGAGGTCGTGCTCTACGCCTCCGGCTCGAGCGCGCGCCAGACGCAAGTGACGCAGAATCGCCCCGTCGATCACGTGATCATGGCGGTGGTGGACACCGTCACCAGCGACGGCGAGGTCCGCTACGACAAGCAGCAGGACGGCTAGCTCCACGTCGCAGCAGCGACCTGAGCCGCCGCCCCTCAAGGAGGCCCCATGGAGGACGTCCGCATCGAGGCGATTGTCGCCGAGGTCGTTCGCCGTCTGGGCACCGGCGGCTCCGCGCCCCGTGTCCATGTACCGCGCCACACCCCAGGACGCTTCGGTCTCTTCCAGGAGATCGACGACGCCGTCGCCGCCGCGAACGACTCGTACGCGCAGCTGGCCGACACGCCGAAACATATCCGGCAGCGCGCCATCGACAACATGCGCCGGGTCACGCTCGCCCACCTCGACGAGATGGCGAAGCGCGCCGTGGACGAGACGGGGCTCGGCCGGGTCGAAGACAAGATCAACAAGAACCGTCTCGTGGCGCAGAAGACGCCGGGCATGGAGATCCTCCAGCCCTCCTGCCACACCGGCGACCAGGGGCTGACCCTCGACGAGCGTGGCTCGCTCGGAGTCATCGGCTCGATCACGCCGTGCACGAACGCCACGGAGACCATCCTCAACAACGGCATCAGCATGATCGCCGGCGGCAACACCGTCGTGTTCAACGTGCACCCCTCCGCCAAGCGTACGCTCGCCTGGTACGTGGAGCTCATGAACAAGGCCTGCGTCGACGCGGGCGCGCCCGACAACCTGATGACGATGATCACGGAGCCGACCATCCAGTCCGCTCAAAAGCTGATGAAGCACAGCGGCGTCCGGCTGCTGGCGGTGACCGGCGGTGGGCCCGTGGTCAAGGCTGCGCTCAACTCCGGCAAGCGCGCCGTGTGTGCGGGGCCCGGCAACCCTCCCGCGGTGGTCGACGAGACGGCCAACCTGCGCGACGCGGCGAAGAACATCGTCGCCGGGGCGAGCTTGGACAACAACATCGTGTGCATCGTGGAGAAGGAGATCATCGTGGTCTCCTCGGTGGCCGACAAGCTCAAGCAGGAGATGCGGGACCACGGCGCCTACGAGGTCACGGGCCGCGAGCTGGCCGACCTCGAGAAGCTGCTGATCGTCGACAACCACATGAACCGCAAGTACGTCGGCAAGAACGCGTCGGTGATCCTGCGCGACATCGGCGTGCGGGTGCCGGACAGCACGCGCGTGGTGCTCGCCGAGGTGCACGAGGACCACCCCTTCGTGCAGCTCGAGATGCTCTCGCCTGTGCTCGGTCTGGTGCGGGTCCCCGACTGGGAGCAGGCGGTCGCCATGGCGGTGCGTGTCGAGCACGGTAACTACCACACCGCCACCATGCACTCGATGGCCATCGACCGGCTGGACCGCATGGCTCGCGCGGTCAACTGCTCGATCTTCGTCAAGAACGCGCCCTCGTTCGCGGGTCTGGGGCTCGGCGGTGAGGGCTACACGGCCTGGACGATCGCTGGCACCACCGGAGAGGGCCTGACCAACGCGCTCACCTGGACCAAGCAGCGCCGGTGCACCCTGCGCGGGTTCTTTC
The DNA here is from genome assembly GCA_030425545.1 of bacterium. Lineage (GTDB taxonomy): Bacteria > Myxococcota_A > UBA9042 > UBA9042 > UBA9042 > UBA9042. Next base: position 7,968 of record JAUIAC010000156.1, on the reverse strand, counting down.
ACATCGTCTAGCGTGCGTTGTCGCCCACCAGGCGCGTGCGGCCCGTGCGTCCCACGTGAACGGAGACCCAGCTGAACCAGCCAGCTCCCAGTCCGCCGGCGATCGCCGACACCCTCGCAGCGCTCGAGCTGCGCTCGGTGCCGTCGGGCCTCTTCGCGCTCGACGCCCTGGTGAAGGAGGCGGACGTCACGGTCCGCTTCGCCGGCGACGTGGACCCTTCGCGCTTTCTCATCGTCATCGACGGAGACCTCGCTTCGGTCGAGTCCGCCCTGGCGCGCGTGGTCGACGTGGGCGCAGACGACCTCCTGGAGACCCTGCTGCTGCCGCGGGCGCACGCCGCGCTGCGGGCGGCCGTCGCGGGGACCTTCACCCCGCCGGAGGGCCCCGCCTCCGAAGAGCACGCCGTCGGGGCGCTGCAGTGCCACACCGTGATCTCGACGCTCGCCGCGACCGACCGAGCGCTGAAGTCGGCGGAGGTCGCCCTCCTGCGGCTGCGCTTCGCCACCGACCTCGCCGGGCAGGGCCATGCGGTCGTGAGCGGCGAGCAGTACGACGTGGAGGCCGCCCTTGAGGCTGCGTCGACCGGCGCTGGTGCGGGTGTGAGGGTGGAGACGCGCCTCATCCCGCGCGCCACCGCGGTGACCTTCGCGGCCGCGGCGCAGCGTCGTCCCGGCGCGCGGCCCCTGCGCCCCCTTGACGCCTGAACACCTGCGCGTCGACCCTCCCGCCGGCTCGCACCTCGTGAGCGGACGCCGCAGGAGGCCCCCTTGGCTCAGATCGCACCCATCGCCCGCGCCATCGACGACATCAAGAACGGCCGCATGGTCATCCTGGTGGACGATGAAGACCGGGAAAACGAGGGCGACCTGGTCGTCGCTGCCGACAAGGTCACGCCAGAGTCCATCGCCTTCATGGTCGAGCACGGCCGTGGGCTGATCTGTCTGGCCATGGACGGGCCGCTCATCGACCGGCTCCAGGTCAAGCCGATGTCGGTGTCGAACCAGGCTCCCCTGAGCACGGCCTTCACCGAGAGCATCGACGCGGTCGCCTGCTCCGGCAGCGGGGTGTCGCCGGCAGACCGGGCGCTCACGATCCTGCAGGCGGTCGCCTCGGACGCCACGGCGGAGGACTTTCGCGTCCCGGGGCACGTGTTTCCGCTCCGCGCGCGTCGCGGTGGCGTCATCGTCCGCAGCGGCCAGACCGAGGGCAGCGTCGACCTGGCGCGGCTCGCGGGGCTGCAGCCGGCCGGGGTCATCTGTGAGGTGATGGCGGCTGACGGCACCATGAGTCGCCTCGACGCGCTGCTCGCATTCGGGGAGGCCCACGACATCCCCGTGGTCACCGTGGCCGACCTGATCGACTACCGGCTGCACAGCGAGCCCCTGGTCACCGAGGAGGCACAGAGCAGCCTGCCCACCGAGTGGGGCGCCTTCGAGCTGCGCGTGTTCCGCTCTCTCGTGGACGACGCGCTCCACGTGGCGCTGACCCTGGGCGACATCGATCGGGACACGCCCACCCTCGTCCGGGTGCAGCGCGCCAACCTGCTCGGCGACGCCTTCGGGCTGGAGCGTGCCCTGGGGCGCCCTCACCTCGCCGCCGCCATGCGACAGATCGCCGCGGCCGGACGGGGCGCCATCGTGTACCTCGCGGCCGACGAGTCCTCCGACGCGCTCGCGCGCCAGCTGGACCGCTACCTCGCGCGGAGCCGCGGCGCGCAGTCGCCCACGCCAGAGCAGCAGCGCCAGAAGATGGACTTCAAGGAGTTCGGCGTCGGCGCTCAGATCTTGCGGACGCTTGGCCTTGGCAAGCTGAAGGTCATGACCAACAGCCCACGCCGCATGCGCGCGGTCTCTGGCTTCGGTTTGGAGATTGTGGAGTGGTTGCCGCTCGGTGAGCGCTCGGCTACTGTGGCCGACGCCGCTGAGGGGGCTCGGTGACGAGCCGAACGCCGCCTTCTCTGTGGCGATTTGGCCCCGACCGGGGGCTGGGTCCAAAGCGCGCTCTCGAGCGCCCTGGGCTCTCGACCGCGTTGCGACCCCTGGTCGCGCGCTGGGCGCGGGCCCTGGTCCTGTTCACGGCTGTGAGCGGACTGTTGGGCTGCAGCGACCCATGTGGGGACCTGCGCGAGCGTGTGTGCGCTGCGCAGGGCGAGCGGAGTTCGCCGTGTGAGGCGTTGGTCGCCATCGCGGCCAGCCCCCGCGCCGGGGACAAGCAGGCGTGCGCTGCGGGAGTGGCCTTTGTCGACGAGCTCAAGCGAGGCCGTTGAGCGCGAGAGCGACCGTGCGGGGACGTCCTTCGGGCGCTTCGAGCTGCTGGAGCGCATTGGCGTCGGCGGCATGGCCGAGGTGTGGAAGGCGCGCGTCGCTGGCGTAGGTGGCTTCGAGAAGATCCTCGTCCTCAAGAAGATCTTGCCCGCGTTCGCTCAGAACAAGACCTTCGTCGAGATGCTGCTGGCGGAGGCCCGCCTGTGCGCGGTGCTCCAACACACCAACATCGTTCAGACCTACGAGAACGGCGAGATTGGCGGCCAGTTCTACATCGCGATGGAGTACGTGAAGGGGCATGACCTCTTCAAGGTGCTCTCGCGGGCGACGAAGGTGGGGCGACGCATCCCGGTCGAGCTCTGCCTCTTCGTGGCGGCCGAGGTGGCGAAGGGGCTCGCTTACGCCCACAGCGCCAAGGACAACGACGGCCGCACGCTCCACATCATCCACCGCGACGTCTCGCCCTCCAACGTGCTCATCAGCGAGACCGGCGAGGTCAAGGTCATGGACTTTGGCGTCGCTCGCGCGACCATGGACGGCGCCCAGAACGACAACCGCAGCCGCGCGGGCGTGCTCAAGGGCAAGCTCGGCTACATGTCGCCAGAGCAGGTCACGGGCCAGCCCTTCGACTTTCGCAGCGACATCTTCTCGCTCGGGATCATCCTCTACGAGAGCATCACGCTGAAGCGGCTCTTTCTCGGTCGCACCGACCTGGAGACGCTGGTCAACATTCGTGACGCGCGGATTGAGCACAAGTTCCGCAAGCACAACTACATCGAGGAGCCCGTACGGGCGCTGCTGCGCAAGGCCCTCGCCCGGAACCCGGACGATCGCTACGCGTCGGCGCTCGACTTCCACGACGACATCGTCAACCTGCTCTTCCAGCAGAAGACCCAGGTGACCAACCGGCGTCTGGCGGCCTTCCTGGCCGACGTCTTTGCCGACCAGTCGGAGTCCGAGGCCGAGGAGCCGGTCCGGCCCGCGTCCGGTTCTGCGCCAAAGTCCCAGAACTCGTTGACCTTCTCTCCTGAAGAGATCCGCAAGCAGCAGGCGGAGATCCGGCGTCGCCGCGCCGAACAGCTCCAGGCCCGGACCGTCGCGCCTGCGCCTGAAGAGGGGCATGAGGTCGGTCTCGGCACGGTGGCGCCCGACACCGCGGTCGAGCTGAGCGGGGTGCCCGCGCGTCGCACGTCGAGGCAGATCCCAGTGCCCAACGGGGTCCGCGCCGAGCTGGATCAAGCCTTCGTACACACCGCGCCTGACGCGGTCACCGCTGGCATGCCGCGGCGCGGCTCAGGGGAGCACGGCGACGCGCAGGGTCGTGGACGCACCCGCGCGTCGGGGCGGCGTCCACAGGCGATGCCGGTCGGGACCTTCGCGCGCGACACCGATCCCAACGCCGCCGGTCTGAACGCCGGGCAGGCCGTCGTCCCGCCCCCGCGCCGCGTGTCCACGGGCGGCGTGTCGAGCGACGCGGTCCCGGGCCGTGGGTCGGGGACGCGCCGCGCGCCGGAGAACTTCCGCCTTCGGACTGGCGACGGGCACGTGGTGGGGCCCCTGGCTCCCGGCGCGCTCGAGACCATGGTCCGCAACCGGACCGTGGGGCCTGGCGCAGAGGTCGCGGTCGACGAAGAGTCCTTCCGCGACATCGAAGAGTTCAGTCAGCTGCGGCGGGTCATCAACGAGACCGTCGGCGCGCGGGGCGACCCGGACCGCACCGGCGAGACCAACCGCCTGAACTTCCCGCGCCTGGTCTACGAGCTCTTCGCCGAGCGCATGACCGGCTGCCTCGAGCTGCATCGGGACGCGGCGGTGAAGAGCATCTACTTCCGCAAGGGTCGACCCGTCCACATCGCCAGCAACCAGATGGCGGAGATGCTCGGCACCTTCCTGGTGAGCCAGGGCATCATCAGCCAGCAGGACGTCGAGCTGGCGGTCGAGTCGAGCAACCGTGGCGGTGGGCGCCTCGGCGACGTGCTCGTGGCGATGAACCTGATCAAGCCCTACCAGCTGTACCAGGTGCTCGAGAAGCAGTTCCGCGAGAAGTTCATCGACGCCTTCGGGTGGGAGACCGCGGACTGGGCCCTGTATCTGGACGACCGGCCGCCGTCGACCACCGTCCCCCTGGACCTCGACCCGGTCTCGGCGCTGCTCGAGGCGGTGCGCTCCAAGGTGCCCTTGTCGATTCTGGAGCCCTACTTTCAGCCCCACCTCGACCGGCGCTATCGCCGTCTGCACGGCTCGCGCATCACCGTCGAGGCGCTTCGCTTCCAGGCCCGGGAGGCCAAGGCCCTGGGCCTGCTGATGGCGTCTGAGACGCTGCGGGAGGCGCTCGAGGAGCGCTGCCGGAGTCGGCAGCAGCGGCTCGCGATCCTGCACGTGTTGCTCCTGCTGACCCAGACGGACCTGCTCGCGTTCGAAGATGCCAACTGAGGCAAGCGCCCTCCTGAGCGCGCCGGCTCCCCAGCGCGACCCGGTCGTCATCGCGCATCGTGGGGCGCGGCTGCTCGCCGTCGAGAACACGCTCGAGGCGCTGCGCGTCGCGTTTCTCGAGGGGGCGGGCGGCGTCGAGTTCGATGTTCAGCGCACGGTCGACGGGGAGCTGGTGCTCTTTCACGACGACGACCTCCACGCGCTCACAGGGACGCGCGGGCGGGTCCCCGAGCTGACGTGGCGCGACGTGCGGAAGCTGGAGCTGCACGACCGGCACGGGCATCGCGGGCGAATCCCCCACTTCGACGAGGTGCTGGAGCTGCTCGACGGCCGCGCGGGCCTCTTCAACCTGGAGCTGAAGGTGGTGGCCGACGAGGCGGAGCGCCTGACCGCGGCGGTGGTCGACGCGCTGGTCGAGCGGCCACAGGCGGGCTGGGTCCTGTCCAGCTTCTCCCGGCGGGCGCTCGAGCGGCTCGCGGGGTCAGGGCTGTCGGCCTCCCGGGCCCTGCTCGTGGACGACGACCCTCGATGCGACTGGTGGGCCGCCGGCATGGCGGGGCCACAAGGGGCCGCCGCGCTCGCGAAAGCTGGCCTCGCGGTGGGAGGACACCTCGACGCGGTGCATCCCCACGGCGCCTTGGTGAACGCGGCTCGAATGCAGCTTTGGCAGGCGGGTGGCTTCGACGTCAACGTGTGGACGCTCAACGAACCCGAGCAATGGCGCCTGGCCAGCGCCTCCGGGGTGTCCGGGTTGATCACCGATGACCCGGCTGGGCTCCTGGCCTGGCGCAGGCAGCGGCGCGACCTGGTCTGAGGCAGCAGCTGCGGGTCGACCGCTCCGCGTCTCGGTCACCCGGTGGGAGCGGACCTGGTCACAGGTGTGCAGGGGCCCTTGTCGCACAGCGGGCGCGGTGGCCTTGACCTGCCGCCACCCCTTGGCACCCTACCGCCGCGTGACGACGGAGGAACTGCATGACACAGCCTGAGAACTCGAGCGCCGGCGGCAAGATCGCCCTCGCGGCCGCCGTCCTGGCCCTTGCCGGTGGCGGCGCGTGGTTCGCGCTGCAGCCGAGCGCGCCTGCCCCCCAGGCGCCGACCGCCGACGCCACGGGCTGGCAGCAGACGTGGAAAGCGGCCGGCTTCAAAGGCGAGCGGGCGGTGATGCCAGGGGCACGCAGCGCCGTGCTGGACAAGGCCGCGAAGACGCTCAAGGACGCAGCGGGGCTGCAGGCGCAGCTCGACAGCTGGCGGACGGCCAAGCAGCTGCGGGCTGTGTCGCTGCGTGAGGCGCGCAGCCATGCGGTTCGTTCGGCCCCGGCGCTCTACGCAGCGCTCTCTGAGTCGCGCGCCAAGCCCGCGCATCCGCTGGAGGCGGCATGGCTGGCGCGCGCGCAGTGCGACGCCCTCGGGCTCGACTGCAGCTTCGTCGTGGACGGCGCTGGCGTGCAGACGCCCTTGATCTTGAGTCACGTGCGCGTCGGGGTGCAGGTCGCCGGTGGCCCCGTGCTCCGGCCGCTCGGCGTCGCGCTCACCCAGCCCAAGCCGCTCAGCGACGCCACGGCTGCAGCGTGGTGGCTCGTGGTCAGAGCCCAGGCAGAGCGGGGGCGCAGCGCGTACAAGCTGGCCCACGCCGACCTCGCGCTCGCCGCGCGCCTCGCGCCGGCCTCCGGGGCGCCGGGCTTCGCTCGGGGTGTCGTGCAGATCGACCAGGGGCTGGTGGACCGCGGCCTCGACACCTGCAACGTGGCGCTCGCCAAGGAAGTGGACCCCTTTGCGCACCTGTTCCTGGCCGACGTGCTCGCTGCCATGGGCAAGCCCTTCAAGGCCTACCAGCACGTGCAGAAGGTCATCGCCAGCCAGCCCAAGCTCGCCGAGGGCCACGTGAGCCTGGCGCTGCTCGACGCCGGCCGCGCGCAGACCGCTCCGGAGAAGAGCAAGGCGACCTTGTTGGCCAAGGCCAAGGCCGGCTTCGAGAAGGGGCTCGCGCTGGATCCGAAGGTGTCCGGAGCCCGCGCAGGGCTCGCGCAGCTCGCGCTGCTCGAGGGCGATCAGGCCAAGGCCGAGACGCTGCTCAAGGAGGCCGTGGACCAGCATGGTGACACCCAGGCCGCGTTGGTGTTGGCGGAGCTCTTGGGCATGAGCCAGCGCGCCGCCGAGGCCGTGACGCTGCTGCGCAAGCTCAACCGCAGCGACGACGAGCGCTTCGCTCAGGCCTTGATCAAGGCGCTGGCGGTCTCAGGGGAGGTCGACGCTGCGCTGACCGAGGGAGCCGCGGCCGTGAAGCGCTTCCCGCAGGCGGCGCAGGTGGCCTTGCTCTACGCGGACCTGCTGCGGCAGCGCGGCAAGGTCGACGAGGCCATCGCGGCGCTCGAGCCTCACACTGGCAGCGCCCAAGGCGAGCAGATCAGCGGCCTGCAGATTCAGCTGCTGCTGCAGTCCGGCAAGCACGCCAAGGCGCTCGCCCGGCTCGAGCCGATGCTGAAGGCCAAGCCGAAGTCCAAGGAGCTCTCGCTGCTCGGTGTCGTGGCGTACACCATCGCCGGGGAGAAGGCGAAGCGGAGCGCGCTCTGGAAGTCGAAGATCGCCGCCGGCACGCTCTCGTGGCTCGACACGGCGGGTGTGCTCATCGAGGCAGGCGACGCGGCCGGCGCCGAGGAGGTCCTGCACGCGGGTGTCGCCGCTCTGGGGGCCACCTCGGAGGAGGGGCAGCAGCTGACCGTGATGCTGGCCATGGTGCTGACGGCCTCTCAGCGCAAGGCAGAAGCGGTGAAGCTGCGGGACGCGCAGGCGGCCAAGGTGGCAGATCCCAAGGCGCGCGCCGCGCTGGTGAAGTCGGTTGACCAGGCGATCGCCGGCGCGGAGGCTGAGCTGAGCAAGATGGCGGCCGAGGGCGGCTCCGGTGACGCCGAGGGCGCCCCCGGCGGCGCTGGAGCCCTGCCAGCGCCATGACCACCAGCCGCACCAGCAACTCGGACGCGCTCGACTGGCTCGCGGAGACCGCTGCGGCCGCGGACCTGCCGTGGCAAGAGAGCTGGCGGACCAGCCTCGACGCGCTCTTTACGTGGGTGGCGCGCTTCTCCCGCCGGACCAACCTCGTCGGGGACGCGTCGCCGCGCGCCCTCGCCGGCGAACACGTGGTCGAGGCGTTGGCGGTGGCCGCAGCGCTCCGCGACGCGGGTGTCACACCGACGCGCATCGTCGACGTCGGGGCCGGTGCCGGCGTCGAGACGCTGACGCTCGCGGTCTGGGCCGCCGACGCCCAGGTGATCGC
>JAUIAC010000851.1 GCA_030425545.1 bacterium | reverse complement strand
GCTGGATCCTGGTGCAGGAGGGGGGCGGGTGGCGCCTGGACCTGCTGGCCACCGCGAGCCGGCGGGCGTTCCCGTAGGCAGCGGTCCAGGCGGCGGCGCGCGACGGCCGCGTGCGACGACCGCGCGCACCACCTCGTGGCCGGTCAGCGCGGCGGCATGCGGAGCGCGCCGTCGAGGCGGATGACCTCGCCGTTGAGCATGGCGTTCTCGATGATGTGCTGGACCATGTGGCCGTACTCGTCGGGGTCACCCAGACGAGAGGGGAAGGGCACCAAGGCCTCGAGGGCCACGCGGGCCTTCTCGGGGAGCCCGGCCAGCATGGGCGTGGCAAAGACCCCGGGGGCGATGGTGCAGACGCGGATGCCCTTGGGCGCGAGGTCGCGGGCGATGGGCAGGGTCATGCCCACCACCGCCCCCTTGGACGCGCTGTAGGCCGCCTGACCGACCTGCCCGTCGAAGGCCGCGACGCTGGCCGTGTTGACGAAGACGCCGCGCTCCAGGCCCGCGTTGGGCGTGTTCTCCGCCATGCGCGCGGCCGTCAGGCGGATGACGTTGAAGGTGCCGCCGGCGTTGACCGCGAGCACCTTCTGAAAGCTGGCCAGGTCGTGTGTCCCGCGGCTCGACAAGGTCTTGCGGGCGATGGCGATGCCGGCGCAGTTGACCGCCGCCGTCACGCGGCCGAAGCGGGCCTCGGCCAGATCCAGGGCGGCGTTGACGTCGTCTTCCGAAGTGACGTCACAGCGCGCGAAGGCGGCGTTGTCGCCGATGTCGGCGGCGGCCTGGGCGCCGTGATCCGCGAGGTCGGCGAGCACGACCTTGGCGCCGAGCCGGGCGAGCCGACGGGCGGTGGCGTTGCCGAGGCCAGAGGCGCCGCCGGTGACGAGGGCGACGGTGGTTGAAAGCTCCATGATCTCTCCTGAGGTTGGCGCGCGTGGGCGCGCGTGGGCACGAACAGCGCGGCGCGTCCGTGGCGGCGGCTGCGGGTCGTGGGCTACTTCTTGGCGCTCCACAGCTGCGCGACGCCGCGGCTGAGCGCGGCTCGCAGCGCCGCGAGGTCGAGCTTGGCGTCCGCACTCACGGCGGCGCGCACCGCGCCCGTCTTGACGTGGACGAGTCGCAGGTCGATGGCGAGGCGACCCGCGAACTCCGCGACGTTGCCGGTGAGCAGCAGGTGCGCGCCGGCGAGCTTGCCGACGCGCACCGCCGTCTTGCGGTCGAAGTGGCGCGAGTGCTGCAGCCGCTGCTCCCGGAGCACGCTCTCGAGGCGGCCGCGCTCGACCACCGGTGGCGTGCCGCGCTGGACCACGGCGGTGGTCAGCATCGCCGCGACCATCTCGCCGAGCCCGGCGCGCTGGCTGCCGGCCGTGCTCAGCGGCAGCACCGCCACCGGGCGCAGCGCGGGCGTGGGGCGCCGCGGTGGCGCGGGGCGGGCGAGGCCCCCTGGACCTTGGCTGCCCCCTGCGCGTCGCCGCCTGCGCGCGGTCGCCCGCGTCCCGCCGGCCCGCGGGGCCCCGGCCATGCCGAGCCCGCCGCTCCCCATGCCGGCTCCCGGCGACGCGTGGGCGTGCCGCTTGTTGAGCTGGGCCAGCTGAAAGCGCAGCAGCGGATCTTTGGGAGCCTTGGCCAGCGCGCCGAAGACCTGCTGCATCGCCGCGTCGCGCTTGCTCAGGCGGGTGTAGACCAGCACCAGGTTGGAGCGGGGCGCGGTGGCCGCCGGATCGAGCTCCACGGCTTTCAGAAAGCGCTGGGCGGCGAGCTCCATGAGCCCCTTGCGCAGGTAGGCGACGCCGAGCCCGTTGTGGGCTGAGGCGTCCTTGCGCAGTGGCCCTTCCACGGCCCGGGTCCACGCCATGATGCCCT
>JAUIAC010000155.1 GCA_030425545.1 bacterium | reverse complement strand
GCGCTTGCGCTCGGGCTCGTCCTTGCCGGGGAAGAAGGGGCGATAGCTGCCGGCGGGGATCGCCACCGTCGGCGTGGGCGCGCCGGCCGCGGTCCGCGGCCCCTGGCGGGCGGCCGGCGCCGGGTGGCCCTTGGCCCCGGCGGTCGACGCGGTGGCGAGGCCCGCGCACAGCACCAGCAGCCCTGCGGCGACGCCCGCGCGCCGCGCCCGCGGAGGGGAGCGGCGCGCGGGCGTCACCCGGGCGCAGACAAAAGGGCACGCGCGCGCCAGGACCGGAGTGCTCGTCTGGCGCGCGCGTGCGTGGGTCATGGTGTGGCTCAGTGCCCGCCGCCAGCGGCAGCCCCGCCAGCCTTGCGGGCCTTGGCGACGTCCGACGCCTTCACCAGGCCGCCGGCGTTGCCCCACGAGTTGCGCACGTAGGTCAGCACCGACGCGGCCTCGTCGTCGTTGAGGCGAACGGCAGGCATGACCCCGTTGAACTTCTTGCCGTTGACCGTGATCTCGCCCTGCTTGCCGCGGAGCAGAACACCGATGGCGCGGTCGAGGTCACCCATGAGGTAGTCCGACTTCGCCAGCGGCGGGAAGGCCCCACCGAGCCCCTGACCGGCCGGCTGGTGGCACGCGGCGCAGTTGGCCCCGTAGAGCCGCTTGCCCAAGGCCATGCGCTCGTCCTTGGTGCGCTCGGTCACGACGACCGCCTTCTTGCCCGGCATCGCCTGCACAGCGCCACCCTCGGCCTGGTAGATGCGCTCGTCCTGCTTGCCCGAGTAGAGGTCCTTGGCGCCATCGCCGGCGACCTTGAGCATGCCCAGCGCGCCCTTGTTGAAGGTGCGGAAGATGCTGTGGTCCACGATGATGAACGTACCGGGCACGTCCACCTTGAACTGCACCACCGCCGAGCCACCCGCGGGCACCAGGGTGGTCTGGACGTTGCGCGCCGGCGCCCCTGTCGAGCCCTCCTGGTTCACAAGGTCGAAGATCTCACCGATGACGTGGAAGCTCGACACCAGGTTGGGCCCGCCGTTGCCGACATAGACCCGCACGGTCTCGCCGAGCTTCGCGGTGATGGCCTTGTCGCCCACCAGCGCACCCACGCGGCCGTTGAAGAGCACGTAGTCGGGGATCTCCTGGAGCGCCTCGGCCATGTCGAAGCCGTGCTCGCCAGCCTCGCCGTACTTGCCCGTGGTGTAGAACTCGCCCTGCATCACGTAGTACTCGCGGTCGACCTTGGGCATGCCGCCCACGGGCTCCACCAGGATCAAGCCGTACATGCCGTTGGCGATGTGCATGCCGACCGGCGCGGTGGCGCAGTGGTAGACGAAGAGGCCGGGGTTGAGCGCGCGGAACGAGAACTGGGTCTCCTTGCCGGGCGCCGTAAACGACGAGGTCGCGCCGCCGCCGGGACCGGTGACCGCGTGCAGGTCGATGTTGTGGGGCATCTTGTTGTCGGGGTGGTTCGACAGGTGGAACTCCACCAGGTCGCCCTGACGCACACGGATGAAGCTGCCCGGCACCGAGCCGCCGAAGGTCCAGAAGGTGTACTTGGCGCCGTCGGCGATCTCGCGGACCTCCTCCTTGACCTCGAGCTTGACCACCAGCTTGGTGGCGTGCTTGCGGGTGATGGGCGGCGGCACCAGCGGCGGCGCCGTGAGCTTGGCGTTCTCCTGACCCTTGATCGGGAGCTTGGCGGCTTCCTCCGCGCTCAACCCAGAGGCCGTGTCGACCGCCGATGCTGCAGGCGCGGGCTTGGCTGCTGCCTTGTCCGCGGACTTGGCCGAAGCGACCGCTTGCTTGACGGCGTCGTCAATGTGCTTGTCGATGTCGGCTTTGGACGGGCCACAGGCGCTGACCAACAAGGTGAGCGAGAGCAGCGAGACGAGTGCGCGCAGTGTGCACATGGAAGACCTCCCTTAGGGCGCGATGGGTGCGCGCGAGTAGGAAAGCCGGGACGCGAAACTCGGACTTGATCTAGATCAATTCGCCGCGCAAGGCCGAGACAAAGCCCGCCACGTGGGTTCGGAGGGTGGACAGGGTCTCCGTGTCGCCGGGCCAGGCCTGGAGCAGCTCGACCGGCACCTCCGCTGCGGGCGCGGCGAGCGCACGCCCCGCCTGGGTCAGCGTCGCGCGCACGACGCGCTCGTCGACCTCGTCCCGCGTCCTGCGCACCAACCCACGCGCCTCGAGCCGCTTGAGCAGCGGGGTCAGCGTGCCCGAGTCCAGCGCCAACGCGCGGCCCAGCTCGCCCACCGCGGCCGGCGTGTCACCGCGATCGTCGCGCTCCCAGAGCACCAGCATCACCAGGTACTGCGCATAGGTCAGCCCCAGCCGCTTGAGCACGGGCCCGTAGGCCCGCACCACGAGGCGCGACGCGGTGTAGAGCTGAAAGCAGAGCTGATCGGCGAGCCGCGGCGCGCAGGGCCTCCCTCCGGTCGCGTTGGCCCCGTCCAAAGCCTCGTCGAGCGGGGCGGGCGGGGGCGGCGCGGGATCGGGCGAGCTCACAGCAGGCGCTGCACGTCGGCAGCGATGTCGGCCGGCAGGAACTTGGGCGCAAAGCGGCGCACAATGGTCCCGTCCCGGTCGACCAGGAACTTGGTGAAGTTCCACTTGATGCCCTTGGAGCCGAGCACCCCGGGCGCCGCGGCCTTGAGCTGCTCGAAGAGCGGGTGGGTGCCGCCCCCGTTGACCTCGATCTTGTCGAACATGGGGAAGCTGACGCCATAGTTCAGCTGGCAGAACTCCTGGATGTCGTCGGCGCTGCCGGGCTCCTGCCTGCCGAACTGATTGCAGGGGAAGCCCAGGATCTCCAGGCCCGCGTCGCGGTGGTCCTGATACAGCTTCTCCAGCCCCTCGTACTGCGGCGTCAGCCCGCACTTGCTCGCGGTGTTGACCACGAGCAGCACCTTGCCCTTGTACGCGGTGAGATCGGTGTCCTGACCCCGAAGGGTGCGGACCGGGACGGTGAAGTCGAGCTGCTTGTTCGCCATGGGGCCTCCTGTTTCGAACAACACCATAGCGCACTATTAAATTGCGCACAACCTTTTTCGGATCCACCGGCCTCGAGGTCGTGTCGACGCGCCGCTGTGCGGGCCCCTTGCGGCCTCGCTGTGTGGCGGATTTGCCGCCGCGCTGGCAGGTTGCTCCCGCTGACCCGCCACCTGGAGCTCACCATGCGCACGCCCCTCGTCGACCCCATGCTCGCGCCCTGGCTGGGGGTCTGGCTCTTCGACCCGGACGCGAGCGACTACGGCGACCAGCCGCCCCCCTCTGACGCCGCCTACACGCTCACCGCGGGCGAGGGCGGGGTGCGCTTCCACGTCCAGTGGCGGCTCGGCGACGCCCCCTGGCAGTCGATCGCCTACGTGGTGCCTCTGGGCGTCGCGACGCAGGAGGGGGACGCGGCTGTGCGGGGGGAGCTGACCGACGACGCCCTCAGCACCTTCGTGACGCAAGGCGGCGTGGTCACCCACAGCGCGCGGCGGACCCTGGAGCCGGGCGCGACGCCCGAGCAGGACGTGATGTGTGTGGTGCAGCGCGGACCCGGGCCGACGGGCGCGGTGGTCGAGACCACGGGGCGCTACCGCCGCGCGCGGGTGAAGCAGGTGATGTGCTACCGCCGCGACCTGAAGATGCGGAAGGGCAAGATCGCCGCGCAGTGCGCCCACGCGTCCATGGCGGCGCTGCTGCGGCTCGACGTGGGCGACGAGGAGCGCATCGTCATCGAGACCCCTGGGGCCATCGGCTGGTGGCTGCGCCGGGGCTTCGCCAAGGTCGTGCTCTCGGTGGACGACGAAGAGAGCCTGCTCGCGGTCCGCGACGCGGCGGCGGCGGAGGGCTTGCCGCACGCGCTGATCACCGACTCGGGCCGCACCGAGTTCGGCGGTGTGCCCACCCGCACCACGGTGGCGGTGGGGCCCGCGCCGGTGGCCTGGATCGACCGCATCACCGGGCGCGAGGGGCTGGTGGCGACCAAGCTGGCGTAGCCGCGCCAGGGGCGACTCCGGGCCGGCTGGAGCCCTCGCCGATTGGGCTGCGGCCAGGGCTCGCGAACCCTCGCTCTGTAACAGACGGGTGACTTCCACGACGGCCCACCGCGGCGGGCACCTGCAGGTGCGCACCGAGACGTCGCGTCACCCCGACGCGACCCAGCGCAGACGCCCGCCGCAGGAGGAAGACATGAGCTCCCTGCCCCATGTGGTCATCGTCGGTGCCGGCTTCGGCGGTCTGGCCGCGGCCCGCGCGCTCGGCGACGCCCCGGTGCGTGTGACCGTGGTGGACCGACGCAACCACCACCTCTTTCAGCCCCTGCTCTACCAGGTGGCCAGCGCGGCGCTGAACCCGAGCGACATCGCGGTGCCGATCCGCGCGGTGCTGCGCCCCTACAAGAACGTCCGCACCTTGCTCGGCGAGGTGCGCAGCGTCGACGTCGACACGCGCACGGTGACGCTGGACCAAGGCTCCCTCGCCTACGATCACCTGATCGTCGCCACCGGCGCTGGTCACAGCTACTTCGGGCACGACGACTGGGCGGCGCACGCCCCGGGGCTGAAGTCGCTCGACGACGCCACGGCGATCCGCCGCAAGGTGCTGCTGGCCTACGAGGCCGCCGAACGGGAGCAAGATCCCGCAGTGCGGCGGGCGCTGCTGACCTTCGTCGTGGTGGGTGCCGGTCCCACGGGCGTGGAGCTGGCCGGCGCGCTGGCGGAGATCGGCCACCACGCCATGGCCGGAGAGTTCCGCGCCTTCGCGCCGGAGGACGTGCGGGTGCTCTTGCTGGAGGGCGCCGACCGCGTGCTGCCCCCCTTCGAGCCCGCGAGCTCGGCGGCGGCGGCGCAGCAGCTGGCCAAGCTCAACGTCGAGGTCCGCACCGGCGCGCGGGTGACCCACATCGACGCCGAGGGCGTGATGCTGGGCGACGAGCGCATCGCGGCGCGGACCGTGCTCTGGGCCGCCGGGGTCCAGGGCAGCCGGCTGGGCGCCGCGCTCGGAGGGCCCACCGACCGGGCTGGACGGGTGGAGGTCGACGCGCAGCTGCGCCTGCCGGGCCACCCGGAGGTGTTCGTGGTCGGCGACCTGGCGGCGGCGAGCTCGGAGGGCAAGGCGGTGCCAGGGGTGGCGCAGGGCGCGATTCAGGGCGGGCAGTTCGCCGCGGCGGTGATCCAGGCCGAGCTGCAGGGTCGAACGCTGGCCCCCTTCCGCTACGTCGACAAGGGCAGCATGGCGACCATCGGTCGACGCGCGGCCGTGGCGGAGATCGGTGGCCGCCGTCTGCGGGGCACGCTCGCCTGGCTGGCCTGGATGGTGGTGCACATCGCCTTTCTCATCGGCTTCCGCAACCGCGTGCTGGTGCTGCTGAGCTGGGCCTGGGCGTGGCTGACTTTCCGCCGGGGTGCGCGGCTCATCACCGGCGGCTTCGTGCCGCTGCCGGCGCCCGGCGACGTGGCCGCACCGCCCCAGGACGGCGCGGGCGGGAACACGCGCGGACCGCAGCGCGTTGAAGCGTCGCGGCCCGCGGCGTGACGCGGGCGGCGGAGCGCTGCGACGGAGCGCTGCGACGGAGCGCAGCGGCGGTTGACGCGGGCGTGGCCGCCGCCCAGGTTGGTCGAGGAGGCTCCATGGTGCACGCCCGACTCGAACCCGCCGGCCCCCGCGCGCCGAGCAGGTCGCCCCTGATCCGGCCGTCGTGGGCGGTCGCGCTCGTGGCGCTGCTCGCCCTCGCCTGCAACAAGGTGGCCCCCTCTGCGCCCGAAGCCGAGCGCGCGCCCCCCGCGTCTCCGGTCGCTCAGCGCCCGACGCCCCCCAAGGGCGGCCACTTCCTGGTGGGCTCCCTGGCGGTGGTGGGCAGCGCCGCGCCACCGACGCCCGTCCTCGCGGCGGTGGCGCCCGGGCCCGGGCACCCCTACGTGCGCCTGCGTACGCGCGACGGCCTCAAGTTCACGCTCTACGAGGCGCCGACCACGGGTCGGCTGACCTGGACCGTCCCGGCGGCCTTCCTGCGCCGGGTCGGGGTGGCCGACGCCAGCGAAGACCGACACTACGGCAGCTACGTGCCGCTCAAGGACGTCTCCCTGGTGGTGGACCCACCGGACGCGCTGTCCCACCTGCCGATGACCTCCCTGCGCGTCGATCGGCTGCCCGTCGCGAAGATGTCCGGGCCCGGGTCGAGCCGCGGCGACCGCCCAGAGGACGCCCTGCTCCACGTGCGCCTCGAGCTGCGGACGCCGGCGTCCAACGAGCTCGACCCGAGCCACGCGCGTTGGTGGGCGTGGTGACCCGGCGCCCCCGTCAAATGCGGGTAGCGCCCCGCTGTCATGCGCGCTACGCTTCGCGCATCCACTTTCTCCCCGTACGACCCAGACAAGACAGGCTTCATCGTCTGTGACTGTCAGAGTTCAAAGCGGTAGGCGTCTTTCTCCAATGAGTCACGACCAACGCCCCACGACGCCCCTGACCCCAGAGCTGCTCAGGCTCGCGACGGAACACCGGACCCCGCACACGGAGCGCACGCCCGTCCCGCAGCGACGCCGGGCCGACACCGTCGCGGCGGAGCTGCCGCCGCCGCTCGACCGTCACCCCAACCAGCGCCTGCCTTGCCTGACCGCCATGCGCGGTCAGCTGCCCGGACGCCTCTACGTGCTCAAGCCGGGCGTCACCGCCCTCGGCCGTGGCGTGGCCAACGACATCACGCTCAACGACTCGGGGGTGTCGCGTTGTCACGCGCAGCTCGAGGTCTCCGACGACCACGTCGAGCTCGTCGACCTCGGCTCGAGCAACGGCACCTTCATCAACGGGCGCCGCGTCGAGATCGCGCGGCTCGACGACCGCACCAAGTTCTCTCTCGGGACACGGGTGACCCTGCGCCTGGACTGGCTGGACGCCGACGACCGCGCCTTCCAGCAGAAGCAGTTCGAGTCGCTGACGCGCGACGCGCTGACCCAGTGCCACAACCGCACCTACCTCGACGAGGAGTTCCTGCGGGCGGCGTCCATCGCGCATCGCAGCCGCAAGCCCCTCTCGGCCATGGTCTTGGATCTCGACCACTTCAAGCACGTCAACGACCGCTGGGGCCACGCCATGGGCGACGCCGTGCTGCGCGCGGTGGCCCAGGCGCTGCGCGACACGGTGCGCGGCGACGACGTGCTGGCGCGTGTGGGGGGCGAGGAGTTCGTGCTGCTCATGCCGGAGACCGACCTCGAGACGGCGACGGCCATCGCGGAGCGCGTCCGAAGCTCGGTGAAGGCGACGCAGCTGGCGGCGCCGGGCGAAAGCGTGGTGGCGGTGACCGTGTCGGTGGGCGTCGCCAGCCTCCGTGAGGCGGACCCCGTGGACCCGGAGGCGCTGCTCGCGCTGGCCGACGCGCGCATGTTCCTGGCCAAGGACCGGGGCCGCGACCAGGTGGTGAGCACGGGCGGGCTGGCGAAGTCCGACGCGGTGTGGCGCATGGGGACCGACCGGAGCTCGCGCTCGCTGACCGCCCTGCCGCAACGCAAGAGCAAGCCGAGGCGACGGCGCACGACCGTGGACGACCGGACCAAGCGTCCGAGCGGGGAGCCGTTGACCGATCCATCGCCGAACCCAACGGCTGCGCCTGCGGACGATCCGGCGACCTGATCGACCTCGCTGCGCGCGGCGACCTCGCCTGCCGCGACGGCTACGATCCGCGCAGGAGCGCCCAGGTGCCCTGGCCCACCACGCCGTCCGGCGTCTGGCCATGGCGCTGCTGAAAAGCCATGACCGCCTGCTTGGTGCCAGGCCCGAAGTCGCCGTCCTGCTGCCCCTCGGGCAAGCCCAGGAGCTGCTGCACCTCGCGCACGAAGCTGCCGCTCGAGCCGACCTTGAGCAGCGGCGTCGGCCGCGCCAGCCCCGACGTGTCGGTGGTCTCGACCGTGCTGACGCGGCCGAGCATCGCCATGACACCGGCCTGCCGGTCCCGGGTCGACGACGAATACACCCCGTCGCGCACGTACTTGCCCTTGCTGTAGGCGTTGGTGCCGGCGAAGGCGTAGGGGCTCGGCTTGCCGCGGTTGGCGTAGCCCAGGCCGTTGTAATACTCGGAGTAGGTCGCCAGCGCGGCGGCGTCGGTGCTGGTCTCGGTCAGCCCCATCTGCGACTGGATGCCGCGCTTCATCTTCAGCGCGTGCACCGCGGCGTCTTCCCACTTGTGGAAGAGCGGGATGTTCTTGGGCACGTGCACCGCCGGCTTGCCCAGCGGGTCGCCCTGGTGGAGGTAGGTGCCGAAGTCGCCCGACGCCTCGCGCCAGTGGATCGCGGCGATGAGCTCCGCCGGCAGGTCGACCTTGGCCGCCACGGCGGTGTAGCGGCCCTTGTGGCGGGTCCAGTGCGCCTCGAAGTCGTTGAGCTCGCCGTCGTAGCGGCTGTCTTCCTGGAGGCCGTCGGTGCGGGCGCGGTTGGCGTCGTAGACCTTGCGCATGCGGCCGCCCTTGGGGGCGTTGGTGCCGTCGTTGGCGAAGCGGGCGTCGGTGCCAGCGGGCGACACGGTCTGGCTGCCGGCGGCGTAGGACTGCCCGCGCAGAGCCGCCCGCAGGCGCGCTTGCAGCCCGCCCCCGCGGGCCTGGGTGGTGGCATCGGCGCGGCGCTGGAGCAGCGTGCCGCGGAGTCCGGTGGCTTGCTCGAAAGGCATCGTCGGCTCCCTGAACGTGGGCCTGTACCCTAGCGGCAGCGCCGAGGCGCCTCAATGCGCGGCGACGCGACCGCGCCCTGGGGCGGGGACTCCGTGCTCCGGCCGTGGCCCTGCGCCGCGAGAACGGACAGCGACGCTGTCTGCTATCGCTGCCGCAGGCGCTGCGTGCGCGACTTCTCGAAGAGCCCGACCGAGAAGCCGGGCCGCCAGCGCAGCGCCGCGTCGCGGTGGGCGCCAAACTCCACGCGCAGCCGGTCGACACCGGGCAGCAGGACGTGCACGCCGCCATAGGCCGAGCTGTGCATCCGCGGTGCGCCGCGCAGGCTGTCTTGCGGCCGCCACAGCAAGGCCACGTCGGCCCCGGCGACGAGCTGCAGTCCGACGTAGAGATGAAAGCCCAGCAGCGTCGTGGGCCTGCGGTCGAAGAGCTCGTGCCGCAGCTCCACGGTGCCCAGGGCCTCGCTCTGCGCGTGCAGCTCGGCGCTCTGGCTGTAGCTCCGCAGGCTGTTGGGCCCACCGGCGACGAAGTAGTCGTAGACCCCCATGCGCCCCGGCCTCGCCCGCAGCAGCCCCGAGACGTGCAGCAACGTCAGCTGCGACGCGCTCCAGCGCACCCCCCACCACCCGCGCAGGTCCAGCAGCAGCAGGCGATAGTCAGCCGGCCCCCCGAGCGGCCCCCCGTACTGGCCGACCCGCGCCTCGAGCCGCAGCCCGCTGTGCGGGTTCACGCGGCGGTCGCGGCCGTCCCAGAGCACCCCCGCCGCCAGGCCGAACACGAGGTCGCCCTCTGGGTTGAGGAGCACCGGCACGGGCGCCGGGTTGCTCGCGAGCGTGAACGCAGGCTGAGCGGGGTCCGGCGAGATCTGGGCGAACTCACCGGCGTAGACCAGCCGCAGCTTCCAGGTCAGGCGGTGGAAGAGCGAGAGGCCGCCGGTCCAAGAGGTGTCGTGGTACTGCTTCACCGCGTTGAACGACTGGTTGCGCAGCACGGTCAGGTTGTACTCGACCGGGATGTCGTCGCCGATCCACGGGCTCGAGGCCTCCAGCAGCAGCTCTGTCGCGACGAAGGGCTCCGGCGAGACCGCGGTGCGCAGGTAGGCGTCCAGGCGCACGTCGCGCCCCAGGAAGTTGAGGAAGGACACGGCGGGGCCCACCAGCCAGCCGTAGAGGTCGCTGCGGCGGACGGCGGGGAACACGAGGTAGGGCGGCAGCTCGACGAAGCGGTAGGTCAGCGCGACGCCTGCGGAGCGACGCCCCCGGGCGCCGCCCTGGAGCCCGGGCGGGCGCGCCGTGGGCACGAGCGTCGCGGTCACGCGGATGGCGGAGAAGAGGTCGAGCCCCTGGAGGCGGGTCTGCTCGGCCCGGTAGCGGGCGCAGCGGAAGCGCTGACCCACCCGGTGCAGGCGCGCCCGCTGGACCACGAGCGGGCGGGTCGCGGTGAGCCCCTGGTCGCGCAGCGCCTGAATCACCCGGCCCTCGGCGTGCGCCGGGCAGCGGTCGGGCAGCGTGTCTGCCGTGGCGGTGACCGAGGCCGGCGCGTCCACGAGCGCCGTTGGGGTGACGCCGCGCGGGAGCGGGGTCGCGCTCGCCGGCTGCGCCGCCGCGAGCAGCGCGGAGGCGGTCAGGACCATCGAGAGCAGATGCGGCGGGGTCGCGGACACAGGCCTCCTCGGGAGGGGCGCACCCTGCGTGGAAGCGCGGCGTGCCGCAAGACCGCCAGGGTGTGCGCCGACACGGGCTACTGCGGCGCCGCGGCTGGGCTCTGTCACCCGCTCGGGGCGAGCGACAGCGCGTGTGCGGCGCGCTCGGAGTGCGCCACCTTCGCCTGGTGCTCGTCGGTCGAGGGGGTGTGCGCTGCCCAGGGCGACGCCGACTGCGCTCAGACCAAGGCGTGCGACGACGCCCACTGCGTCGCCTCGTTGGGCTGCAAGACCCAGGCGCGCTGTACCGCCGTGGGGGGCCAGTGCGCGGTCACCAGCGAGGCCGACTGCAAGCGCTCGGAGCTCTGCACGAAGCACAAGCGGTGCGGGTTCACCGCCCACGGTGGATCGTGCATCCAGACGGCGGAGCCATAGGCGCGGAGCGGCCAGATGGTGCAGACTCGGCGGCGACCGCGCGGCGCCTCGGTGAGCGGGGCGGCGGTCCCGGAGCCACCATGCTGACGTCCAACCTCCGCCGCGCGGCGCTCGCCGTGACCCTCCTCATCGCCACGGTGCCGCTCGACGCGCGCGCCTGAGGCTGCAGCGTCCCCGCCGGTCCGGCGGGCCCCGAGGTCCACGGCAAAGACGCCCCAACCTGGGACGCGGGCGCCGGCGTGGTCGCCGCGCGGGCGCTGCTGAGCCTGGAGGGGCCGCGCCGCGCCACCCTGGAGCGAACGCAGGTGGCGGCGTGGCTGGGTCGGCGGCTGGGTCCGACGTGGAGCGGGCGCCTGATCGCGGGCGGCATGCTCAGCGGTCAGTGGACCGGCGTCGGTGGCGACGCGGCGGTGCAGGGCGGCTGGGTGGTCGGCGCGTCCCTGAGCCGCTCCTTCGCCGACGCCAAGGGCGCGCGGCCGTGGGTGCGCGGCACGGCGACCCTGGCGGTGGCCCGCTATGACCTGGCCGGCGCCTACGACGTGTGGGCCGGCGACCTGCGCCTGGGCGTGACGGCGGGCTGGCAGCTCGGGCCGGTGTCGCCCTACGTGCTGGCGCGGGTCTTTGGCGGGCCCGTGGTCCGGCAGACGGCGGAGGGCTCGCTCTCTGGTACCGACCGCACCCACGTGCAGGTGGGGCCTGGCGTCGCGGTGGCCATGGGCCCGCTGACCGCGGCTGTCGAGGCCAGCGTGTGGGGCGAGGTGGCCCTGGCTGCGAGCGTCGCGGCGCGCTTCTGACCCAGCGCTCGGCCCTGGTTCAGACGGGCCGGGCCGAGCAGACTGCGGCGAAGTTGATTGTCGCCGCAATCTGCTAGCTTTTCTGTCTCTTGGGGGAGCAAGCCCCCTGAGGCGCAGCCGAAGGAAACGGGCGCGCTAGATGCTGAGTTGCCTGGTCGCGACAGCGAACTGGCACGCCACCTACGAGCGCCCCCAGCCACGGCAAGCCGTGGCTTCCCCTTCCCAGCAGACTGACTGGCGTGGTCGCAAGAACGGAGAAAAGGCGCAGTCTGCTACAGCGACTTGCGCCCCTGACACAGCCGACCGGCCGGGGGTGGGCCCGTGTGCCGCGACGCCAGGACCAGCTCGGCGGTGCTGCACCCGGCCGTGCGCAACGCCCACGCCACGAGCAGCTGCGGGGTCTTGGCCGCGTAGGCGCCGAAAGGGGCGCGGACACACCGGACCTCGGACGCCGCGGAGCCCGGGCTGACCTTCGGCCCGGGGAATCGGGCGCGGAGTCGGCGCGGCACGCAGAGCGTCGCCCCCTGCAACGCCGCCGCTGCCCGCCAGTCTTCGTCGACCTGGCCGAGCACCACC
>JAUIAC010000850.1 GCA_030425545.1 bacterium | reverse complement strand
CACCACCTTGCCCCGCCCCGCGCGTCTGCTAAGGTCGCGCGCCCGCGGGACTTCCCCCGCCGCCGGCCGCCGCGCCGGCCCGCCCCCTCGCCACCTGGAGCCGCGCCGCGATGACCCGCCTGCTCGCCCCTTTCGCTGCGGCCGCCCTGCTCTTGGCGCTGCTCCTGCCCGGCCTGGGAAGCAGCGGCCTGCTCGACCCCTGGGAGATGGACCGCGCCGCCACCGCGCGCCGCCTCGCCGGCACCCCGCAGGCCCTCGTGGTCGACGACGCCGGCGCCCTGCTGCGGGCGCTCGAGCCCACCGGCGCGGCCCTGCGCCGGGTCGACTCGGCCGGCGCCGCCCAGGCCCTGCGCGTCGCCGCCACGCAGATGGGCGAGCGGATCACCCACGCCCTCGTGGTCGACGTCGACGCCGTCCTCGGCGCGCAGGCCGGCAAGCCGCCGCGTCCGGGCGCCTGGGACGCCGCCGCCGCCCAGCTCAACAAGGTCGCCGACGAGAACCGCGGCGCGCTGGTGCTGCTGGTCAGCGCCAAGCGCTCGCCCGCCGAGGTGCGCAGCGCGCTCGGAGCGGCCCGCGCGCGCCTTCTGCGCAACGCCTACCGCGGCACCTGGTCGCGCCACCTCTTCCCCAGCGAGGACCCCACCGCCGACGCCAGCGCCCTGGCGCCGCTCTTCGTCGGTGACGAGCAGGTCACCTCCCCGGGCGAGGGCGCCGCCACCCTCGGCGCGCTGCTGCCGTCGACCTGGACCCACGTGCAGCACAAGGTCGACCGCCGCTCGGTGCAGGCGCCCCTGCTGGACACGTGGCTGGTGGCCGCCAGCCTGCGCGCCTTCGGTCCGAGCGAGACCGCGGCCCGCCTGCCCGGCGCGCTGCTGGCGGCGCTCACCGCGCTGCTGCTCTTCGTCGCCATGCGCGCGCTCTGGGGCGACGCCGCGGCGTGGATGGCGGTGCTGGTCTACGCCACGCTGCCCCTGGCCATGGGCAACGCCCGCCTGGTCACCCTCGGCCACACGGCGCCGCTCGGCGTGGCGCTGGTGACCTTCGGCCTGGCCCTGGGCGTCGCCGAGCGCGGCCGCCTGTGGTGGCTGTGGCTGCTCGCGGGCCTCGACGTGCTGCTGCTCGGCCGCGGCCTGGGCGGCCTGACCATGGGCGCCGGCATCTGCGTCGGCTACCTGCTGGTCACCGCCGACCTGCGCCGGGTCCCCGTGGTCGCGGCGACGCTGGCGGTGCTCAGCCTGGCGCTGGCCGCGGCGGTGGTGCTCAGCGACGACACCAGCCCCCTCCTGCGCAGCCTGCGCTTCACCCAGGTGCCCTTCGGCGGCGGCGTGCCCGAGGACAAGCGTGAGTTCTCCAGCGTGGTCGGCATGCTGGGCTTTGGCCTCTACCCCTGGGGCGCGCTCTTCCTGCTCGGCATGGGCCGGCTGCTGACCCGCGGCTTCGGCGAGCCCGACGCGGGCGCCGAGCTGGCGCCGCTCGACCGCGCACGGCTGGCCCTGGGCTTGGGCTTCGGCGCGCCGCTGCTGGTGGTGCTGGCCCTGCTGCCCGAGTTCCACCATTGGACCGTGCCCGTGGCGGCGGTGGTCGCGGCGGTGACCGCGACGCTGCTGGTCGACGTGCGCGAGGGCCGGCTGGGCGGCGGCGTGCACGGCGCGGCCCTGGCGCTGCTCATCGTCATCCCCACCCTGCTGCTGCACCGCGAGATCGGCAAAGAGGCGTCGACCCTGGTCCGCTGGCTGGCCTGGGACCCGCCCTTCGGCGGCGAGACCGCGGCCTACCAGTGGCCGCAAGAGCTGAAGATGAACCGGCCGATGCGCGCGGTGGCCTTCCTCTCCGTCGCCGCCTTCGCCTTTGGGCTGGCGCG
>JAUIAC010000849.1 GCA_030425545.1 bacterium | reverse complement strand
GCGGGACGATGATCTCCACGCCGCCGAGGATGGCGATGCAGCGGATGACCGTGTCGCCGGCCGGCAGGGACACGTCGCGCAGGTCGAGCTCGGCGCCGCCCAGGATGGTGACGACCTCCGTGCGCGGTGCCAGCTGCAGCGCGCCGCTGCGCTCGACGCCGGACAAGATGGCGACGTCGCAGACGGGCTCGGGAGGTCGGCGACCAGCGCCCCGAGCGCGCCCTCGTCTTCCGCCGCCTCCGCGAGCTCCACGCGGCGCTCGAACTCCGGCAGGTCGAGCACGCTCTGGGCGTAGTTGTCCCGCAGCTGTGCGACCACGTCGGCCCGCGCGACGGAGAAGAGCGCAGGCACGGGACGGAGGCCCGGCGCTCCCGACGAGGGCCTGGCGGCGGGCGCTGAGCTCACGTGGAGCGCTGCCGCGGAGGCCGGGGCGCCCGTTGTCCCCACGTGGATCGCTGGCGCGGGCGCCGAGGCGCTTGTCGGCCCCGCGCGGAGCGCGGGCGCCGGAGACGGCGAGTCGGCGGGCGTCACGGCCGCCCGCTGCCCGACCGCGGCCGGCGCCCCCGCCGTGGCAGCGACCGCAGCGACCGCAGCAGGCAGCGCTGGCTCCGGCGTGAAGGTCTCTGCCCCGAGGTCCGCGGCGCCGTCGGCCACGTGCACGCCGCTCGTGGCCACCACCCGCGGCGCCGGGTGGGCCGTCCACCAGGCGGCGGCCTCTGCGTCCGTCCACGACGACGCCGGTGCGCAGGCCGCCAGGGCCGCCTTGAACGCCGACGCGCTCGCGGGGCGGTCAGCGCCGCGCTTGCGCAGCGCCGCGAGGATCACGTCGTCGAACGCGGTGCCCAGCCCGTCCACCCGCGTGGACGGGGGCTCTGGCGGCTGACCGAGGTGGGCCAGCACCATCTTCAAGCCGTTGTCGGCCGGAAACACCAGCGTGCCGGTCAACAGCCAGTAGGCGACACAGCCGAGGGCGTACACGTCGGTGTGCGGCCCCACCTCGCCCTCCCCCGCCAGCTCCGGCGGCAAGAAGGCCGGCGACCCGGTGATCATGCCGTCGGCGGTGAGCGTCGACGCCGCGCTGCCCTCCTCGTCGAGGTCGCCGAGCTTCACCAGGCCGAAGTCGAGCACCTGCACGAAGTCCGAGCGCACGCCCTTGGGCCCCACGTGGAGGTTCGCCGGCTTGATGTCGCGGTGGATGAGCCCCGCTTGATGTGCCTCGCTCAGCGCGTCGCAGGCCTGGGCGAGCAGCGCGACCATGCGGCCGCCGGGCACCGGGCCGTGGCGCCGGACAAGGGCGTCGAGGTCCCACCCCTTGAGCAAGGCCATGGCGTACCAAAGCGTGCCGTCGTCCGCGACCCCGAAGTCGTAGAGCTCCACCGTGTGCGGCGACGAGAGCGACGCCGTCGCGCGGGCCTCGCGCTCGAAGCGGCGGCGCAGCAGGGCCCGACCTGCGTCGTCGCGCGCGCCCAACATCTCGGGGCGGATCAGCTTGAGCGCGGCCGGACGACCGAGGCGGCCATGCGACGCCCGCCACACCTCGCCCATGCCGCCGCCGCCCAGGCGCGCCTCGAGTCGATAGCTCCCGATGGTGCGGCCCGCTTGCATCCACGACTCCCGCGTTGGTGTGCCCGCAGGCTAGTACCTGAACCCTGAAGTGTCTCCCTGGTTCTGGCGCCTCCGCACCGATGTACGATCCTCGGGGTATGTTTGGTCCCAGCAGGTCAGTGCGTTCATGCGGCCTTGTATGTTTCCGCTGAGCCCAAGTGACGCGCTACGGTGCGGTCATCGAAGGCTCCGGGGAGGCCGGATGCGTCCTGAGGCCAGCGAGCCTGTAGGATAGACGGGCCCCCCGCCCTCTTCACCGAGG
>JAUIAC010000154.1 GCA_030425545.1 bacterium | reverse complement strand
GCAGGCCGCACCTCCTGGCCGTCCACCCAGACCCGCAGCGCGCGGCCCGGCACCATGGGCTCCACGAGCCAGGTGGCTGTGCGTGGCGCCAGGAAGGTGCCCTGGCTACGGCCGCCGTGCTTGACGGGGAACGCCTGTCCCCACAGGTGGATGTCCGCGCTCCAGGGCAGAAAGTGCGTGGCCAGGAAGTCGCGCAGCGGACGCGGCAGCTTGTCGGTGCTGGTGTCGATCAGGTGGACCACGCAGCCCGCGTCGTACATGGCCTTCGGCATCGCGCGTGAGAGCAGGGCGGCCTGCGTCGCGCGCACGAAGTGATTGGTGAAGCCGAAGTAGTGCACCGAGGGGCGGCGCAGCCCCTGGCCGGTGTTGTCGTAAGTGGCGTCGATGGCGTCGGTCAGGCGCTCGAGGTTGTCGAGCACGGCGAGCTGGCCGCTGCGCTTGCTCAACGGGGGGCGCGACGCGGTGTCCGTGGCCTGTCGGGCGCTCAGGGCGAGCGCCGCCGTGACGATCAGCCACGTCAGCCCCGCGAGGCGTGGCGCGCGTCGGACGAGGAGCTGACGCAGCGCCTTGGCCCCCAGGGGCACCCCCAGCGCCAGGCAGCCGAAGAGCGGCTGGAAGCTGTAGGGATACGCAGCGGACTGGATCGCCACGGAGAGCAAGGCCAGCGGCGCGGTCCACAGCAGCAGCATGTCGACGCCCGGCGCCCCCGCACCGCGGCGCCCTGGGGCCAGCGCGGTCGTGCCCGTGCCCCCGGCGCGCACGTGGCGCACGAGCGTGACGGCGCCGAGCGTGGCCAGCGCCACCGTCAGCTCCGAGCCGCGTAAGCTCGGCCCCAGCCAAAGCCACCACGGGAAGCCCTGGAACGACGACTCGTAGGTCATGGGCCACACGACCACGTGGGTCCAGAACGCGGTCAGCATGCCGCGCGCCGCCAGCCATCCGGCCAGCCCCGCCACCGCGACCGCGGCGCCGGTGACGAAGTCCAGGGGACGCACCAGCGCCGGTGTCCCCCGGGCGCCCCCTGCGCGCCGGCCACGGAGCCCGTCGATCACCCACATCGCCAGCAGGCCGGCGCCGTAGAGGCCGACCTTGGGCGAGACCCAGCACGCCAGCACCACACCTGCGCCCGCCAGGGTCACGCGGAGGCGATGGCGCCGACCTCGCTGATCCGCCGGCGCCTTGGCGCGCACATCGAGCAGCGCCAGCACCCCCAGGTAGAGCGCCCACGCGAGGGGGTCGGGCCGCAGCTCGATGGCGTGGTCGAGCCACACCTGCGTGGTCAGCGCGGTCAGCGGCGCCAGCAGCGCCCACACCCGCCCGACGCGCGGCGCAGCCAGCCGCCACAGGAGCGCGAGCTGCGCCAACCACACGCCGCAGAGCAGCCAGCGGCTCAAGGTCAGGAAGCCGCGCGAGCTGTCGACGAGCCCATGGACGGGGGCCAGGAGCTGCCACAGCCCGGGCGTGTGGTGGGCGAAGAGGTCGAGGTAGGGCTGCTTGCCCTGGGACAGCTGCCACGCGATGTGGCCGTACGTCAGCTCGTCCATGGCGAAGGGGCGCGTCGCCGAGAGCCAGCAGGCGTGCGCGACCCCAGCCAGCAGCGCGGCGCAGAGGAGCACCGCGGCTGGGCGGGCAGGCTGCGGGCGGGTTGCGGCGGGCTCGCTCATGGGGTGCAGCTTGCCTTGTTGAGCGCCCGTGTCACGCCGCCGGTGCGCCGGGTCAGGTGGACTGGGCGAGGGAGGGCGGCGTGCCAGGGAGCGGGGCCCACCCTGGGGCAGCGCCGCTCCAGCGCGGACGGGCCGCGCGCGCCAAAGGCTTGCCCCGTCCGCGCGGAGGCGCGATGGTCGAGGCTCCAGCGGAGAGCACGGCATGAAGTTTGATCGATCGTCGGGACAGCAAGGGCAGCAGCAGGGCGGGGGCCAGGCGGCCCAGGGCGCCGCGAGCGGCCGAGGCCAGCTGCAGCAGGCCGTACGCGGGCGGAGCGGCTACGACGCCCAGCGGCAGCTGGTGAGCCCGGACGGGTCGCGCCCCGAGACCCAGGAGACCGGCGAGTCGGCCGACACCGGCAAGCCCAAGACGGCGCAGGTGATCTTGTCGGCCAAGAAAGGGGGGAGCCCCTTCTCGCGCGAGTTCTGGCAGGACCTCAACGTGGGCCACTGCTGGGTCGACATCGTCAAGCCCGACGGGCGCAAGGACTCGTGGGGGTACACGGCCAACAACGTCCGCGACTTCCCGCGCTACCAGCCGTGGAAGTCGGTGGAGGGGCGTGTGCTGCACCCGGACGGCAGCCGCGGCGCCACCGGGACCCTGGCCACAGACGTGGACGAAGATCAGCTGGCCAAGGGCGAGCGCTGGGCCAAGTCGCAGGGCGACAAGTACAACCTCTTCGGCTTCGACGGTGGCCACAGCTGCGCGACCTTCGCCAAGGACTTCTACGAAGAGGCGACCGGCGACTCGGCGCCCACGGGCATGTTCGGCGCGGTGATCGCCAACCCCAACTCCCTGTCGGCCGCCATGAACAAGCGCGCTGAGAAGGAGATGGCGGAGCAGGGCGAGCCCGACGCCGACACCAGCGAGAACGCCTGACATGGCCATCGGCAAGCTCTTCAAGGGGCTCTTTGGCGGCGCCCCGGCCCAGCTGGTGGTCGAGGGCGTGATCACGGAGTCCGGCGAACACCAGCCACGGACCCACCTCGGCCCCAACCAGGCGCCGGTGGCCGCCTACTTTGCCCTGGACATCGCCAAGGCCTCGCTGTCGACCGGGCGGGAGCAGCCCCCGAGCTCGGTGCGACCGGCGGAGTTCAGCGGCGAGCGCGCGCTCCTCGACCAGTTCGCCGTGGGAGACCGCGTGCGCATCGTATGTTCGACTGCCACGGGCCGCGAGATCGCCGAGATCTCGGCGCTCTAGCGAGTCGCGGTCGCTCGCTAGAGAGAAGCCAGGAAGGCCAGCAGCTTGTCGCGCTGGGCCGGCTGCAGGGCCTTGTAGCGCTGGACGCTGCCGCTGGCCTCGCCGCCGTGCAGCACGATCGCCTCGTGTACGTCGGTGGTGCGGGCGTCGTGCAAGAGGCCGGAGCGGTGCCGCAGGCCCCAGAGCGGCGCGGTTCGCCAGTGCGTGGGGCCGGCCTTGGCGTCGGTGAGGCCGTCGCTGAGCCGCGGGCCGAGATCGTGGAGCAACAGGTCCGTGTAGGCCCCCCGGACGCCGGTCCGCACGTCGCCCACCTGGGCACGGTGGCACGACGCGCACCCGACCATGGCGAAGATGAACTCGCCGGCCCGGACCGCCGGGGTGATCGCGCCACGCGGAGGGGGCGCCAGGCCGCGCACATAGGCGTCGAGCGCAGCCACGTAGCGCCCGCTCGCCTCCGGATCGGCTACGGCGTCGGTGTCCTTCGGGCGAGCCCGCGACATCGGGTTGGTGACGCCCATCTCGTTGTGCAGCGCGCCAGCCAGGAAGCGAAGCAGGTTGCTCTCGTTGGACTTGTGGCCAAAGCGCGCCGGCCGCGCGACGCCGTCGCGACCGTGACGGGTGTTGAGGAAGCCCCGCACCCCGTCCTTGTCACGGTCCTCGGGGTCGGCGTAGCGCTGCAGGTCAGCGTCCGGGATCGCGTCGAGCCGACCGAGGCCGAAGAGCGGCGGCGTGCGGCGCAGCTGCTTGCCCGGCCCCCGTGGCTCCAGCGGCACCCCAGGGATGCTGAACTTTCGCGGCGAGATGGTGTCGTTGGGGTCGTGGTCGGGCGCGCGGACAAAGATGGCGTCCGCCTGGCCCATGCCGGCGCCGCCCAGCACCGGCTGGGTGTGGCACGACGAGCAGGCCACCTGGTTGTAGGTCGGACCGAGCCCAGCCTCGACCGTGAACGCGCGACGAAAAGCCACGCGCCCCTCTGCGAAGTCGATCAGGTGCGCCCAGTGAAGGCGCGTGTCGGGCCCGCCCAGGGTGCCGGGCGCTGGCATGGTGAGCAGCTCGTCCCAGACCCGCGCGAGCGCGAAGATCCGCAGTCGCGCCAGGGCGCCCACGAGACCGACTGGGGCCTGTCCGGCTGCGGGCCCGGCGGGACGCATCCGCGGGCCGTGCTCCGGCCACGGCGCGCCAGGGCGCGCGGTCAGCGCGGGCGCCAGCGGATCGGCCGTGTCGACCTGCGCTGCCTGCGGCACGCGCCGCACGTCGAGCTTGACCGCGTGGGCGTGGCTGGTGAGTACGACGACGAGCGCTGTGGCCCACGCGGCGCCGACACCTGTCCCGCGGCGCCAGCCCTTGGCCTCGCGCCGCGGCGCCCCGCGTCCCCGCTGCGTGCGCGCCGCGCCGCGCCCGTCGCCGCCGCACGTGCTGTGGTCGACCCGCTGGTCGCGGTCGTCGCTCATGTGGCCCCCTCGAGGCCGCCCTCACTCGGCGTGCCCAGCGTCGCTTGCTCTGTCGAGGGTGGCGTCGCGCCCCCCGTCCCGCAAGGTCTCGCCTCCTTCTGAGCCCCTGGCGCGCGCGACGGCTGGCCCGCGCCGGGCGTCTCGCGCCCCCCGGTTTGACCGGCCGGATCGTGGATTGCACCATCTGCCGCCGCGCCACCGCGCCGCCGCGCGCCGCCGCGGCGCAGGGGCTGGGTCGCTGCGTGGCTGAGTGGCGCACGCGCGTGTGCTTGTCCCCCTGGGAGTGTCCCTGTGCGTGTTCCCGTCCGACCCGGCGTCCGCCGTCGCGCGCGCCTCCGACACGCCAGGCTCCTCCTGCGCGCGGCCACGCTGGTGGTCGTGGCCCTGGCGACCGCGGGTTGCGACAAGACGCAGCCGGCGCCGCCCCCACCCGAGATGTTCGACAAGCCGGCGGACCCCGCGCTGCCGCCCGAGCCCGCGGTCCCTGCGGACACCGCCGCGCCACCGGCCGAGGCCGACGCGGGACCGGCTGTCGACGTCGCTTCGGCCGCCGACGCCCAGCGCGACGCCAGCGCCGACCCGGGCGCGCATCCAGCCGACTCGCTGCTCCCCGGGCCCTGCCCGCTCGAGGGTGAGCTCGCCAGCAGCTGCCTGCGGCCCGCAGACGCCCCGGCGGACGCCATCTCGGTGGCGCACGTGCTCGTCGCCTGGCGCGGCACGCTGCCCACAGCGCCGCCCCACCGAGACGAGAAGGCCGCGCTCAAGCTCGCGGTCGAGCTCGGTCACGCGGCGCGCAGCAAGGGCATGGGTTTCGCGACGCTCATGCACCGCTACAGCGACGACCCCGGGGAGGGCGTGTACGTCATCGACAGCAGCGCCGACGGACGCTTCGTCGAGCCCTTCGTGGCCGCCGCCCGTCGCCTCGCCATCGGCAGCGTCGACGTGGTCCGCTCGCGCTTCGGCTTCCACGTGATGAAGCGGACCCACCCCGGCTGGCGTCCGCCGCCGCGGCCGCTGCCCAACCTGGTCCCCGGTGGCTGCCCGGCAGAGGGGGAAGACGCCGCGCGCTGTGGGGTCGACCGGCCGCCGAAGCCCGACTGGAAGGCGCCCAAGCGCGTGGTGGTCGCGCAGGTGCTGGTCGCGTACAAGGGGGCTGCGGGGCGTCGCCGCGTCACGCGTTCTCGCGACGACGCACAGGCCCTCGCTGTGCGGGCGGTGCACGCGGCCCGTCGCAAGGGCGCCAAGTTCAAGCCGCTGCAAGAGCGCTACAGCGACGACCCGGGCGAGGGCACGTACACCGTCACCGCTGGCTCCGGCTTCCTGCCGGACTTCAAGCGCCTGGCGCGCCGGCTCAACGTCGGTGGGGTCGACCTGGTGGAGACCCGCTACGGCTTCCACGTCCTGCATCGGGTCGAGTGACCCTGGCCACGAGGCGGACGGGGCCCTCGCTCGCGCCGCATCAACCGGAGAGTTCATCCATGTCGACCGAGACTCCCGCCTGGCAGGCGGACATCGACGCCACCGCTGCGGCCAGCCTCGCGGCCATCGCCGCCGCGCAGGACCTCGCGACCTTGCGCGAGGTCGAGGTCGCCGCGCTGGGCCGCAAGGGCAGCGTCACCGCGCTGACCAAGCGCACCGGGCAGCTCGACAAGTCCGAGCGGCGGGCCTACGGCGCGGCCAGCGGCGGGCTGCGCAAGCAGGTCCAGCAGGCCATCGCCGCGCGCCGAGACGCCATCCGCCAGGCGACCGTCGACGCGGAGCTCGCGGACCTCAGCTTCGACGAGACGCTGCCCGGCACGGAGCCAGCCGGCGGCCATGTCCACCCCCTCAGCCGGGTGCAGCTCGAGCTGGAAGAGGTGTTCACGTCCATGGGCTTCGCGGTCCTGGACTATCCAGAGATCGAGAGCGAGTTCGACAACTTCGAGGCGCTGAACATCCCCGGCTGGCACCCGGCGCGCGACATGCAGGACACCTTCTGGCTGGAGAGCGGCCACCTGCTGCGGACCCACACCTCCGCGGGCCAGGTGCGCGCCATGCATCAGCTCGAGCCGCCTTTTCGCGCCATCTTTCCCGGCAAGGTCTACCGCTACGAGTCGACCGACGCGAGTCACGAGCACACCTTTCATCAGCTCGAGGGGTTGATGATCGACAGGCACGTCTCCGTGGGCCACCTGCTGGACTCCATGCGCACGCTCCTGTCGGCCATCTTCCGCCGCGACGTGCAGGTGCGGCTGCGTCCGGGCTACTTCCCCTTCGTGGAGCCGGGCTTCGAGCTCGACATCTCCTGTCAGGTCTGCGGCGGGCCGGGCTGCTCGGTGTGCAAGCACACGGGCTGGGTCGAGCTGCTGCCCTGCGGGCTCGTGCACCCCAACGTGCTCCGCGCCGGCGGCCTGGACCCCGACGAGTGGCAGGGCTGGGCCTTTGGGCTCGGTCTGTCGCGGCTGGTCATGATGCGCTACGGCGTGAGTGACATCCGGCTGCTCCTGGGGGGCGACGCGCGCTTCGTCGAGGGCTTCCACGCGGGCGCCTGAGCGCCGACTGAACGACGCCGGCGCTCAGGCGCCGCGCTCCGCCGCGCGCCCACGTCTGTCTGCGGACAGGCTGGAACACCGGCACGAGAGAGGATCTCCATGTTTGTCTCCTGGAACTGGATCAGCGAGCTGGTGGACACCACGGGCGTCGACCCCAAGGCCTTCGCCGACCGCTTCACCCTCGCGGTCGCCGAGATCGAGGGCGTCGTCGACGTCGCGGCCGGGCTCGACCAGGTGGTCGTGGCCGACGTCGTCGCGGTGAGCCCGCACCCCAACGCCGACAAGCTGCGGCTGGCGGACTGCGACCTGGGGCACGCCACGGTGCGCGTGGTGTGCGGCGCGCCGGACCTGCGGGTGGGCATGCGTGTGCCCTTCGTGCCGCCTGGGGTCACGCTGCCCTCCGGCATCGAGGTGCGCCACGGCGAGGTCCGAGGGGTGCCCTCGCCGGGCATGCTGGCCTCCGAGGCGGACCTGGGGCTCTCGGAGGAGCACGCCGGGCTGCTGGAGCTCCACGGCTGCGACGCTGCGCCCGGCACGCCGCTGTGCGACGCGGTGCCGATTCGAGACGTCCTCTACGAGATCGACAACAAGTCGATCACCCATCGGCCCGATCTGTGGGGCCACCTCGGCATGGCTCGTGAGGTGGCCGCGCTGCTCGATCGCCCGCTTCTGCGCCCGTCGACCGAGGGGCTGGCCTTCACCGACGCCGACCCGGTCTCGCTCGGGGTGTCGCCCTTCAGCGCGTGCCGGCGCTACCTGTGCGCGCGTTTTGAGGGCGTCGTCGTGGCGCCGAGCCCCGTGGCGGTGCGCTTGCGCCTGCGCAGCCTGGGTGTGCGGCCGATCAGCAACGTGGTCGACGCGACCAACCTGGTCATGCTCGAGACGGGCAACCCCCTGCACGCCTTTGACGCTCGCCACGTGCGCGGCGACGCGATCACCGTGCGACAGGCGGTTGAGGGCGAGACCCTGGTCACGCTTGACGGCGTGTCGCGCGGGCTGACGTCTGCCGACTGCGTCATCGTCGACGAGGTGGGGCCGGTCGCGCTCGCTGGCGTCATGGGCGGCGCCAACAGCGAGATCTCCGGCGACACCACAGCGGTCGTCTTGGAGGCGGCCAGCTTCGACGGCGCCGCGGTCCGCAAGACCGCGTCACGCCTGGGCATGCGCACGGAGAGCTCGGCCCGCTTCGAGAAGCACCTCGACCCCGAGACCGCGCACCTCGCGGCGCTGCGCTTCGCCCACGTGCTCCTGCGTCTGAGCCCGGGATCTCAGCTGGTGAGCCGCCTCGCCGATGTCGGCCGCCACGTCGACGCGCCGCCGCAGGCGACCCAGATCCACACCCGACGGAGCTACCTGCGCAGCCGCTTGGGGCTCGACGCGACCCAGCTCACCGACGCGTGGATGGACCGCGCGCTGACGGCCCTGGAGTTCGACGTCCAGGGGCCAGACGAAGACGCGCTGGTGGTCACCGTGCCCAGCTTCCGCGCTGGCCGCGACGTCGGCATCGCCGAGGATCTGGTCGAAGAGCTGGGGCGCGTCTACGGCTACGATCACATCCCCAGCCAAGCGCCCCGCGTCGCGGCGCGCCCCCCCTTCGTGCCGCCGAGCAAGCCGCAAGATCGGCGCGCGCGCGCGGCCATGGCCCTGGGGTGTGGGCTGACCGAGCTGGTGCTCTACAGCTTCGAGTCGGAGAGCTTCCGCGAGCGGGTCGGGCTGCAGGAGCGGGGCGCAGACGGCGACGTGCTGCCGCGCGAGGTCTTGCGCAACCACCTGTCGAGCGACATGACGCACATGCGCCGGCTGTTGAGCAACAACCTGCTCGCGGCGACGGAGCGCAACCTGCTCCACGGCACGCGCGCCGCCGACGGCCATAAGGGCACTCGGGTCGGGCTCTTCGAGCTCGGCCGCGCCTTCGTGCCCGTGGACCTGCCGCGCGAGGCGGACCACCCGGCCGTGGACTGGGGGCTGCCCGCGCCCATGGCGAGCGGCGACGCCGCGTCGCAGACAGCCTACCTGGCCAACCTCAACGACGTCCTGCGCGAAGGCGTGCAGAGCGCGGTGGCGACGAAGCGGCCGCTGCCCTGGCAGCCGCGACGCCTGGCCATCGCCATCGGTGAGCGCTTGGGCGGTGGCCAAGACGGGCTGGTGCAAGCGCCGCGTTCCTTGAGCGTGGCGCTCTACCGCGAGGCCGTCGGGGCGGTCGAGTCCCTGTGCGCGCAGCTGCAGCGGCCCGCGCCCCAGCTGGCGCGTCAGCCGGAGCCGGGCGTCCTGCCGAGCGGCGTCACCAGCGGGCCTGGCGCGGTGGATCTGCGGCCGGCGTGGCTGCACCCGGCGCGCCACGCGACGGTGGCGGTGGCCGGCCGCTACGTCGGCCTGATCAGCCTGGTTCATCCGGAGGTCCGGGGCGCGCTGGAGGTGCCGGCGGAGGTGGTGCTGGTCGAGCTGGACCTCGACGCCCTGCTCTCGGTCGACACGGTCGCCGAGCGCGGCGAGGCGCCTGCGCGCTTCCCACCCTCGGCCTTCGACCTGACCCTGCCCTGCCAGCTGAGCGCCCGCGCCGCCGCGCTCACCGGTGCGCTGCACGCAGCCGCCGCGGCGGCGGTCGACGACGTCGACGTCGACGTGCGATGGGTCAGCGAGTTCGTCGCCGAGGCCGGCGGCGCCGCCGCAGACCCGACGGGTGACGGCGACCCCTTCCCCCGCGCGATGACCTTTCGCTTCACCAGCCGGCGCGCCGCGGGCTCGCTCACGGACGACGACGTGCGCGCGGTGCGGGCCGCCGTGCTCCGCTGCGCCGCGGAGCAGGCCAGCGTCCGACCGGGCTGGGCGGCCGAGGTGGACGCGTGAACGGCGCCGAGAGCGCCGGCGCGACGGCCGGGCAGCAGCGACGCGTGCTGGTGCTCTCCGGCCCGGTCGAGCCGCCGTGGAACCGCAGCGACAAGAACCTGGTGCGCGGCGTGGCGACCCACCTGCAGCGCTATCGGCCCCGCGTCCTGACCCATGAGGGCAGCGTGGGGGCGCTCCCGGCCCACGTGGCCACCGAGCCCGCCTGGGGGCCGAACGACGGCAACAGCACGGCCCTCAGCCGGCGCGTGGGCCTGCTGCGACAGCTGGTGAAGCAGACCGACGCCGACCTCGTGCACCTGTGCTGGCCGGCGGACCTCTTCGTCGCCAGCGCGGTGCGGGCGGCCTGCGCGGCCCGCGGCCTGCCGGCGTTGCACACCCTGGTGCGCGCGCCCCGCACCACGCTCGCCATCCACCGCACGGTGGCCGCGCAGCCCGTGGTGTGCCTGAGCCAGGAGACCCAGCGGCGCGTCCAGCGCGACGGCATCGCCGACGCGGTCTGGATCCCTCCGGGGGTGACGGTCCCCGAGCCGACGCCGCCGGAGCGCCTGCGGACCTTGCGCGCGCGGCACGGGCTGCCGCACGGCGCCCCGCTGGTCATCTACGCCGGGGACTACACCCACGCCTACGCCGCCCGGACCGTGGCCGCTACGCTCCCGCG
This sequence comes from bacterium, assembly GCA_030425545.1. Taxonomy (GTDB): domain Bacteria; phylum Myxococcota_A; class UBA9042; order UBA9042; family UBA9042; genus UBA9042. The sequence continues at coordinate 1,753 of JAUIAC010000154.1, read as the reverse complement.
GGTGGTGCGCGAGGTGCCGGCGCACTTCGTCATGGCCTGCCGCATCCGAGGCCAGCGCGACCGCGACGAAGAGGCCCGCATCCGCGCCGCGGTGGTCGCCGACGGCATGGCCGACCACATCAGCTTCCTCAACGAGGTCGACGATCTCGGCGCGCTGCTCGAGGTCGCCGACGTCCAGATCTTCCCGGCGGACAGCGCCAACCAGCGGCTCGACATGCCCATGGTCCTGCTCGAGGGCCTCGCCCGGGGCACCGCCACCGTGGTCGCCAACAAGGCGCCCTTCGAGGAGCTGGTGGAGCCGGGCGCGGCCATCGGGGTTCCGTCGGTGAACCCGGTGTCTCTGGCCGTGGCCATCGTCGAGCTGCTCCGCGACGACGAGCGGCGGCTGGCGCTGGCTGCCCGCGGCCGCGCGGTGGTGGCGGAGCGCTTCGACATCCGCCGCGTGGCGGAGGCCTACGAGTCGCTTTACGACCGCGTGCTAGACGACACCGCGGCCCAGCGGCGCAAGCGCCAGGGCAGCGGCCTGCTCTCCAGCAGCTTCCGGATCATGGCCACCACCGCGCGCGAAGGCGGCCGCCCATGAACGCCGCGCTCGCCAGCTGGGGGCTGCCCGGTGCCGGCACGCTCGGGCTGATCGCCTTGGGCGCGCTGCTGCTGTTGGCGGTGGCGACGTGGGCGCACCTGGTCTTCTGGACCCGCAAGCTCACCAACCAGCGGGACCTGCCCTACGACGAGCTGGAGACCTTGCCCACCCCAGACGGCGGCCGCATCGAGCTGCGTCGCATCCACGCCCGCGCCGACGGCGAGCCCGCCGCGCCGGTGGGTCCGCCCGTGCTCATGGTCCACGGCCTGGCGATCAACCACCGCAACTTGGACATGCACCCCGACTACTCGCTGCCGCGCTACATGGCCGAGCGGGGCCGCGACGTGTGGCTGCTCACCTTGCGCAGCGGCCAGCGCGTGTCCTCCGCGCCGGTGACCTTCGAGGCCATGGTCCACGGTGACCTGCCGACGGCGGTCGACGCCGTGTTGGCGCGGGCAGGCGCGGAGCAGCTGGACTACGTGGGCTTCTCCATGGGCGGCATGCTGCTCTACGGCGCCTTGGGCCGCACCGTGGCGCCGAGCCGCGTCCGTAAGGCGGTGATCATGGGCTCGCCGGCCCGGGTGGGCATCCCCATCTGGCCCTTCAACAAGACGTCCTGGCTGCCGCGCGCCATCGTGCCGCGGCTGCACCTGCACTGGGGCGCGCGGCTCGTGGCCTTCGGCACCGAGTGGTTCACCACGCCCTTTCACCGCGTGCCCTACAACCCCGACAACGTCGACCGTGGCGTCGTCGGCGGCATCCTGGTCGACGGCATCCAGGACATCCCTGCCAGCCTCAACCGCGACTTTGCCCACTGGGCGTGGGGCGACAACGAGATCCGCATCGGCGGCGAGCGGGTGCTCGACACCCTGGCGACGGTGTCGACCCCGGTGCTCTTCTTCGCTGGCGCCGACGACCGGCTGGCGCCGCCCATGGCGGTGCGCCACGCCCACGACGCGTGGGGCTCAAAGGCCGCAGATCCGGGCGAGAAGCGGTGGATCAGCCTGAGCCGCGCCGACGGCGCCGGGCACGACTACGGCCACGGCGACATCGTCATCGCGCGGCGCAGCATCGCCGACGTCTACGAGCCCACCTGCGCCTTCCTGGGGGTCCGTGGCGACGCCCAGCTCGCGCCCGACGCCGACGCGCCCCTCGCGGAGCAGGAGCTGC
>JAUIAC010000848.1 GCA_030425545.1 bacterium | reverse complement strand
CGCATGCGCGTCAGCCACAGCAGCAGGCCCAACTCTGTCTGGCTGCCGCTCTTCGAGGGCGACAGGCGCACCCGCTGGCAGCGGCTGTGGCGCAGCTGGCGCTCGCCCGCCGGAGCGCGCCCCTCGAGCCAACCCCGCCTGGCGCACACCGAGCGGCCCGCGAGGCGCGCATGAGCGCGCCCAGGACACCGCGCGTGGTGGTCATTGGCGCTGGGTTCGGCGGGTTGAGCGCCGCCGCTGCCCTGGCTTCGCACGGGTGCGCGGTGCATGTGGTTGAGCGAGCCGACGCTGTCGGGGGCAAGGCTGGCACGGCCTCCGTCGACGGCGCCGTGTTCGACACCGGCCCCAGCCTGCTGACCCTGCCCGAGGTGCCCCGTCACCTCTTCGCGCTGGCCGGCGAGTCCCTCGACGACCACGTGACGCTGCGGCGGCTGGATCACGGCTTTCGCTATCACTTCCCGTCGGGGACGCAGCTCGACGTCCACGCGCGGCTGACCGACACCCTGAGCTCGGTTCGTGCCGCGTTCGGCAGCGACGCAGCCGCAGAGCTGACCGGCTTCGTGGGATACGCCGAGCGCATCTGGCAGGCGAGCGCGCCCGAGTTCGTCTTCGGTGACGCCCCGAGCCTTCGCCGCGTCCTCACCCTGCCGGTGGGCCGCGTCGCCGGGCTCGCGCGCATCGACGCCCTTCGGTCGATGCGGGCCGCGATCTGGTCCAAGGTGCGCACCCCGGAGCTGCGCCACGTCCTGCTGCGCTACGCGACGTACAACGGCTCGGACCCACGGGTCGCGCCCGCCACGCTGAACTGCATCGCCGCGGTGGAGCTGGCCATGGGGGGCTGGGGCGTTCAGGGCGGCATGGTCGCCCTCGCAGCGGGGCTCGCCGCGCTCGCGACACGGCGCGGCGCCACCATCGAGACCGGGGTCGAGGTCGCCGCGCTGAGCGCGCGAGGCAAGCGGCTCACCGGCGTCCGCCTGGCCTCCGGCGAGACCCTCGCGGCCGACGCGGTGGTCAGCAACGCCGACGTGCGCTTGCTCCACGAACGGCTGCTCCCACCGAGGCTGCGCCCGCGACCGACCCCGCACACGCCCAGCATGTCGGGCTACAACGCCGTGCTGCGCGTCGACCGGCGCGCGGACGCCGTGGCCCACCAGGTCGTGTTCGGCGCGAACTACGAAGACGAGTTCGCGGCCATCTTCGACCGAGGAGACGTCACCCCCGAGCCGACGGTCTACGCCTGCAACCAGCGGGTGGCTCACGGCAGGCCCGGCTGGGACGACGCCGACGCGCTCTTCACCATGATCAACGCGCCCAGCACCCGCGCTCAGCGCTGCCCGCTGGACGTGGACGCGCTGCGCGACACCGTGCTGGGGCAGCTCAGGCGCGCCGGCGTCGCGGCGGAGGCCGAGATCGTGTGGCAGCGCACGCCGGCGGGGCTCGCGGAGCGTTTTCCTGGATCGGACGGGGCCCTGTACGGCGACGCGTCCAACAGCCGCCTGACCGCGTTTCAGCGCCCGGGCAACCGCTCGCCTCACGCCGACGGGCTCTTCGTCGCGAGCGGGACCGCCCATCCGGGCGGCGGCGTGCCGCTCGCGATGCTCTCGGGCCTGGCCGCGGCGCGCGCGTGCTCGGCGTACCTCGGCCGCAGCTACGACAGCGTCCGCCCCATGGCGAGCAGGTCGACGTAGGCGCCGCCGACGCGCGCCTCGCCCGTCAGGCGCCCCTCGTAGGCGAAGCCGAAGCGCTCGTAGAGGCGCCGCGCCGGCGCGTTCGTCGCGTGGACCTGCAGGCTGAGCTTGCGCAGGGCGTCGTCGCCCGCCGCCCAATCGAGCGCGTGCGCGAGCAGGGCCGCCCCAACCCCCCGTCGCC
>JAUIAC010000847.1 GCA_030425545.1 bacterium | reverse complement strand
CAAACGTGTGATGGAGAAAGAGCGCGCCGAACCCGAGTGCCAACTTGCCTAGGAACCGGTCTCCGACGTCCGCCCGTGTGTTGAAGCGGGCCTCATGGTCGACTCCTCGCATCGTCAGCAGAGTTTGGTGAAGCGCACTTAGATGCTCTGGAACCGCTCTGAGTCGTGGGTGACCACCGGACGGCACATTTGAGTTGCAGAAGTGGATCGGAGCGCCCTTGAACTGGTGCATCACCGACAGAACGATGGTCGGATGCCACACGGGATTCGTAGCGACGATGAGCAACATGACAAAACCGGGATCATACTCGCCAGGCCGCACGTTGAGTGGTCGGCCGACGACCGTATCGTCCTGCCCGGGGTGAGGTCGGTAGAAGTGGTATACTGAGTCGCCTGACGGCCCAATCCAGAGTTCGCAAACCTGATCACCTTGAGCAAGCGCGTCCACTCGGCCCACGTAGGTGAGAGGCAGTACAGGCTCCGTCGATATGTCCGCGAACTGTCTCGCCGCGCGAGCGCGATCGTTCACCGTAGTCCAGTCTCGGATGAAAGGGCCATCGACGTGGCGCCCGCACGCACTGTTGCACCTCCCGCAGACTGTTCTCAGAGAGAACGGGTTCGTTGGTCTGATCTTGCCGCCGAGAGCCGCAGGAAGCACGTGTTCCTGCGTCATTTCATCAGTTGGCTTCTCTTGGCCGCAGTATGCACAGACCGGCATGGACTATTCCTCCTCGCATTGATGATTGAGAACACACTTAATTGCCGATTTAGAGAGCCTCGCGGTGAATCGGTCGTCCTGTCAAGCGGACATTCAGAGGATAGACTCTCTCTTCGAACGCAAGCCGACATCGCATCTTTCTCCGGCTCCTTCGACCAAGCGTCGGCGCCGTTCACCGGCGGCATCGATGCTCGGACCTCCGCCACCACATCCTACTCCGTTCAGCACGGGCCGCACGCCGTCAAGGGTTCGCCGAGCGAAACGCTCGCCGACCGCTCCGCGGCTGCGCCCGGTGGGCTTGCCCTGGACTGCGCACGCCCCGCGCTCCGGGCAGGGCTGGAGGTGTGCTGGCGGAGGCCCTCTGCATCGCTGACGCCTCCGTCTGCGGCGACTTCGCCGCTGAGTTCTTCAGCCACGGGCGCGGGCTCGACAGGTCCAGTTGCCCCACAACCCGCCGACTCGCTCGTGGCGGCCAGGCGGAAGAAGCGCGAACCGTCCCACTCAGACCCGTGTCGCAGCATCCCCCACACAGCGTGCAGAAGCTTGCGCATGACCGCGACGAGCGCGCTCATCCGTGGCTTGCCGCGTCCAACCAAGGACTCGTAGAACCCCTGCACCTCGGGGCTGTGCTGAATCGCCACCAGCGCCGGCATGTACAGCTGCTGACGAACGTACCGGTTGCCCTGCTTCGAGATGCGCACACGGCCCCGCACCGAGGTCCCAGACTCCAAGCGCCGCGGGTCCAGCCCCACGTGCGCCACCCATTGCTTGGCGCTCATGTCTGTCGGCAGCAACGACAACTCGCTCAGCAAGTGAGCCCCCGACTTCCCCGCGATCCCGGGGACGGTGCGCAGCAGCGCAAACCTCGCGCTGAGCTCCGCGTCGCCTGCGATGAGCGCCTCGGCCTAAACCTGCAGATTGTCCGCGCGGGCGCTCAACTGGCTGATGCCGAGCTCAATGTCCGCCTAGATCCGACAGCTGCTCGGTCGCCTGGGCACGCTTGAGTCGCGTGCGCTCGGCAGCGAGCTGCTTGCGAAGGTTCGCAGCGTGGCGGCACAGCGTCCGGAGCTGGAACACCGTCGGCGACGGGGGGTTCCAGGCTAGCCACGGCATGCGCTCGCAGTACTGCAGGAGCAGCGCTGCATCCACGGCGT
>JAUIAC010000153.1 GCA_030425545.1 bacterium | reverse complement strand
AGGGCCGGTCGGTTGTGCTGGACCGGTACTTCCTCTCCACGGTTGCGTACGCCGCCTTCCGAGGGTCTACGCTGGACGTCGACGACCTCGCAGCCGCGCTCAGACCCGCTGACCTGACGGTGTACCTGCACGCCGATCTGGCGGTGCGCCGTGCGCGTGTCCAGCGGCGAGGCGGGACTGTGCGGGACTACCAGACCCTAATCCCGGCGAACGACGAGGCGCTTCAGTCGGAGCACACGTCGCGCTTCGATCTCGGCATCACCGGCCGGGTGCTCTTGCTCGACAGCGGCACGTTGTCGCCGCAGCAGCTGGCGGGCGCGATCGTGGATGAGCTCGCCGCTTGATGCGGACGTGCCAACTGGCATCAGGGGTGCCGTCGCCACTGTCGCCGGCGTAACCGTTCGAAACGCCGTCGCGCTGGATTGGCTGCAAGCTGGTGCGCCAAGCACCCAGCGCTGGCGCATGCACGAAGACCGTAGAAGCTCAAGCGTCGCGTACGAAAGCGTCGTTCAAGCTGACAAGCACGACGCGAACTCCCCTGGCTTCGATTTCCTCCGCCAACCGCAACAACAGCTGCACGCGGCGCGCGTTGCTGGCCGAATTGCTCGCGGTGGACAGGCCATGGTCGGCGTCCTTGACCCCGTTTGTGACAAGCGCCCCGATGCCCTTGCCGGTCAACCAGTCACTCGCGGCCTGGAAATGCTTGGTCGCAGCGTCGTCGGACAGGCCTTGGTTGTCATCGGAATGCACGAACCAGAACCAGTTCTGTGATCCGGTAGGACGTGTCGGGCCCATCGGCCCGAGCTCCACGAATGGGTTTCGCACTTTGCGCCACTCGGGGTAGTCGACGTGCTCACGGAAACTCCGCCAGCGGACGTTCATGGCGTTCAACCCAATGCGGCCAAAGACGAGGACGAGCGCGTCGCTCGTATCCTGGGCAACCTCAAAGATGTCACCCTGAACCCGGTCTGGCATCGCCACCCCTCCTCCAGCCAACATCCACTTAGAGAGCCGCATCAGCCTCGGTGGCGCGCCCCATCCACTCGGACACGACCTCAGCGAAAGACGCCAGCGCGAGCTTGGAGAGGCCAGGAACCTCGTACTCGACGCAGAAGAGCCCATCCTTGTGGCGCTTCAGCTTTCCGTTGGCGACGAGCTGAACACGCGCATCCGGGTCACGTGCACCGCCAGGCAAGGCGGGCTTGTTCGCAAACCACGCGCCCCGCGTATCTTCCACGAACTTCAGCTGCTCCTTCGGCGTGGGCTTGGTCTCCAGGAACCGTACGTCAGGCCGCACCAGCAGCCGCCACCGATCGCCGTAGACCTCCCAACCGACCCAGTCGTTGAAGTGTGACGAGTAGCGAAGGAAGCCTAGTTGACCACCTGACCGCGTCGTCGCGACACCCGACCGAAAAGCCACGAAGTCGCCGTTGCCGTTGGTCCAGGTTGCCCAGTCCGACCCCAAGTGATCCAAGGCCTCCACATGCGTGTGGGTCTCGAGCCCCATCTCCTGGACCGGGCCGAAGCCCCAGCGCTCGGAGCATTCACGCTGCAGATCTCGCATCAAGGCGCTTGCACGCAGGCGTGTTGCAGCGGTGAGCAAGCCCACCTTGCTCAACCCCTCGCGCTCCTGCTCGTCGAACCAGATTGGTGAGTCGGTGAAAGTCTCAACAGCTTGAGCGCAGATGGCCGCGGTCGCGTCGAGAACATCCACGAACTCCCTCACAACAGCGGTGGTGACCTGCGGCTCGGAGCTCGTTGCGCGTTTCAGCTCGAAGGCCAGCTCAAGACGCGCGGATAGTTCGGTGAGCGAGAGCCAATGCCAGCCTCTGTCGCCGGCCCCAGGCATGAGGCCTTGAGACTCGTTGCTCGGCCCTCGGGCGGGAAGAACCTCCGGGTCAAGAATGCTCACAACGACCCGCGAAGGAAGGGGGATGACCGAGTCCACGGCAATCTTCTCCGCGGCGTCGGCGCGACGACCGAGCGCATCCGGTGAGGGACGCGTCCAGATGGATGTCGCTACAAAGACTGGATCGAGCCCTGGCAGGCAGAGCAACGTATCGTAGCCCGACGAGGTGAGTCGCTTGCACGGGGAACCAAAGGCACGGCCCTCTGATGCGAGATCATGCAAAGCACGAGCAAGCGACAGGCGAGTCGTCCTGCTCTCGGCGAGCCAAGCCAGCATGTTCCCGAGCTGTCTGTCTGGCCAGCCCCACGACAGATGATGCAAGAAGGACTCGCTGAGCCGCTTCGTCGCCTCGGGCAGACGGTACCGCCGACGCCTCCCAACTCGTTCAGAGACGGCTCGATGCCACTCCGCCTCCTCTGCCACAGCAGCACTGCGAAGCCGAGAGAGGATCCTCTCTGGCAGGGCTCCAGACTCGTCGAGACCTACCCATGCGTAGGTCCTGACCCACCAGTCGGTGTAGGCCTCGAGCCACCCACGGCCATCGTTAACCTCGTCTGCGACCGCGCTCGCAAACTCCGCGTTCAACATCTGGTCGGGTGTCGGATAGGACCTACCCCCCTCAGTGAGGCCGTCACACATGTGACAACCGCGCGCGGAGACAAAGAGCTCACGGTCTTCCTCGTGCTCAGGTGGCCAGTCTTGCGGCTCCATGCAGACAAAGCAGTGCGCGTTCATTCTTGACCTCCGATTTTTTGCAGAGCAACTCAAGCTAAGCAGAGAACGCCCATGAGTTCAATGCACTGCGATTTGCCGACCCGCACGGAATGGGCCGTCTTCTCAGGCCTCCCCACCCCAATCGAGCCGCTGAAGCAGGAGTGCTGACGCCACGGCCCAACGCGCTCGTTGAAGACCGCGTTCACGGCGCCGTTGCGGCACACAGCGGGGTAGCGGCTGTCCTCGATCCGATGGACACCCTGCCCCGCCTCATTGGACGCCGGCGCGCCTGGGGCACGCCGAACGGCGAAGATGCAGCGCTCCATCTCGCTGCCGCCGCAAGTCGCAGCCCCCCCCGGTTGACTGCGCGCTATCTTTGACCGCCACTTACTCCCGGGTCACCACCCAGCCCTCGCCACAAGCGGTGCACTTGCCGTTCGCCTCGGTGACCCACCGCCGCAGGGGATGGCCACAGCCGGGGCAGTCGAAGCGCACGACGTGCTTCGCCACCCACAACAAGTCCTCCACCGACTCCGCGTCCAGCGCAGCAGCAGGGCTAGCCGCCACCGCCCGCTCCACATCCGCCTCCCGCCCATACTTCCGAGCCGTGTTCAGCGACACGCCCACCTCCGCCGCGATCTCCTCGAACCGGCGACCCTCGCCGCGCAGCTCCTGAATCCGCGCCACCAGCGCGGGTGCGATCCTCGCAGACATCTCAACCTCCTCAGCAACAAGCCAGCAGACACACCCCCACCGCGCGCACGCGCGAGGACGCAGCGCCAAGCGGCTGCGACTGGCTCCTCGGACGCAGCGCCGACCGGCGCCAACTGCCCAACAACAAGACCCCAACCAGCGCCAACTGCACCGGCTCCGGGCGCCGAGCGGCGACAACTGCGCCGGACGCGTCGCCATGCGCACGCAGCCCAAGCACCAGTCGCCGCCACGTGCGCCCTACCCACGCGGCGCCACCGCGCGCTCAGCCAGCCACGCCGCCAGCGCCTTCCGGCTGAAGCGCACCAGGCGCGGCCCCAGCCGGATGTGCGGCAGGCGCCGGTCATGCACCCACGCGTAGAGCGTGCCCTTCGGCACGCCCAGCAGCGCGGCCACCTCGTCGTAGGTCATCAGGTCCGGCGGCGCGGCCACGCCGCCCTCCACCGCGAGCCGGTGCTCGCCCCAGTCCTCGAGTCGATTCTCCATCTCGCCCTCCATGCGCGGCACAACCGCCGCTGGCACAGAGAGCAAAGCAGGCACGGCTCCAGCGTCTCCGGTAGCGCTCCCTTGCGCGCACCCCCGAACTTCAACCGCTCCCGGCCTCGGCGACGCCGGGCCCCAGCTCACACACCTCGCCGCCCTGCCCCGGCGCGAGCCCGCTCATGCGCCCGAAGTCCTCGGCAAACGCAGACGGCTGCAGGTGCGCATAGCGCAGCGTCATCTCCACCGACTTGTGCCCCAGGATCTTCTGCAGCTTGAACAGGTCCCCGCCGCGCATCACCCAGTGGCTGGCAAACGTGTGCCGCAGCCCGTGGAAGTTGATGTAGTGCGCGGCGTGCTCGCCCTCGGGCGGCCTCGGGAAGCCAGCCGCGTCGAGCACACGATGAAAGCGCTGCTTGAAGATCCGCGCCGAGCCCGCGTGCATGCGCCCCGCCTCGTTCTCGAACACCAACCAGCTGCCCCCGGCCTTGAGCCGCCAAGCACGCAGGATCACCAGCAGCTCATCGAGCACCGGCACGTAGCGCACGTCCCCCGCCTTCGTCGGCCCCTGGAACGAGCGCTGCACCACAATCTGCCGCCGCTGCAGGTCCACGTCCGACCACCGCAGCGCCGCGAGCTCCCCCTGCCGCATGCCCGTGAACACAGCCGTCGCGTAGAGAACGTACGCGTCCTCGCCGCTGTCCCGCGCAGCGCGGAGAAAGCGCTGCACCTCCTCGCTGGTACGCAGGAAGCGATAGTCCCGGTCGAAGAGCCGCGGCTTGGGCACCTTCACCCGCGGCACCTTACGCAGCCAGTTCAGGTCCACGGCCAGCCGCAGCATGGCCAGCAGCAGCCGCACCTGGTTGCGCACCGTGTTCGCGGCGAGGTGGCGGCGAGCGGCCATGAACGCGTCCAGCTCCACCACGCCGATGTCGCGCAGGCGCATGCCCGCGAAGGCGGGGCGTAGGTGGGCCGAGATGATGCTGATGTCGTGGCGCGCGCTGCGCTTCCGGGCCGCGCGATGCTCCAGCCAGTAGGCGGCGAGCTCGTCGAAGCGCCGCTCCTCCGGCTCCGGGTCGCGCTCGCCGCGTCGCACCTGCTCGGTCTCGGCGATGCGCATCGTCAGCGCGCGCTGGGCCTCCCGGTACTCCGAGAACACGGCGCTACGACGCCTGCCCGTGTGGTCCCGCCACCGGATCCGCCACTTGCTCCCATGTCGCGATGGCTTCGGCATCCGCTCGCTCCGTGAGAAGCAAGAAACGCCAGCAGCTGTCTTCGTCTCCGGTAGCGCACCCCTGCCCACACCCCCGAACTTCCGTCACGGGGGCGGCGAGATGCCTCAATCGCGGGCCTTGCTCCGGAGCTCTGTGGCCCAAGATGGGCCCAAGAACGGCGCGACGGCGCGTCTCCATGGAGACACCCCATCGTAACCATTCATGTTCATGAGAGTTCTGTAGCGCGCCCAGCAGGATTCGAACCTGCGACCGTCGGTTTAGAAGACCGATGCTCTATCCAGCTGAGCTATGGGCACGTCGCAGCGCGGCCGAAACCGCGCTGCAGGAAGCCGCTCCATGACACGCCGCGCCGGGGACCGTCAACCGTGACCTTCCGCGACCAACGCCTCGCGGCCCTCGCCGCGGCGCTTCACCCGCCGCTCAGCAGCTCCACCAGGCTGCCCACGACCCACCACTCTCCCGGGGCGACCAGCGCCCGCGCGGCGCTGTCGGCGTCGCCGATGACCGTGCCCAGCCACAGGCCCACGCAGCAGAAGACGGCGGCGCGCAGGGCGTCGCGGTGCACCAGGCGCTTGCGCTGCTCGGCGTCGACCACCGAGCGCAGCCGCGCGGCGCGCTGCAGCTCGCGGGTCAGCAGCCAGCGCGCGGCCCAGCCGGTCAGCAGCGCGGCGCCGAGCACGTAGCGCAGGCCCCAGAGGCCACCGGCCCCCTGCTCTGCGAGGGTCCGCCAGAACGCGGCGTCCACGTGGCGGTGGGCGAGGTGGGCGTGCAGGCCGTCCATGGCCCGGGCGAGCGCGGCGAGCACCAGGGCCACGGCCAGGGCCTCGCGCAGCCAGCGAGGGCCGCGCGGGTCGGCCTGCGCTCGCGTCTCGGCGTCGCGATAGGCCGCGTCGCCGGCGCGCCAGCGCACCAGGGCCACCGCGCCCTCGAGCAGCGTCGCGTCGACGAGGAAGCCGGCGGCCGAGGGCCACGCCAGCGCACCGTAGCCCGGCAGCTCAGCCACCGCGGCGTAGCGCCACAGCCACCACAGGGCCCACAGGCTCAGAATCCAGGTCGAGGGTATCCAGGCGTAGCGAGCCGCGCCCTCACGCATCCCACAGCCGGGTCGAGAAGTAGCGCTCGCCGATGTCGCACAGCATCGTCACCACCACGCCCTTCTGCCCCTTGCCGGCCAGGTCGCGGGCCACCCGCACGGCGGTCCACACGTTGGCCCCGGAGCTCTGCCCGGCGAAGAGCCCGGCCATGGCCAGGTCCTGACTCGCCTCCCAGGCCTCGTCCACGTCGAGGTCCCAGTCGCGGTCGGCCAGGGTCTGGTCCAGGATCTCCGGCACGTGGTCGTCAGGGTCGCGCAGCGGCTTGAGCCCCTCCACGCCCGGGAAGGCCTCCGGGATCAGCAGCTCGATCTGCACCTCGGGCTTCAGCGCCTTGAGCTTGCGGCCCACGCCGGTGAGCACGCCGCCGGTGCCCACGCCGTAGACGAAGTGCGTCACCGCGCCGCCGGTCTGCGCCCAGATCTCCTCTGCGGTGCTGTCGTGGTGCGCCTGCCAGTTGCCGTCGTTGCTGTACTGGTCGCAGTAGAAGTAGCGCTCCGGGTCCGCTGCCACCAGCCGGCGCACGTGGCGAATCGCCTCGTCGTAGCCGTCGTGGGCCGACGTGTGGGTCACCTTGGCGCCGTGGGCCTGCAGCCGCTTGATGCGCTCCACGGACGCGTTGTCGGGGATGACGATCTCGACCTTGTAGCCCAGCGCGCCGCCGATCATCGCGTAGGCGATGCCCGCGTTGCCGCTCGACGAGTCGATGATGGTCTTGTCTTTGGTCAGCGCGCCGCTCGCCACCGCCTCGGCGATCATGCGCAGCACCGGCCGGTCCTTCACCGAGCCGCCGGGGTTCATGGTCTCGACCTTGGCCCAGATCTCGACGTCCGGGTGGCTCTCGCTCCACGCGTCGACACGCACCAGCGGCGTGTTGCCGATGAGCCCGAGGGCCGGCACCTGCGCCACCAGGGGGGCCACCACCGCCACGGGGGGCACGTACACCTGCGTGCGCGCGCTGCCTGCGTTCTGCTCTGCCATGCCGACCTCTCCTCGCCCCACGATCCAGGGCGGCGTAGCGTCGAGACTGCAGCGGGGCGTGTCAACCGCCGACAGTTCGTTTGAAACAGGGCCTCGGCAGGGCCATGGCCGGGGCAAGGGCACCCCAACCGCGCGGACCGCCGACCCAAGGCTGTCGATCCACATCGGCCGCGATGCTATGGTCGCGACCCTGAGGAGGTGTGCCATGGCACAGGACGACGAGCTCCAACAAGCCGAAGCCGAAGCAGCGATGGTGGCCGGAGAGCAGCTCGGGCTCGACCCGGGCCACCTGGCCAACCGCCTCGCTGGCGCGCACACCGCCGCCATGGGCGAGCGCATGGCCGACCGCTATGCGTCCATCGGTTCGCGCATGCTGGCCGACGCCGTGCCCTCGCGCCTGGACACCGACCTCATCGACCGGCTCGCCAACGTCGGCTTCAACCGCGACACCCTGCGCCGCATCCGCGTCCACCGCGGCACCAAGGCCCACGCCGCCGCCGACGCCCTGGGCGCGCGCGCCTTCGCCGTCGGCGACAACGACATCTTCTTCGGCCGCGGCGAGTTCGACCCGTCGAGCCGCGAGGGTCGCGCCATCATCGCCCACGAGGTCGCGCACATCGCGCCGCCCTCGCCCGGCGGCATGCCCTCGAGCTTCGACTCGGCCGGCGGTGCGCCCGTGCTCAACGAGCGCAAGCACGGCGACGAGGACGCGGCTGGCGAAGAGGCCCACGAGGAGCGCGCGCGTGAGGCCGAGGCCATGGTCTACGCGCAGGAAGACACCGGCATCGGCGCTGGCCCGACCCTGGCCGGCGGCAACCTGCCGCACATGGACCCGGTCGAGAGCGACGCGGCCACCATCAGCCCCGCCCACCTCGAGGCGAAGGTGCTGACCATCATCCGCAAGCTCGAGCGCGGTGACATCGAGCGACGCGGCCGCTTCTAGCAGACGGCTGCGGCCCTCACTGCGACCCTCTCTGCGGCCACCCCGCGGCCCTCACCGCGGCCCTCACTGGGGCCACCGCAGAGCCCACGCCTACCCTCGTGACTCCGACGGCACCGCCACGGCCACGCTGGCGAAGTGGCTGTCCCACCGCCGCATGTCCGCGAAGTAGCGGGCGCCCACCGGCGTCGGCTCGGCGTTGTGCAGCACCGTCGCCGCCCCGTCGCGGATCTTGTCCACGATGACGCCGAAGCGCCGATTCCACGAGGGGTTCTTCGACCACGGGTGCTGCGCCTCGCGCATCTGCTCGTAGAGCCGCGCCACGGGCTGAAAGGCATGCACCGCCAGGATCACCCCGTGGAGCGGACGTGGATCCGGCCGCACCGGCGACGTGAAGAGCGGCGAGAAGGCGTTGCGCAAGAGCGGGTCGAGGTTGAACGCGGCGTTGATCTTGTTGTGCTGGAACTCGTGGATCACCGCCTCGACCATGGTCATGTCGTTCGGGTGCAGGGTCAGGTAGATCGCGCCGATGTACTCCTGGTAGCTGGCCGACAGGTGCCGCTCCGGGTCCCACCCCACGGGGATGATCAGCCGCGCGATGAGCCGCAGCTCCTTGCCCAGCTCGGGGAGGTGGGTGTCGATGAGCGCAAAGCACGTGCGCAGGCTCTCGACCCACGCGCTCACCGGCTTGTCGCCGAGATCGAGCTGGTTGCCCTCCTTGTCGGGGTGGGCCTCGAAGTCGCTCAGCGGGTTGTTGTCGGACAGGGCCAGAAACACCCCCGGCACCACGACGTGATAGGGCCGCGTCGCGCCCCAGGACTGCGCCACGGCCGGCAGGGGGGCGGGGTCACCCAGCGCCAGCTGCAGCGCGCCGCCAGCCCGCTCCAGGGCCAGAAGTCCGGGCCCGAAGCGCACCGCCGTGACCTCGTCGGGCAGCGGCAGGGCCAGGTTGGCCGACACGCTCCGCAGGGTCAGCGGCGCCCGCCCCTCCGCCTCGCGGGTCCAGGTCACGCCCGCCTCGGGGAGCGCGCCGAGCACCGCCAGCTCCAGCAGCACCAGCGCGCTCAGCTCGCGCAGCCACGTCGCCAGCGCCGCGTGGTCGCCCTGCGGCCCCACGTGACGCAGGGCGCACTCGATGAGCACGGACACGGTCGGCATGCGCAGCACGTGCGCCGCGCGCGCCCGGTCCGTCTCGGCCAGCGCTCGCCAGGCCTGCACCGACGCCACGTAGAGCGCGCGGTCTCCAGGCGCCAGCAAGCGCACCGGCATCGCCGGGAAGGCCCGCTCCCAGCGCCGCACCTGACGCGAGAGCACCTGCCGCAGCGAGCGAGCCCCCGGGTCCGGCAGGGTCAGGTCGTCGAGCGCCAGCGGCCGCTGCCCCCTGCGCGTGCGTGCCCTGGCCTCCGCTGCCTGCCCCTGTGCCGGACGTGTCGCCATGTTTTCCGCTCCCTCGCTCGCAATCCACCGCGCGCACTGGACCCGCGCCGCGACCCTCGTACTATAGCCCCCAGCGCTTCGCACGCCGGCCCAATTCCAACGGAGGATCACCCATGTCTCGCCCCACCTCGAATCGAGGCCGCCTGCCCCGGTCCGCCCGCAACGTCTCCGTGTCGTGGGCGCTGGCCCTCTGCCTCGCCGCCCTGCCCGCCTGCAGCGCTGACGTCGCCGACGGCGGCGGGACCACCGCCGCTGGGCCGACCGTGACCGGCACGCTCTCCACCACCGTGGACGGCACCCAGGTCGACATCGACTACGCCGGCGGCAAGGTCGTCGCCGAGATCGTGCACAAGCTCAACCCCGAGGCCACCGGCTACGGCTGCATCACCTCGCTCTACCTCTCGCTCTCCAAGGCCGACGGATCCTGCCCGCTGGAGCTCACCTTCCAGCCCGGCGCTGGGGACGGTCTGGCCCTGTCCGAGGCCAGCTTCTTCGCCGCCAAGGCCGCGACGCCCTGCGAGGGCTTCCCGGGCTCCGACAAGGGCGTCAAGGTCGAGTGGACCCTGGCTGGGGGCGACGCCAGCGTGCTCATCGCGCCGGTGCAGCCCGGCGAGGCCAACAAGACCTCCGCCACGCTGAAAGCCCAGGATCTCAAGCCCAAGGGCACCATCAAGCTGAAGAACGGCGGCAAGCAGTTCGAGCTCGACCTCTCGTCCTTCCGCATCAAGGGCGACCTCAAGAGCACCGGCAGCACCCAGGTGTCCTGCGGCACCGCCATCGGCGAGGAGATCTGCCCCAAGGGCGTGACCTACGGCAACAAGGTCGGCGACTACGTGCGGCAGCCGCTGGGCGCCTACCGCTGTGACGACGACTCGCCCTACAACCCGGCCGAGCTCTGCGGCAGCCCCGCGCAGCTCATCGTCGCGTACCAGCACTGGGTCACGGAGAACGACAACTGGGGCGGCAAGGACGTCATCACGGCGCTGGCGACGACCATCGCCAACTACAAGGACATCGGCGTCGTCTTCGTGGTGCTCACCGGCAAGCAGAAGGTGGTGGTCAAGAACGCCGAGGGCAAGTTCGAGGCCAGCGGCCCGGCCCCCACCAAGGCCGACTGCGACGCCATCAAGGCCGAGTACAAGCTCCCCGACAGCGTGGTCATGGTCTACGACAAGGACAAGTCGCTCACCAGCACCGACAAGCAGCCGGTGGGCGCTGGCTTCACCCCCGCCATCGCCGCCGCCTCGTCAGAGGGCAAGATCGTCGCCGTGCTGCCCGACTCCGAGGGCAAGATGGACCAGGGCAAGCTCGACGCGGCGATTCAGCAGGCCATCGACACCAACTGAGCCACCGCAGCGCGCCCCAGGCCGAACGTGCGCTCCGCCATGGGCTGGGCGCCGCGCGGCGTCTCCGAGCCACGCCGCTGGGAATGTCGCGCCGACGCCGTCGTTTGAATCGCTGTGCCCCGGTCGCCGTCTTGGCGGGTAGCCGACGCTGCCTCGGCCGTGCACCATCCGCCGCCTGTCCACGCCCACCTGTCACTGGAGCCCCAATGTCTCGCTCGCCCGCCCCCCCACGTCGCCCCCCCGCTCGCCGCGCCACGTTGCTCCGCGCCGCGCTGGTCGGCGCCGTGGCCCTGGTCGGCGGGTGGTCTTCGACGGCGCTGGCCCGCTGCTCGGTGACCCTGCGGGCCGACGGCAACACCGCGGCGATTCAGCGGGCGATGGACAAGCCGGGCAAGCGCGCGCCGGTGGTCTGCCTCAAGCCCGGCATCTACAAGGGCGCGCGGCTCATCGCGACCCGCTCGTGCACGCTCAAGCGGGTCGGCAAGGGGCGCGTGGTCTTCGACGCCGGCGGCCGGGGGCGCGTCTTCACCGTCATGGGCGACGGCTTCCAGGTCACCCTCGACGGCCTCACGCTGACCAACGGCTCCAGCGACGAGGGCGGCGCGGCTGCGGTGCTCGGCGACAGCACGCTGCGGCTCGAAGACAGCTGGCTCACGGCCAACCAGGCCCGTCGCAAGGGCGGCGCGGTGTGGGTCAAGCGCGGCCGCCTCGAGCTGGTGCGTGTCCGGGTGAGCGGCAACAAGGGTCGCAGCGGCGGCGCGGTCTATGTCGAGGGCGGCGCTGCGGCGCGGATCGTGTCGACGCTCGTCAGCGACAACAAGAACGGCGCCGGCGACGACGCGCCGCTGCACGTCCGCGCTGGCGGTCGGCTCGACCTGGTGAGCAGCACCCTGGCCTACAACTCCGGGCAGGGCGTGTTCGTCGCCACGGCGCTCGGCGACAAGAAGCCCGCCCGCCTGCGCATCGAGTCCAGCGTGCTCATGGGCACCCCCGACGCCGTCCGCGTGCACCGGCAGGAGGCGTCGAAGGCCGACGTGTCGCGCTCCGTGCTCTACGGCGGCATCGGCTTCATCGCGCTCGACCTGGTCAGCAGCCGGCTGCTGCCGGTGTTCAACCTCACCGACACCGAGCGCTACCGCCCGACCTTCGGCTCACCGGCCATCGGCATCGGGCAGTGCACCGACAAGGACGCGCGCCGCGACGTGGCGGGCAACAAGCGCCCCCGCACCTGTACGGCCGGCGCCCTCGAGAGCACCAAAGACGAGATCCGCAAGACCCTCGCGGCCCGCAAGAAGGCCGCCCGCGACAAGGAGCCGGCCTGGGAGT